>NZ_JAWPOJ010000005.1:0-207394 GCF_033344235.1 Vibrio sp. Vb1554 | reverse complement strand
ACATGCTTAAAGTGAATTATCAGGTGCCAGCATTCCTAGCGTAAACCACAGTCAATAGCTCGCGGGTGAAGAGTTACACTTTTATTATCTCACTTAATTGTCGTAAGGCACTTCACTGAGCATCCAAATCTGTAAGGTTTGCGATACCTTAGGGCAAGTGCCGAACAAAATCTGATATTTAGGTTTAAATGGTTCGCCGATATAGGTTGTACGAATCAACTCTCCTGTTTTGACGTCCACTTGAGTGCTCACCCTGCCTTTGAAGTTTTGAAATATGACAAACTGCTCACTGTGGTAAACCATTTGCTCTCGGTAAAACAAGAAATGATCTTGGGGTGTCTCTGTCAATTCACACTCCAGTGGTTTCAAATTAGGTATCGCACTAACATTAGATGCGATGAACAATGCTGACAAAATCCATCCGTATCGCATATGGCTGCCCTATTCTGCACTCTTTTTCAAAGTATAGGTCTTGCCTTGAGGACAGATACAAAAAAGGCTTTGATCATCTCTAATCAAAGCCCTTATTTCTGCAGGTTAATTGTCGTGTTTAGTCGTCCGCCTCAAACACAACGTTATAATTTTCGGTGTATGTACAATTCGGCTGACGGCTACAAGTAAAGAAACGTCTCCCTTTGAACTCACCTTGGCTTGCGGTTTTAATGATCATCGGACTGCCGCATTTTTTGCAAAAGCGCACTTCTTTATCGGGCTCAATCAAATCAATGTGTGCCGCAAGCAAACGACGTAATCGCCCAACTTGATAACTGTGCTTTATCGAAGCGCCGATTAAAGGCAGGTTGGCCGTCTTACAAACATGAATCAATAACTTTTGTCTTTCTATCTTACCCTTGTTTAGCTCCTGCCCATTATCCAATTCAACGATAACGCGCGGCTCTAGTGTCCTTGGGTCACAAATAACGTAATCAAAATAGCTTCGAGATATACGATTGTTCGCGACAAAAAACTGCTTCTTATTTTTGATTTCTTTTGGCGTAACCAAACTGGACATGTTTACTTTCGCGAATACTACGGCATGCTCCCCTACCGCCGCTCTTAACGCATTATAGAACGCACCCTCTTGACCTCTGAGCAGAGGGCCTTTCGAGCGATAAGGATAATCACGCGTGTCATCGTGCTTAATCACGTACTTTTGAATAACAAAGAAGAATAAAACCAGAAGAACAACAATGATAAAAATGTTGGTCATAAATAAAGTGCATCCAAAACAACTCGTTGCTCAAAGCGTAAATGGAAATGTTATGCAGAGCAACAAAACCTCGCAATTTTGAGGCGCCACGACGATAGCGAGAAACAGAAAATTTTGCTCACCAATAAAAACGAGCCAATCACACACTTGGATTGGCTCGTTTAAATTTTGTTAATACATTATGTATGCTAAGAATCAACTATTAGCGTCTGGCTGATTCTCTGGCATCGCATCAATAAAAGCTGGCAGTTGATTGCATGACTGCACAACAGCGTTAATGGTTGGATAAAGAGAAGTATCTACACCAAAGCGTTGTGCGTTATAAAATTGTGGTACCAGACAAATATCGACAATAGATGGCGAGCTTGTCAGGCTAAACTTGCAATCACCATTTAGTTTACGATGCTTCTGAAGTTTCTCTTCTAATGCTGTAAAACCTTTGTGGATCCAGTGATGAATCCAAGCGACTTTGCGCTCTGGTTCGCAAGCTAACTCCCCCTCTAAATACTGTAGAACTCTTAAGTTATTCAGGGGATGAATCTCCATTGCAATATCCTGAGCCAAAGCTAGCGCTTGGTATCGAAGCGGCGTTTGCTCGGGGATCACAGTGACATCCGGGTAGTGTTCTTCTAAGTATTGAATGATCGCCAGTGACTGGGTTAACTGAACCTCCCCATCCACCAGCAAAGGAACCAGTTCAGAAGCGTTTAACTCATGGTACTCGTCACTGTGTTGTTCGCCACCATTGCGCACCAAGTGTACCGATTTTGAATCATACGATAACTCTTTAAGATTCAAGCAAATACGCACACGATACGCCGCCGATGATCGCCAGTATCCGTATAAAATCATGCTATCGCTCATATCGTCTCCCAACCAGCATTGTTAGTGCTTGAGATATTGGCTAACTTGTTGGTCAATCGAGCCGAATATGTTGTTGCCATCCGCATCGAACATTTCCAATCTGATTGAATCTCCAAACGACATGAAGTTAGTCGACGGCTTGCCATCACGAATGGTTTCAATCATGCGAACTTCCGCGATACATGAATAGCCAACGCCACCCTCCTCAATCGAAGTGCCATGTTCGGTGCCTTGCTTATTAGATACCGTGCCAGAACCTATAATTGCCCCAGCAGATAGCGGGCGCGTTTTAGTCGCATGAACAATTAAGTCTGCAAAATCAAACGTCATATCGATACCCGCATTTGGGCGACCAAACGGCTTGTGGTTGTAGGTCGAGAGCAATGGTAAATGCACTTTGTTTTCGTACCACGCATCGCCTAGTTCGTCTGGTGTTACTGCAACAGGAGAAAACGCAGAAGAAGGTTTAGATTGGAAAAAACCAAACCCTTTAGCTAATTCTGCGGGAATTAGCCCACGTAGTGAGACATCATTCACCAGCATGATCAAACGAATCGACTCCTGAGCCTCTGCAACACTCGCGCCCATTGGTACGTCACCAGTTACCACAGCCACTTCACCTTCGAAATCAATACCCCATTCATCACTCGCAAACTCGATGTTGTCACAAGGACCAATAAAGGCATCAGAGCCTCCTTGGTACATCAACGGATCCGTCCAAAAACTCTCTGGCATTTCAGCGCCGCGAGCTTTTCGAACCAACTCAACGTGGTTTACGTAAGCACTGCCATCAGCCCACTGATAAGCGCGAGGAAGCGGCGACTCGCAGTAGTGCGCTTCAAACTCTTCATACCCTGCAACCGTGCCATTGTTCAGTGCAACGTATAGCTCTTCCAGTTGCGGTGCTAGCGTATCCCAGTTATCAAGTGCCACCTGCATCGTCGGTGCTAAGTTCATGGGGTGGAAAATTTCTGTCGCTGGTACGCAGCGCGTTAAGTCTTTGCTCACGACCATCAACAAACCGTCACGAGTGCCATTTTTCTTGGTTGCTAATTTCATCCTTGCCTCTTACTTCTCTTGCCAGCTATAGACGTATTCTTTGTTTTCTACTTTTTCCAGCTCATCCGAAAACTGAAGTGCGTGACGCGTATCAATCATGACCGCGACTTCGTCGGCAAAAGTCTTCTTATGCTCTCGCCCTGCCTTGAAAGCTTTCGGGTGAGGGCCATGTGTAAAACCTGCTGGATGGAATGTCACCATACCCGCTTCAATGTTGTCACGACTAAAGAAGTCACCTGCATGGTAGAACAAGACTTCGTCATAATCGTCATTGTTGTGGTAGAACGGTACTTTGAGCGCTCCAGGATCACTTTCAATTGGACGAGGAACGAAGGTGCACACCACAAATCCTGATCCTACAAATGTAGTATGTGCAGAAGGCGGTAAATGGTAACGATGTGACATAAGTGGACGAATATCACGCCAGTTCACTTTTACTACCGCCAAATCACCATGCCACCCAATCGCATCCAGCGGGTTGAATGGGTAAGTGATAACACTGACTTTATCGTGGCGTTTCACCTGAACCTGTGTTTGATTCTCAGAATATTGAGCACGGAACTGATCGTTGATCGACGGCGTTTCTAAAACCGCCGGATCAAACACCGCGTGGTTTCCAACCATGCCTTTTTCGGGCAATGTATAAGCCGCATCGGTGTTTTCAATCATCAGAATGAACATCGGCTCGCTTGGTTCTAAACGCCAGCTCGTTGAGCGCGGGATCATGACATAATCCCCTTCGCTCACTTTCAAATGACCATAATCACAGTAGAGATCTGCCGTACCTTGGTGGATGAATAGCAGTTCGTCGCCATCTGCATTTCTCACCAAGAAGTCCATTTTTTCATCCATACGCCAAACACGAACTTTACAATTCGCGTTGTGTAATAGATGCGGGACTGCCCAAGGGGTAATATGGCTGGCTTTTTCGACTAGATTAAAATCAAACGCTCGTGGACGTAGCTCGCCCTCCCACTCAGACCACCCCGTTGGGGCATGTTGATGATGAAAATGTGTTGCGGGGCCGAAGAAGCCACTTCGACCTGCCTCACGTTCATAAATTGCCTCTTCCGGGAAGTCAGCATGTGCTTGTTTAGAGCACACTCCCTCCCGGTGAGGGAATGTGATCCATTTATGCATCGCTCAATACTCCTCGGCGAATTTGGTCTTCTTCTATCGATTCAAACAACGCTTTGAAGTTACCCTCGCCAAAGCCTTCATTGCCTTTACGTTGGATGATTTCGAAGAACACAGGGCCGATAACGGTTTGAGTAAAGATCTGTAGCAAGATGCCATCTTTCGTTGGTGCACCATCAATAAGAATCTGCAAATCACGAAGCTTGCTTACATCTTCACCGTGGCCTTCAACACGCTGATCGACTTTCTCGTAATAAGTATCTGGCGTTGGCATAAAGTCCATGCCTCGCTCACGCAAGGTTTTGACCGTTTCGTAGATGTCGTCTGTGGTCAATGCGATGTGTTGAATACCTTCGCCATTGTATTCACGGATAAACTCTTCAATCTGTGATTTATCATCTGACGACTCATTGATAGGAATTCGGATTTTGCCGCAAGGTGCGGTCATCGCACGGCTGACAAGACCAGTCAGCTTACCTTCGATATCGAAATAACGAATTTCGCGGAAGTTACCAATGCGCTCATAGAAACCAGACCAGACATCCATGTTGCCTTGCTTAACGTTGTGCGTTAAGTGGTCGATTTCGTAAAGACCAACATTCGCTTTTGATAAACGCTCATCAGCATCATCATAAAAACGAAAATCGACATCATAGATGCTCTGCTTTCCATAACGATCGACAAAATAAAGCAAGCTTTCACCGATGCCATAAATAGCAGGAATGCTTAGCTCCATCGGCCCAATTTCCGTTTTATATTCTTTACCGCCATTCTCTAACGCATGCGCCAGAGCAACGGTGGCGTCTTTCACACGAAATGCCATGCCACAAACCGACGGACCGTGAACTTTGGCGAATCCCTCAGCTTGGCTATGCGGCTGCGCATTCACAATAAAGCTAATGTCACCTTGTCGATATAACCACGCTTCTTTTGAGCGATGCTTTGCAATCTCCGCAAAACCTAACGATATAAACAGATCTTTAAGCTGTTGAATGCCTTTGTTGTCAGCAGCGGTATATTCAACAAACTCAAATCCGTCTGTTCCTAGTGGGTTATATGCATCAACCATGACTTTCTCCTTGTCTCAGTAGCTTTTGTTTGGACTTATTTTTCTAACTTGGCGCAGGTCTTGAGAAATTGGAATACGTGGGGAGAAATCTTTATCTTGGCGATTTTTACGCATAATTGTAAAATATATGTTACACACAGAGGACGCATCGAACCCACTTTCGTAAACATCAAACAAACTGCTTATTTTCAATATATTAGATTGATATTTTCGGCTTTACGCCACCACATAAAATGTAAACAAGTTGTTACTTTGGCATTTTATCTTGGCAACGTAGCTCAAAAAGCAAAAGGGGATGGAAAGTCTATTGCACCCTATCTCTATCCGATTTATTCATTTGATCCTGCAAAACATCAAAAGTAATGTTTCGTGACGCTTCATACAGTTCGAAAGGCTCATCGGTCAGAATCGTGTCATGGATACCCCTTTATTGATTCACCTCAGTTTTATTCAAAAGTAACTGTGCCATAAGTGGTGCTCTGTTCCCTATCGAGCCGAGCCACAAGGCTTCACGCTCGATCAGAAAAAGAGACATCTAATGACACACATCAATCAAGAACGCTTAGTTGAACACTTTTGCCAACTAGTACGTATCGACAGCGAATCAAAAAACGAAAAACAAATTGCAGAAACACTGGCAGAACAGCTAGGCGAGCTAGGCTTTACCGTGCACAAGCTTCCAGTGCCTGAGCACATTTCTAACGGTTTTAACGTGTACGCCCGTTTAGACGGCAAAAAAGACGGCTCTATCCTAATGAGCTGTCATATGGATACGGTCACTCCAGGTATTGGCATTGAGCCACTCATCGAAGACGGCATTATCCGTTCAAAAGGCCATACGATTCTCGGTGGCGATGATAAATCTGGTATTGCTGCCATCATGGAAGCCGTTCGTTGTATTCAAGCGGAAAACCGTGAGCACAAAACGTTAGAACTTGCTTTCACCGTGTATGAAGAAGGCGGTTTATTCGGTTCACAATACTTCGATATGTCACACGTCACTTCAACGGAAGCAATCGTGTTAGATACGGGTGGCCCTATTGGCACCATTGTGACCGCAGCCCCAGGCCAGCAAAAGATCATGGCAAAAATCAAAGGTCGACCAGCACACGCAGGGCTTGCGCCAGAAGAAGGCATCAGTGCGATCATGGTGGCGGCAGATGCCATCAACCAAATGAAGCTGCTTCGCATCGACGAAGAAACGACAGCCAACATCGGTATGGTTAACGGCGGTCAGGCCACAAACATTGTTATGCCTGAATTAAAAATCGTGGCAGAAGCACGCTCCCTGAATGGCGATAAACTAGATGCTCAGGTCAATCATATGATCTCAACATTAGAGTCTGTCTGTGAAAAACACGGTGCAGAAGTCGACATTGAATCTAGCCGAGCCTACGACGCTTTTGTTATTGAAGAAAACCACCCACACGTAAACGCTATAAAAGCAGCGTTTTCAGAGTTAGGAATTGACGCCTTCACAAAAGGCACTGGCGGCGGTAGCGATGCCAACAACTTTAACAAGAAAGGTCTCACAACGGTCAACCTTTCAACTGGCATGGCAAAAGTACACACGACAGAAGAGTTTATCGCGGTAAGTGATATGGTCAAAATCACTGAGTTCGTGAAACATTTCCTAGTCAGTTAACGTCATGCCTTTTGAAGAGCAGACTGACTATCTTCCCCTTCTAGCCTGTGCTTGAAGGGGATTTTAATTTGTATCGAAGCAAAATTACTTCCCGTCATGCCAACTTGATATCAGATCTTCAAAGAAATTCCCCTAGCTCACTTTTTGAGACTAGACAGCTCAACACCTGACACCCTGTTACAGTAATGTTAAAACTCGATTGTGTAGACAATTTATACAATATACATTTCTGGCATCTTTCAGGATGAAAAGAGTGAGACAAGGATGAAATTACCTAAGTTGCTTTTATTAGCGTCGATGATGAGTCCAATACTGGCAACATCAAGCTATGCCGTGCCGTATCCCTCGGGTGTGACCCTCGATGAGACACAAGAAATTACGCTAAACAATGGGGCTGAAGTTACTTCTATTGACCCAGCCAAGCAAGCTGCAGAGCCCGCTTTTAATCTCGGTCGAGACCTGTTTGAAGGTCTGGTCATTCAAGATAAGCAAGGTAAAACCATTCCTGGTGTTGCTGAGTCTTGGTCAGTCAATGACAACAATACGGTTTATACCTTCCACTTACGTGATGCAAAATGGTCAAATGGCGAAACGGTCACTGCACAAGATTTTGTCTACAGCTGGCAACGCTTACTGAATCCAAGCACTGCTTCACCCTACGCTTGGTTTGCGGCCATTCCAAATATCGAAAACTCGCAAGCGATTATGAAGGGCGAAGCCGAACCCGAGTCCTTGGGCGTGAAGGCGCTGGATGAAAAAACATTCCAGGTAACACTCGAAGAGCCTATTCCCTTCTTTACGAAACTATTAAGTCATCCAGTGCTTGCCCCCGTTCACAAAGCGACCGTTGAAAAACATGGCAACCGTTGGACCCAGCCTGAGCATATCGTTACAAATGGTGCGTTTACTGTCTCTGAATGGAAAGTTAACGAAAAACTGGTGATGGTTAAAAACCCACATTACTGGGACGCAAGCAATGTAGTGCTGGAAAAAGTCACCTGGCTACCAATTGGTGATGCAAACGTAGTGCTAAACCGCTACCTAGCCGGTGAGATAGACCAAGCGGTTTCCATTCCTGCCGCTCAGAAGAAAAAGTTAATTCAACAACGCCCACAAGAAGTGGCAAGCACCAGTGCGTCTCTTGGCTCCACATTCTATTACCTCAACACTCAACAAGGACCAACAAAAGACGTGCGGGTCCGTAAAGCCCTCTCATATGCCATTGACCGTCAACTGTTAACGAGTGCTATCTTGAGAAACGGTGGGGTTCCAATGTATACCCTTGTGCCACCTCAAACAGATGGTTTTAAATCTCACACTCCTGAGTTCGCAACTTGGAACCGTCATAAACGTATCGAAAAAGCGCAGCAATTACTGTCAGAAGCTGGATACGATAAAAGCAATCCGCTTAAGTTGACGTTTACCGTACCAACTTTCTCGATGGACGTAAAAATGGCAACGACCATGGCAGGTATGTGGAAAAGCCGTTTGGGTGCGCAAGTCACAATAAAACAGCTAGAACCGAAAGTGTTCTACGCACTTAAAGAGCCGACCGACATTACTCGCGGCGGCTGGACGGCCGACTACAATGAAGCCTCTACATGGTTGGATATCTTCGTTTCTAGTGGCGAGTACAACGATTCTCGTTATAACAACCCGCAATACGACGAGTTAATGGCTCGCTCAAAGACCATGAGCAACCCATCAGAACTGTATCTACAAGCAGAAAGCATGCTGATTGAAGACATGGCCATTATTCCTATTTATCGTCCGGGTAACGATCAATACCTCATCAAGCCTTACGTGGGCGGCTACGAACTGACAAACCCTGAGTCGTCGTACTACCGCAAGAATGTCTATGTAAAAGCCCACTAAAAGCATGTTTTCGGTCTGAGTCGGCAAGTTCAATGTTTACTTGCCGTTCCTCATATCTCTCGGTGGAGAAGGCAACCTGAGCTCAGACCATTTTTTATTCATAACCGTTCGAAGTGATTTCGGATGACCAAAGGATGATGGATCATGATTTGGTACATTGTTAAGCGATTAGCTATCGCTATCCCCACGCTTCTATTCATCGCACTCGTATCATTTTGGCTGATGCACATTGCACCAGGGGGGCCATTTGATATGGAACGGCCTATGCCAGAGGTGGTACGTGCGAATATCGAAGCAAAATTCCATTTGGACCAGCCCTTCCTTACTCAGTTTTGGATTTACATTGGTAATTTCATACAAGGAGATCTCGGTCCGAGCTTCGTTTATCAAGACTTCAGTGTTACACAGCTCGTCGCACAATCATGGCCAGTTTCAGCAGTATTAGGCGTACTCTCCTTTTGTATTTCCGTTCCACTTGGCATGTTGCTTGGCACCATTGCGGCATTGAACCGAAATAGCCGCCTAGATTACGGCCTGATGACACTTTCGATGACTGGAGTTGTGGTTCCGGCTTTCGTGCTTGCTCCAGTTTTAGTCATGATCTTCGCTATTCAGCTCGGCTGGTTCCCTGCTGGTGGTTGGGAAGGAGGAAAGCTGGCTTTTCTTGTTCTTCCCGTGCTCAGCCTAGCGATTGGCTCCATTGCGAGTATTGCACGCGTCATGCGTGGCGCAATGATTGAAACGCTCAACCAACCATACATTCGAACGGCAAAAGCCAAAGGTTTGTCCACAACCTACATTTTATTCCATCACGCTTTGCGACCATCCCTGATTCCCGTCGTTGCGATGCTCGGCCCTGCGTTTGTGTCTGTTGTGACAGGCTCGGTGATTATCGACATTTTCTTTGGTACAGGTGGCATGGGACAACACTTTGTATCTGGGGCTCTCAACCGCGACTACGGCCTAGTAATGGGCATTACTCTGATTGTCGCTTCACTCACTATCTTCTTTAACCTTGTGGTCGACTTGCTATATACGATTATCGACCCTCGTATACGCGTTTAGGAGTCCGGCATGTTAACGATCAAAAAACTGGATACACAAGCTCTTCAAGATCAAGTCGTCGACAATATTGAAGCCGTCGAAGGTCGCAGTCTTTTGCAGGATGCATGGACTCGATTTCGTAAAAACAGAGCCGCGATGACATCAGTGTATGTTTTGGCGTTCATTACCTTATGCATCTCCTTCGGCCCCTCTCTTGCCGCTTTTGGCCATGATGAAATTGACTGGGAAGTGCTCATCGATCCATACGAGCTAGGGAGACCTTCACTGAGCAGTGGCCATTACTTTGGTACTGATGACCTCGGGCAAGATGTCTTTGCTCGCACGATGCAAGGCGGCAGGCTCTCTATTTTGGTGGGCTTTGTCGGGGCCTTAGTCGCCGTTGTTATTGGTACGATTTGGGGAAGTATTTCCGGCTACCTTGGTGGCGTTGTCGACAGCGTAATGATGCGCATTATTGAGGTGCTCGATTCGGTGCCATTTATGTTTATGGTTATCCTGTTTGTTACCCTTTTTGGCAACAACATCTACCTGATTTTTATCGTGATCGGAATGGTATCTTGGCTGGGCATTGCCCGTGTTGTACGTGGTGTCACCTTCGGTCTAAAAAAGCGAGAGTTCATCGAAGCCGCACACTCTATTGGGGTTTCTAAATTGACAATTGTCCGACGCCATGTTCTGCCTAATGTGCTTGGGATCGTGATGGTTTATTCCTCCTTAATGGTACCAGGATTCATTATGTTCGAATCGTTTTTAAGCTTCTTAGGGCTTGGTGTTCAACCACCAGACACGAGCTGGGGAATCCTAATCTCCGAAGGCGCAAAAACGATTGACGTTGCATTGTGGATGCTGCTTTTTCCCTCTCTGTTTTTAGTTGCCACCCTCTTTTGTTTTAACTTCATCGGCGATGGCTTGCGTGATGCTCTTGACCCGAAAGACCGATAAGGACAAACCCATGCTATCTATTGAAAACATGAACGTGCGCTTCGATACGCCAGATGGGCAAGTGCAAGCGGTCAGTAATCTCTCCTACTCGATTAAAGCGGGCGAAACTCTTGGGATTGTTGGGGAATCAGGTTCGGGAAAAAGCCAATCTGTTTTCGCATTAATGGGGTTAACCGCGGACAACGGCGCTGTGTCTGGAAGCGCAATGTTCCACGGTGATGATTTACTCGCGATGTCTAAAAAGCAGCTCAACCGCATCCGTGCAGAGAAAATCGGAATGATCTTTCAAGATCCGATGACGTCACTTAATCCATTCATGAAAATTGGCAAGCAGCTTTGTGAAGTTCTCATGATTCATAAAGGAATGAGCCGAAAACAAGCAAAAATGGAGTCCATTCACATGTTGGATGCGGTGCGTATTCCCTCTCCCGAAACTCGGATGAATCAATACCCTCACGAGCTATCTGGCGGAATGCGTCAGCGAATCATGATAGCGATGGCGTTGTTGTGTAAGCCCGAGCTGCTAATTGCAGACGAACCAACCACCGCGTTAGATGTAACCGTTCAAGCTCAAATTTTGACGCTATTACGAGACTTACAACAAGAGTTCAACACCGCAATTTTACTGATCACTCACGATATGGGCGTCGTCGCCGAGATGTGTGATCGCGTATTGGTCATGTATGGTGGTCAAAAAATGGAGCAATCAGATACCGAGACATTGTTCGCTCAACCTGCGCACCCCTATACTCAAGGCCTGCTAAAGGCGATTCCTTCCATCACTGAAGATATGCCGCGTTTACCAACCATCCCAGGTAACCCACCAAGTGCGTTGATTAACCATCAAGGGTGTCCGTTTAGAGAGCGGTGCGAGCATCGAGAGACGCGTTGCCAATACGAAACCCCACGGTTTTCTCCATTAAACACGAGCCAGTCCATTGCCTGTCACGTTAACGCACCCAGTGTTATCACTCCTATTCAAATAAAAGCTTAAGGAGGCGTTATGAATAAAAAAGAAGTCCTCATGTCTGCTCGTGATTTAAACGTCCACTTTCCTGTGTCGCGTCACCTTATTCCAAGTCGACGTAAAATCGTGAAAGCGGTCAATGGTATCGACTTAGACGTTTATCGAGGTGAAACACTTGGCATTGTGGGGGAATCAGGCTGCGGAAAATCAACGCTTGCACGCGCCTTACTTCGCTTAATTGAACCTACACATGGCGAGTTGACTTGGAAAGGTCAAGACATGCTCGGGTTTAGTAAAAAAGACCTTTCCTCTCGACGTAGAGAATTTCAGATGGTGTTTCAAGACCCATCCTCTTGTTTGAATCCGAGATTAACCATCTCAGAATGCATTGCCGAACCACTGCTCACCCACGAGCCACAACTTAAACGGGCAGAGGTAGAAAAGCGTGTCATCGCTATGATGGATAAAGTGGGTCTCTTGGCGAGCCAGCGAAACCGCTATCCACATGAATTTTCCGGAGGTCAATGCCAGCGTGTGGGCATTGCCAGAGCATTAATTCTCAATCCAGATTTGGTCGTGTGTGATGAACCCGTTAGTGCGCTAGATGTCTCCATACAAGCTCAGGTCATCAATCTTCTAGACGATCTTAAACAAGAAATGGGGTTAACACTGGTGATGATTGCGCACGACTTAAGCGTGGTGCGCCATATCAGCGACCGCGTTATGGTGATGTATCTTGGTAAACCTATGGAAGTAGGACGTTACGATAAAGTATTTGATGATGCACAACACCCCTACACCAAAGCACTGTTATCTGCTGTCCCGATAGCTAATCCGCAATTAGCACGTGACCGTGAAATACAACTATTGCCCGGCGATCTTCCTTCTCCACTTAACCCACCGAGCGGTTGCGTTTTTCGTACTCGATGCCCAGAAGCCACCGAAGTATGCGGGCAACAGAACCCAATAAAAACAGGCTCGGAGCAGCACCATATCTATTGCTCAAATATGACTTTAGGAACCATTTAATGAACAATACTAACTCAGTAAACCAACGCCTTACGTTACTGCGTGAGGCAATGTCCTTTCACAACGTGTCTGCATATATCGTGACCAACAATGACCCACATAACAGTGAATACTCAGCAGATCATTGGTTAGCGCGAAGCTGGATTTCAGGTTTTACCGGTTCTGCAGGCGATGTCGTCATTACCCAACAAGGTGGTGGCCTGTGGACTGATGGTCGTTACTATATTCAAGCTGAAGAACAGTTACACGGCACAGGACTTGAACTGTTTAAAGCCAAACAACCAGAAACGCCGACAATTGCCAAATGGCTGGCTACCACGCTCCCAGAAAACAGTATTGTCGCGGTTGACGGGCGCGCCATCAGTTACGCTTTTTATCAAGGCCTCAAACAAGCCTTTGAAACGAAAAACATTAAGATCATTGTCGACCTGGATTTACTCACACCGATTTGGCTTGAAAGACCACCTCGCCCAAGTGCACCCGTATTCGAGCACCCCACAGCTTTTGCTGGCGTTGACACTGAAAATAAGTTAGCGAGAATCCGTTCTTGGTTAACCGAGAACCAAGTAGATAGCTTATTAGTGTCAACGCTAGATGATGTCATGTGGACAATGAATATTCGAGGTGGTGATACGAATTACTGCCCAGTTTCTGAAGCCTATCTAGTCGTAGAGCAATCACTTGCGACACTGTTTATTGATAAAGCCAAACTGCCTCAAGACGTTGAAAGAGCGCTGACCGAGCAGAGTGTACACATTCGCCATTACAACTACGTAAGTCAGTATTTGAATCAGCAATGTGAGGGATTATCGCTCGCTTTTAACCCGACCCACACAGACAGCTTATTGGTGAGTTCGATTGAAGGGAATGTGAATCTAAAGCAAATGGCTTGCCCTGTAACGGCAATGAAGGCCATAAAAAATGCGACCGAGCTAACTAGCCTAGAACAGGCATTAACAGATGATGGTGTGGCAATCGTAAGGTTTATGAACTGGCTCGAAGAGCAAGTTCCAAGCGGACTCGTTACAGAATTGTCTGCTGAGGCACAACTGAATCACTATCGCCGTCAAACCCGACATTATGTGAGTGACAGTTTCCGCACTATCGCAGGCTTCGCAGCTCACGGGGCAAAAATGCATTATGCCGCCGATGAAGAAAGCAATGCGGCAGTCAATGAAAGCAACTTCTTTCTCGTCGATTCTGGTGGCCAATACCTTGGCGGGACAACAGACATCACCCGTACTTTCCACTTCGGGTCACCGACCATTAAGCAGCGCAAAGATTATACCTTGGTGCTCAAAGCGGTCATCCGACTGACTCAGACTCGATTCATGAAAGGCTCTACGGGTGCCAATCTTGATATCATGGCGCGTGGCGTCTTATGGCAACATGGTATTGATTACAAGTGCGGCACTGGACACGGCGTGGGCATTTGCTTGAATGTTCACGAAGGCCCACAAAATTTCTCGCAAAGCCACCATGAGGTTGAGCTAAAACCGGGTATGGTCATTACTAATGAACCAGGCGTTTATCGCGAAGGTGAGTACGGGGTAAGAATAGAGAACATTCTTAAAGTTGTAGAAGTAGAACAAAATGAGTTCGGCACGTTCTACGGTTTTGAGACCATCACTCTTGCTCCAATTGCGACCAACGCCCTTGATTTATCAATGCTAGAGCAAGCAGAGCTAGACTGGCTCAATCATTACCATTCACGAGTCTATCAAGCACTTAGCCCTTTTCTTGATACGCAAGATAAAAACTGGCTTCAACGCACAACCCAACTTATTGAGAAATAGGATATCAGCAAGCTTTATAACGTTTTCATTTTCATCTCAAACTCCTTGTTTGCCAGCCTTCGGGCTGGTTTTTTTATAGAGATAACGGCGTGAAAAACAAAAACGCCCCGCAATGTTAGCGAGGCGATCAATTAAATTAAAATGATGCAGTTAAAATGCCCTACTGACGACACTTCTGAGCATCAAAATCAACGACGATGGCGGCATTCTCAAAGTCACCAGAGACTTTAACGTAGCCCCAGTAGTTACTCTGATTTGACAACGTAATACACTCTCCATTACCAATATTATCTGACCACCCGTGACGATTAGTATCATCCGGCCAACCAGAGTTACTGTATTCAAGCTTTAGGTTGCCCGTACCATTCCCCGTCGTTATCGCCAGATTTGAGCTCTCATTCACCGCTGGCACGCTTAGCCAAATGGTTTGTTGATTTGCCAAGCAAACGGGCTCTCCTGCTGTTAGGCGTCCACCGCTTACTTTACTTTGCACCGCGCAGTCTTGTGGCAATGTGTCATTACCGCCCAACGTTGAGATAACAACACTATGAGTGGCGGTTGCCGTCAAGCCTTCACTGTCTGTCACACTTAGACTGACCGAATACTCCCCTTCACTCCCATATTGGTGCGTCGGCTTGGTTTGTGTACTTGTCGAGCCATCACCGAAGTCCCATAAGACGCTGACGATCTTCCCGTTTGGGTCTGTACTGTTTTCACTGCTAAATGTAATGCTTTCACCGACTTTCCCCTTGTTGTTTGCGGTTATGACTGCATTAGGTGCACCATTTGAGACAAGGGCTTGCTGCCACTGCTCAAACTCACTTTGATATAAATTCGCCCATTGGGTGATCGTTGCTTTGTAATTGCTCCAATTCCCTTGGCGTGTTTCCACCAGCATTTGGTTTACGTCATCTTTATGATTTTCAAACATAAAACGTACAGCTAAGTACCCCCAACGATAAATTCGATCGACATCAAACCCATCATAAGTAGTCTCGAAAATCTCACTTAAGGTATATGTCGAGCCGTCTACAATCGTCTCAAGTGCTGCTTGGTTGTCATTTTCTTGAGCGACATACTCTGCAATGCCTTCACTCCACCACACTATTTTTTCAGTTGGATGACTAAACCCTCCATAGAGATCAAATCGACCATCTAAGTAATGCACGTATTCGTGCTCTAAGTTCCAGACAAAGTGATCCGCGTTCGCATAAGAGGCTTCATAAGCAATAAAGTTGGGAATATTCCCCGGCTGGGAAGGATCGCCTTCCAAGTACATACCGCCATTGTCAGTACTAATATCGAAAATTGGCCCTGCGTACTTACCATAATCGGTGCTTGAATCGAAGATATTGACTTGGAGCTGAGTATTGTGGTCATCTTTTACTGGCTGTTCACCAGTTTCTAATGACTGATGAAAGTAACCCTCTTCGTAACCCATTTTAGAACATGCGGCCGCGTGTTGCTCTTGCGTCATATTCTGGGACAATATTCGAATTGTTGGACTACAAGTATAAGTTTGCGATAGCACTAAGCCTTTTAGCTCAGTTTCGAAATTACAAATTCCGAACTCACTACAATCTGCGTAATATGAGGCAGTGTCCGCCGCCGCAAGCCAAACCGCGTCACCCCGACCATACATTTCATACTGTTCAAAGATTCGACTCAGCTGACTCTTCACAACAGAACTCGCGTTACCCGTATACTTGATCAAACGCCCGAGCTCTCGCCCCGCATTCGCGGCCATGAACTCATCTTCAGCACCGATTGATGACGGCCTCAGAGCAAAATCGCCTAAAGCTTTGGCAAGGTCCGTTTGGTTGCCAATTATTTGCACAAATTGCTCGTTCCACTGCCCACCAAACAAAATAGTGAAAACACCGTTAACTGCATTGCGCATATACCAGTGCTGGGCGTATTGATCATTCCAACGTGTAAGCCACTGGGTCACTTGCGGTAAGTACGCGTGCTGCAAGCCCGCACTATCCATAGTGATGATAACTTCACTAAGCACTTTGCCGTGACGGTCGCTGTTCTCATAGAAGTTTGCGTTATTAACAAACGCATCCACGGATTCTTTCACCGCTGGGGTAACCCATTCAATAAATGAGATGTTGTCATTGTAAAACTCGGCGTAATAACCCGCGCGCAAGTATAAGAAAAACGTTTCGAGTTCATCGCTCCCGCCACCTGTATACCCCTTCGCCAATGTCGTAGTGCGCTTCGCAATGTTGTACATATGATCGGAGCTAAATACCGACTCCTGAACCCGACTTTCAGCAGAGAATAACTGGTTCACGCACGTCGCGCCCTGACTTAAAATTTCGCTGATCAATTGGTTACTGCTTTCGGTAACCAATGCTTCCAAATCACAAGCAGTGCTCGACTCATCAAGGCTTTCAAGTGACTGTACTCGAGTTGCCTTGGAGGGCTGAATAGGGAGAGTTGCGGTTGGTTGGTATTCAACTCGATTGGATTCAACACCGTGTGTATGAGCCGAATGTGCATGTTGCTCTGTAACTTGAGAAACTGGCTCGCTTAACGCAAATACGCCAGTGCTGGTTAATGTTGTCGCAATCGCGACACTCAAAGTCTTCAGTTCCATCTAATTTCTTCTATATTGAGTTTTCCTTAAATGCATTACGTCTTTTGCATCGCCACTACCCTTATTACTGCAAGAGCATCTCCATATAATCTACTCGCAAGACAAGATGAAACATTTTGTTAACAACTGAACGTGACGGTGTCAGTTTTTGGTACTCGAGTTGCCGTTGCACGAGCTTGCCAGAAATCGATTTGCTTTAGTAATATTGATCAACTAGTTGTTTATCTTTCCATTCAAATATCTTTTATTGCTCCTCACAAAAGCGATAAAATGGTTTCTTTTCTTTTTGCTAAACAACTCCTATGACCGACGCTGATATTGAGCTACAACATCTTTGGTTAGAAGTCCAAGCCGAACGCTGGCAAAACCTGCCACGCTTTTTATTCAGTTACTACTGCTACAAGCACAACCTTGTCAGTAAAACCAACAAAGTTTGCTGGGAGACGGCACGTGCAAACCTGCCCGCTTCAACATCAATAAAAGAGCGAAAAAAGGCGGTGGTTGAACCGTTAGTCTCTGAGGAAACCGTCGTTGGGTTATTGAAATCCATCAGCAAAGATGGGGAAATGACGTTTAACGTGATGGTAACCACACTTAATGCGTTTTTGCACTATGTTGTGATTAGCAAGGAAGAGAAAGCCCGACTTAAACCAAACATGCCAGCTAGTTGGTATCAGCGATCAAACAAGTCGCCTTTGGCACGTTTCGAGCAGGCTGGCCTTAAGCTACAAGAGTGACATGTCAGTCATCGCTGATGATAAACACAAAAGAAAAGCGCCTACAATGAGGCGCATTTGATCAAAAATTGAGGTGCCCCTAAACAAAAGTGCAAAGTGACCAACAAAGAAAAAGTCTGGTCATTCTTGAATGCCTCTAATGCGTACATTACGTCTACGTAAAACTTCTAATATCACGAGCAAACACACCGACATAAAAACCAACAACGTAGCGACCGCCAATATGGTCGGACTAATTTGCTCTCGAATTCCTGACCACATCTGCCTCGGAACGGTTTTTTGTTCTGCCCCAGTCAGGAATAACGCCACCACAACCTCGTCGAACGAAGTGCCAAAAGCAAACAAGCCGCCAGAAATCATCCCCGGACGAATCAGAGGAAAGGTAATGTGTCTGAAAGTATAAACAGGGTTTGCTCCTAAGCTAGCCGCCGCTTTTACCAAGCTATGGTCAAAGCCGCTTAACGTCGCAGTAACGGTAATGACGACAAAAGGCGTACCTAACGCAGCGTGTGCCAAAATGACGCCTAAATAAGTTTGTGATAAGCCAAGGCGTGTGTAGAAAAAGTACATCGCAGCAGCAGAGATAATGACTGGTACGATCATGGGCGAGATCAACAGCGCCATAATCGTATTGCGAAAAGGCAAGTTACTACTTGCTAAACCCAACGCCGCCAGAGTTCCCAGCCCTGTTGCAACGAGTGTCGCCATAAAAGCAATGAACGTGCTATTTTTCAGCGCCAACAGCCACTGATCACTAGTAAACATTTCTTGATACCAGCGAGTAGAATACGCTTCCGAATCAAGGTTTAACATCCCCTCGGTAAAAGTAAAGTAAGGCGTTGCATTAAACGATAACGGGATGATGGTCAGAATTGGAGCGATTAAAAAGAACAGCACCAACCCACAAAAAGCTAAGTAACCTGCGTAAGCAACTCGCTCTACTTTTGATGCATAGTTTGGTAATGCCATGGTTATCCTCCTACCTTAAGGTTATTAATACCAACCACACGGTTGAATATATAAAACAGAACCAGTACAACGAACAAAAGCAGTCCACCCAATGCGCCAGCCATCCCCCAGTTCAGTGATGTCTGCATATGATAGGCAATCATATTGGAGATCATCTGTCCGCTTCTTCCACCAACCAAAGCGGGCGTAATGTAGAAGCCAATAGAAAGAATGAAAGTAAGCAAGGCCCCCGCACCTATCCCCGGTAACGTAAGCGGCATATAAACTTTGATGAACGCAATGAAAGGCGTCGCGCCTAGAGAACGAGCGGCACGGAAATAAGTTGGGCTAATTCCTTTCATTACGCTATACAGAGGCAGGATCATAAAAGGCAACAGAATGTGCACCATAGACACCACCGTTCCGAAGGTATTGTGAATCATCTGAATTCGCTCAGAAGTAAAACCCGACCAAATAAGGAGATCATTAATGACCCCTTGGTTTTGCAGCAGAACAATCCAAGACGTGGTTCTGACTAACAATGATGTCCAAAATGGCAGCAGCACAATAATTAAAAGTAAGTTCGCGCGCTTATCAGGTAAATTGGCAAGCAGGTAAGCAACGGGGTACGCCATCACCAAACAAATTAAGGTGATTGAAATAGACATCCAAAAAGTTTTAAAGAAAAGGTCGACGTATATTTGGCGTTTTTCTGGTTGGGGCTCAATGTCTCCAAACTCATTCACTTGCAAGTCTAGCGCTGCAAGATAGTGACTGAATGTTAATGCGCCACTAAGATTCTTAAACGCCGCCCAATATTTAGGATTAGTCCATCGCTTATCCAGCTTAGCCAACTGTGTCACCGAGCTCGGCAGCGACGTCAAACGAGACAACTTTCTGCCGGTTTTCATGAGTAAACTGCGCATACCTGACTCTTCAATATTCATCCGGTTGGCTATTTTCGGCAGCTCTTTGCTTTGATAAAGCGCAAGTACTTCAACAGAGAATGCCTCAATGACTTCTTGATGAGGCTGACCTTGATAATCCCAACTTTCTAAGGCTTGAATAGTTTGTGGTAGTGACAGGGATATTTCTCGGTTATCCACGCTTCGATAAAGCATGTCGAGGATAGGAAAAGCAAACGTAAGCAGAACAAAACACACCAATGGCGTTGTGAGCATAATGGAGCGAAGCTTTTTTCGGCGCTCGGCCTTTTGCAACTGCGCTTTCAAATTGGTTTCTTGCTCATGAACTTGGCGTTCGATTTCCAATACAGAATCTAATGCGGTTAGCTCTCGACTCATGCTGCTACCTCGCTACTTTGAGTTTGTGTCCCATCAAGAGCATGGCAATCGTCACTTTGCCAACCAATACGACAAATTGAGCCAGGCGTTAACTGCAAGTGTTTACGATTATCGTTAGGTACTTTAACGATGAAGTGACCAACGCTCTCTACTTCGACGACCAGACGATAATGATCACCGTGATAAATCAATTCTCGTAGGACGCCCGAGACTTGGTTCTCACAAGACGCTTTCTCTGGTTGAATAACAATCTTTTCTGGTCGAATGGAAAGTGTTGTTCTCTGCCCTTGCTCAGAGACTCTGACAGGTTTCGCAGTAAATAACTCTTTCCCAACGAGCACTTGGCAATACTTTCCGTCCCACTCTTTGACTAAACCTGAGAGTTGGTTGTTTTCTCCGATAAACTGCGCAACAAACGTATTACTCGGAGATTCATAAAGCTCGGTTGGTGTCGCGAGCTGTTGCACTTCGCCGTGATTAAAAACCGCAATACGGTCGGACATAGTGAGAGCTTCGTCTTGATCGTGCGTCACATACAAAATGGTAATGCCAAGCTTTTCATGCAAATGTTTAATTTCCATCTGCATTTGCTCACGCAGCTGCTTATCTAACGCGCCTAGTGGTTCATCCATCAACACGAGTTTAGGCTCAAACACTAATGCTCGCGCTAACGCAACACGCTGTTGTTGACCACCTGATAACTGCTTCGGGTATCGAGTCGCAACATGCTCAAGCTCGACCATTTCTAATACACTCTGAACTTTGCTTTGAATCGTGTCACTGTCGAGTTTTCGCACCTTTAAAGGAAACGCAAGATTCTCAGCAATGGTCATATGTGGAAACAACGCATAGTTTTGAAACACCATACCAATATCGCGCTTGTGCGGCGCGAGATGATTAACAGGAACGCCATCAATATAAATGTCTCCACCGGTCGCAGTTTCAAAGCCTGCTAGCATCATCAAGCAAGTGGTCTTGCCCGATCCTGACGGCCCCAACATAGTAACAAACTCTCCAGGAGCAATATCTAAGTTGAAGTCTTTCACCACCAAATTCGTGCCATCGTAGGTTTTCTTAACGTGTTGAAAGCTGACATAGTCCTTGTTTTCCGTGCTCATGACTTCCCTCTTCTCATTTTTTGAATATTACGAATAAGTAGAGCGTCAGTTAACGCTCTACTAAACAGCACAATTACGGATTGTATTTGGATAGGTCTAACCGGGTTTCTAACGCATGTTCAACCATTTGAATGACTTGTTGACGCTCTTCACCTTGTAAAAGTTGGCGTGGCGCACGAACTTGTTCAGATCCACGTCCGCAGACTTGCTCGGCCAATTTAATGCACTGAACCAGCGTAGGAATGGTGTCTAAACGCAGTAGCGGTAAGAACCAACGGTAGATTTCTAACGCTTCAGCATAACGACCTTGGCTTGCCAGTTTATAAATCGCGACGGATTCTTCTGGGAATGCGTTGGTTAAACCAGAAATCCAGCCGGTCGCACCTAGCATCAATGATTCAAGAGCGATGTCATCAACACCGCTGAACACGGTAAAGCGGTCATCAAATTTATTGTAAAGCTCAGTGATACGACGAGTATCAGTGGTCGACTCTTTGATAGCTACAATGCTTTCAAACTCAGCCAGTTTCGCCATGATATCGAGGTTTACATCTACACCATAAGCAACCGGGTTGTTGTAAATCATGATTGGCATTTCTGGCGTTGCTTCTGCTAGCGTGCGGTAATATTCGAACGTTTCGCTCTCAGACGTGCGGTAAACCATGGCAGGCATCACCATACAACCATCGATACCAATTTTGTACGCATCCTGCATGTAATCAACAGCTGCTGTGGTAATAGACTCTGCTGTACCAGCAATCAAAGGCACACGGCCATTTACGACTTCTTTTGCCGCTTGCAAGACCTGGCGTTTCTCCTCCGGGTACAACGCGCAGTTCTCACCGACGGTACCCAAGCAGATAATGCCATTCACACCATCTTTAATCTGGTTGTCTATAACGGTTTGCGTTGCGTCTAAGTCGATTGACTGATCTTGACGAAATTGCGTACTGACCGCCGGATAAACACCTTTCCAATCAATTTTCATGAACTACTTTCCTTATATGTATATTGTATGCAATTTAAATAAACGAGCGAAAATGCTCAGACATGGCTATCTATGCCATTTTCTAACAACACCGCCTTTACAGCGGCCAAATCAGCCAAAGCACTGCCAACTGATTTGTATAAAGTAATGACCTCATCGTTTTGACGTCCTGAGATTTGTTGGGCGCAAAGCTGCGGTAATTCCCCTTTGATATCGTCTGACGTGAATACGCCCTCTTGAATTGGAATGAGAAGATCGCCCGCTTCGGCTAATACATTAATACGGCTATCAACATACACCTGTGCTCGTTGCACTGCTTCAGAGTCACATTCACGCTTGTCCAAGTCATGATTACCGACCAAATCAATATGGGTGCCCGGCTGCACGTCTGCGCCATTAAACAAAGGCTCTGCTGATGCAGTAATACAGCTGATGATGTCAACGTGTTTGATAACGTGGTCCACTTTTTCTACGACTGAAACGCGAAACCGACGCTCATCAGGAAGCGACTGATACTCTGAAGATGACACAATGGCATCTACCGTCGCCTCGGCTTTATCTGAGTTACGCCCCCAAATATAAACCTGCTTAAGTGGGCGAACCGCAGCGTATGCCCACGCAAAATAAGGCGCAAGATTGCCCGTTCCGCAGATCAACAGACGATCAGCATCGGGACGCGCCAAATAGTCCGCTGCCAACGCAGAAGCTGCGGCGGTGCGCCAAAACGTTAAAACTTTACCGTCCACGAGTGCGAGCGGCTCACCATCGTTTCGTCTAAAAACAAGCAGCTTAGATGCAAGCGTATCTTTGCCTTGCTCAGGGTTATGCGGGAAATACGTAAAGGCTTTCACCGCAATCAACTCCTGGTTCCAAGCTGGAAGTAGCGCAAACGCCTCGTATTCTCCCTCTTCTAAGGGCATGACTCGGCGTTGAGGTATTGTTGCTGGCCGCGAGTACATTTCACGCATCGTTTCAATAAGAGACTTCATTGTTAAACATTGCGCGACTTGCTGTGCTTCGATGACTTTCATCATTTCTCCGAAAACATAAATACAGTTGAGGAAAGTACGGAACCTCGCTTATGGATGAAAACTCGACCCCATACACAAATTAACGCCTAGTTAAGCAGCCAGGTATTGAACTCTTCATTGAGTTCATCCGCGTAGTCTGACCACCATTCATCGTTAATCAGGAAGGCGGTTTGGAAGTTTTGAGGTGCGGTAGGAAGGTTCGCTAAAATGTCTGGGTTCACCTCCGCCGAAGACGACTTACGCGTAGGCCCATAGGCAACGTACTTAGCTTGATCAGCTAATGGTTTTGTTCCTGAAGAAAAAGCAATGAAGTCCAATGCAAGCTTTGTGTTCTCACTCCCTTTAGGTATCGCCCATCCATTCATGTAACCCATTTGACGGTCCCATATAATCCGAAATGGTTGACCTTCATCCTTACGGGCATTGTGGATTCGGCCGTTAAACGCCGAGGCGATCACCACTTCTTTGTCTGCAAGCATTTGAGGTGGCTGGGCACCTGTTGTCCACCACAGTACTTCTGATTTGATCGTATCCAACTTAGCAAAAGCACGCTCACGCCCCGCTTCGGTTTCGAGCAGGCTGTAGACCTCTTCTGGCTTTACACCATCAGCCAATAGTGCCCACTCAAGATTGCCCTGAGGTTGTTTTTGCAATGCACGTCGACCTGGAAAAGTTTTTAGGTCAAAAAGATCGGTCAACTTGCTTGGCAAAGCCTTACCTTTAAACGCGTCTTCGTTCACCGCTAATACAGTGGACACTACGATGGTATTGATTGCGCACTCGTGAATCGCACCATCAATAAAATCCTCTTGTGCTGGTGTTCCATCTGCGCCCGGAGGCAAAATACTTGGGTTCACTGGTTCTAGTAACCCTTCGGCGCAACCACGAACAATGTCTGGCTTGTCGAGAGAAACCAAATCCCAGCGCACGTTGTTCGCTTCCACCTGTGCTTTAATTTCAGCTAATCCGCCGCTGAAATCCTCGGATACGATCTCAACACCTGTTCTTTTAATGAAAGGCTTATGATATGCCTCCACTTGGCTCTTGGTGAATGCACCACCCCAAGATACGACCGTCAATTTGTCTTCAGCATAAGCAGAGGCCCCCAACAGCATTCCTGAAATCAACAGCGCCAATGGTGCTTTGGTCATTCGTGACATGTTTTACTCCTTTTGGTTGTTTTTCTGGAGGCATCCGAGTACGGCTGTTGGACACCATTTTTGTTAAAATTAAGTTAACATTAGCACTTAATATATTTTATACAATATTTAATATTAAATTTTTCAGGCGAATCGTTGTAATGAAAAAGGTGATAGATCAATCGATGTCGGCTTTCCTTCGATAAGCTCTAAAAGGAGATCTGCCGTAATCGCCGCTTGAGTTAATCCAAGGTGTTGGTGGCCAAATGCCAGTAATACATTTCCATCCCAAATGCTATCAATAACCGGTAACGAGTCGACTGTTGAAGGCCGATTACCCATCCACTTTTCTCCTTGCTTGAGTGGATTTAACTCCGATTCAAACATCTCATCACCTAACTGAAAAAGCATTTCTGAACGTTTCATATTGGGTGGTGATTCTACATCGGCATACTCAACAGTGCCTGCCAAGCGTAGCCCGCCAGACATCGGAGTCATGATGAATTTTCTATCGGCAGAGCTAATAGGAAATGGCAGTACATCACGCTTGTCATCCACCATTAGGTGATAACCACGCTCGGCTTGAATAGGCACTTTGACTCCGGTTAGCTGCCATATCAAAGGCTTAGAATGTACACCAGCGGCAACAATGATTCGGTCAAATGAATGTGTTTGAGACTCAACCAACACATCACCATTTTTCTCCAACGCAGATACACCTTTTTGTAAAATCTTACCGCCAAGAGCTTCAAAAGCTTCACTTAGCTCAACACAGATCTGATAAGGGTCTAGCGTATGTCCTGTATCGGGAAAAAAGACGCCGACACGAACCTTATGGCTGAGATCAGGTATCCGCTTTCGAATCGCCTCTTGCGTCCAAACTTGATACGCCACACCGTTTTTGGCCAGTGAGTTAAGCGTACTTTGGTAGTCTTTAAACAGTTTCTCGTTTTCAAAAGTGAGCAATGAACCATTCATTTTTATTAGATGCGCTTTTCCGATTGAATCAAGCACGCCACGCCAACTTGCCACTGACCGCTCGTTAAGAGTTTTAATCGCGTTTTTTGCCTGCTCCGCGGCTGATGGCTTTGTTTGTAATAGAAAACGAATCATCCACCCGATAGTGCTTGGAATATCTTGCCAACGGATCGAAACCGGACTTTTGGGATCTAGCAGCATTTTAGGTAATTGTGGAAGCAGCGCTGGCGTTGCAAGAGGGAAGATTTGCTCAGTCGCGATATGACCTGCATTTCCCTTAGAGCATCCATTCCCCACGCCATTGGGATCAAAAATTGTGACTTGATAACCTTGCTGCTGCAACTTCAATCCAATTGATAAGCCAATAATCCCCGCACCTATCACGGCGATCCTTTCCTTTTTTGTTTCATCCTTGACCAACATAAATATGCTCCGAGTCACACTTGAAAACGCAGATTGTATACAATATATTTTACATTACGTTAACATCGCTATTGTTTAATTCAACCATTTTTTCAGCAAGGAGCGAAAAATGAGACAAGGAACTTTTTTCTGTATTGATGCCCACACCTGCGGCAACCCAGTTAGGCTGGTCGCAGGCGGTGTGCCTCCACTCGAAGGCAAGACCATGAGCGAAAAGCGCCAATACTTTCTTGAGCATTATGATTGGATTCGTCAGGCACTCATGTTTGAGCCTCGCGGACACTCAATGATGTCGGGGTCAGTTGTCTTGCCTCCTTGCAGCGATAACGCAGACGCTTCAATTCTGTTTATTGAAACCAGTGGCTGCTTACCAATGTGTGGCCACGGCACCATTGGAACCGTCACTACCGCTATCGAGAATCGCCTTATCACTCCCAAAAAAGAAGGCCGTTTGATACTTGATGTCCCAGCAGGACAAATCGAAGTGCACTACCAAACAAAAGGTGACAAGGTCACGTCAGTGAGGATATTTAACGTACCAGCTTACCTTGCCCACCAAGACGTAACCGTGGACATAGAGGGCTTAGGTGAGCTCACTGTCGATGTTGCTTATGGCGGAAACTATTACGTAATCGTCGATCCTCAAGAAAACTATGCCGGACTTGAACACTACTCTCCAGATGAAATTTTGATGCTTTCACCAAAAGTTCGCGAAGCGGTATCTCGAGCGGTTGAGTGCGTACATCCAGAAGATCCAACAGTATGCGGTGTTTCTCACGTGCTATGGACCGGAGAGCCCACTCAAGAAAACGCCACCGCCCGAAATGCTGTGTTTTACGGCGACAAAGCATTGGATCGTTCGCCATGTGGTACGGGAACAAGTGCACGTATGGCGCAATGGCATGCAAGAGGCAAACTCATTCAAGGGGAAGACTTTGTTCACGAAAGTATCATCGGCAGCCTATTTCAAGGACGTATAGAAGGCATTACCGAAGTGAATGGCAAAGCCGCTATTTTGCCAAGCATTGAAGGATGGGCACAAGTATACGGTCACAACACGATATGGGTAGACGATGAAGACCCATATGCGTACGGATTTGAAGTGAAGTAATAAGGATAGTAAGGAAGAATGATGAACCCACAAGAACCAACCACTTTTTACGCAGTCAACGCCTTTACTGGTGAGCCTCTACCTATAGCGTTTCCGGTACATGGAGAGCAAGAAGTTAATCAAGCCGCCTCAGCCGCCCAAAGCGTTGCGCGTGAGTTTCGCCAACTAAGCAATGCAAAGCGAGCGAGCTTACTTTGCTCTATCGCCTCTGAATTGGAAGTGAAGAGTGAAGAAATCGTTGCTCGTGCTCATTTGGAAACTGCCCTTCCCGAAGCACGTTTAAGCGGTGAAATAGGACGTACCGCGAGCCAATTAAGACTATTTGCCGAGGTTGTGAGATCGGGTAATCACCATCAAGCAATTTTCGATACGCCAAACCCAAACCGTCAACCACTGCCAAAACCAGATATTCGCCGTCAACAAATCGCAATTGGCCCTGTCGCCGTGTTTGGTGCGTCTAATTTTCCGCTCGCATTTTCTACGGCAGGTGGTGATACGGCTTCGGCACTGGCAGCTGGCTGTCCTGTGATTGTAAAAGGCCATACCGCCCACCCTGGCACCAGTCAACTTGTTGCAGAGTGTATTGAGGCTGCACTGGAGAAAGAGTGCTTACCGCAAGCCATCTTCACGCTATTGCAAGGCAACAAACGCGCACTTGGCCAAGCACTCGTTACCCATCCAAAAATTAAAGGGGTTGGGTTTACAGGCTCCGTCGGTGGTGGCCGTGCGCTGTTCAATCTAGCTCAGCAAAGACCAGAGCCAATCCCCTTCTATGGTGAACTAGGGGCGATTAACCCAACATTTATTCTCCCTTCAGCCATACGAGCAAACGCCTCATTGGCTGAAGAGTTTGTGGCTTCTATGACTTTGGGCTGTGGACAATTTTGTACAAAACCAGGCGTTGTATTTGTCTTGAATAGCCCAGAAACGCAAGCCTTTATCGAAATCGCTCAAGGGTTAATTCGACAACAATCAACGGCCACTTTGCTAACGCAAGGAATCCGAGAAACGTATGAATCCGAAGTGGATAAGCGAGCTTCCGAAACAGGCATTAACGTCACTCGTTCTGAACAAGCAGAAACGACCAATGTCTCACCAGCACTGTTCGTGACGGACAGTAAAAACTGGCGTGAAAACCCGCAATGGGAGGAAGAAATATTTGGTCCTCAATCGTTAATCGTAATCTGTGAAGATTTCGATGACATGTTGAAACTGAGTGATTCACTGACTGGATCGCTCACCGCAACCCTTCACGCTACCGCTGAAGACGAAGAACAAGCCAAGCAACTGCTTCCAAGTTTGGAAGAAATCGCCGGACGCCTTGTATTCAACGGTTGGCCAACTGGCGTCGAGGTTGGTTACGCTATGGTTCATGGTGGACCATATCCGGCTTCAACCAATTCTGCCTCAACATCTGTCGGTGCGGAGGCTATTCATCGTTGGTTGCGTCCGGTCTCTTATCAAGCTTTGCCAGAATCTTTATTGCCGGATTCATTAAAAGCGTCGAACCCACTGGGTATTCAACGCGCCATAGATGGCAGTGTGTCCCAATAAGATCAACAAATGGCTCAAAAAGGCATCAACTGATGCCTTTTATTTCACTCTACTTCTCAAAACCTTCTTTCCTAGTTGGTTTGTGCCAGAAAAACAATAAACTACTAAAGTAAAATGGATTGGATACAATATTAATTTCACGGGAGACTTCAATGTCACAGAAACCTGTTTTTAAAACGCGCACTCAGCTCGTTGAGGAAGCAATTCGAACTCAGATCTTGAAGGGCGAGTTAAAAACTGGTCAACCTTTACGTCAAGATGCGTTAGCAAAAGAGTTTAATGTTAGCCGAATTCCTGTGCGTGAAGCGTTAGTTCAATTGGAAGCACAAGGACTCGTTAGCTTTGAACCTCACAAAGGTGCGACGGTCACTGAGCTATCTCCAGAGAAAATCAATGAGCTATTTGAACTGCGCGCTGTCGTGGAATGCCACATTTTAGAGCGCGCGATTCAAAATATGACAGACGCTGACCTTGAACGCGCGCGCGAAGTTCGTGAACGTTTCGAGTCAGTAGTGAACAGTGGTGACGAAGTAGAAGAATGGAGCAACTACAACTACGAGTTCCACAAAGCCCTATATGCGCCAGCCAACATGCCTGAAACTATGGACGTCATTTACAACCTGAACACAAAGTGTGACCGATACATACGCATGCAGCTATTGTTTACTACAGGCATTAAAAAGGCAGAAGAAGAGCACTTAAGCTTGTTTGAAATGTGCCAAAATCGCGATATCGAAGGCGCCAAGTACCTGCTGAAAAAACACATTCTAGAAGCGGGCACAGCGATTCGAAACCTGCTGCTTGAAAGGCAAAATATCAGCCAGTAAACGGAATAACGAATAAGGTGGTGTTCAAGGATGAATGTTGGACCAAAGTTTTTACTCGCAGCGCTACGACAAAAGATTAAAGAAGAAGGGCTTTGCTACAATTCCTTGTCAGAGAAAAGTGGCATCCCTTTATCTAGTATTAAACGCCACCTACATAATCCAGCTTTAGGTTTGGATAAAGTACTTATTTATCTGAACTACCTGAATACCGATCTCGTCGAACTCGCAACCTTAGCCAACGAGCTTCAGCACCAAAACGAGCAAATGCTAACAGATGAAGAGAGCGCCCTTTTCGTTGAGCATCCTTATTTACTTGATTTTATTTATATGCTGACTTCTCGTGATATTAAACCGCAAGAGATAGCCCAAACTTACGGACTTTCTGATACAAGCTTACGATTCTATTTGCGTATCGCGGAAATTCTAGGATATGTCGAAAACTTCGGAGACGGCTTGTTTTACCGTTCTGGTCGTCGATTTATTATGGAAGAAGGTACGGCATTAGACACCTTATTCAAAGAGCGATTTCAACAAGATTCGCTTTCTCATGATATCAACCCAGGCGTATGTATAGGTCGCATTAGGCTCACCGAAGAGCAGAAAGTGCAAATAGAGGACGAGCTTTGTAATAAATTAGCGAAACTTAACGCAGTTAACACTTCCAACAATGAAGGTGAACTAACAAATATATTAATGCGCTGCACTCCTGGTTCTCAGATATTTTTCGCTGATGATTTACCTAACATTGACGGAAGCCTATTAAAGCTCGTCGCTCAACTCACTAAATTAAGTTAAAGCATCAGACAAATAAATCAAACAAACCCCTGATAACATCATATATCCCTACCAAACTATTGATTCAAAGCGTTTCCTGAATCTAATTCTGATTTAGCAAGCATCGCTTAGTCAACTAAGAACTTGTCTTAATTTCACACTTATTAATTGTCTTGTTAGATCTTTTGAAATAGACAGAAAACTTAAGTAATGACTCATTTAGCTTAAGGATAAAAGACAACTTTTTTACGTTATTTACCTCACACTATTTAACTATAAATTTGCAGACGAACAAATTAAATTAATACATTCACCTAGCTAATAAAAACAAAAGCAAAACACATAATTATAATTCTATTATTTATAAGGACATAGAAAAGTGAAATTTAAGTATTCTTTAGCAACGGCAGTCACTCTCGCATTATTACAAGGCTGTGGCGGTGGCGGCGGTGATAGCTCATCACCTACTCCATCCACTAGCAGTGCAAACGGTCCAACATGGAAAGTTCATGATTTTAGCCAATCGTCGAAAACGTTTATCAACCAATGTGAAACGCCCCGCGTCGGACTGGACCCATATGACAACTATGCCGCCTATCCAGATAAATTGGGCTCTGCATTACACGAAAAACTCTTTTTAAGAGCTTTTACTAACGAAACGTATCTATGGTATGACGAGGTTCCTGATAATAATCCAGCAAACTACAAAACTGTTACTGATTACTTCAATACGCTGGTCACCTCTGCTACTACCGCGACGGGTAAACCAAAAGATCGCTTCCATTTTACCGTCCCTTATGAGGATGATATGAAATCATCGCAATCCGGTTTAGTTGCTGGATTTGGTTTTAACTGGGCATTCCTACGTGGCGTACAACCTCGAGACGTTCGTATTTCCTACACTGAAGAAGCCTCGCCAGCTGATAGAAGCGGCATTGCTCGTGGTGATAAGCTTCTGAAAATCAATAATATTGATGTGGTTAACACCGGTAGTCAGTCCGACATTGATTTTATCAACAAAACGCTCTTTAACCCTGACATCAATCAAGATTACACCTTCACATTTGAGAGTGTTGACGGTCTAGAGAAAACCGTGACGCTTACCGCCTCTGATGTCATGACCTCTCCAGTTAAAAATGCCAAAGTGATTACACACAATGGTATGCGGATCGGCTATCTGCAATACAACTCCTTTGAACCAAGCGCTCAAGCCCCGCTTATTGAGGCATTCAGTACGCTCTCAGCAGAGAATGTTGACGAGATCGTCGTTGATTTACGTTACAACGGCGGTGGCTTAGTCCTTCAGTCCTCGCAAGTAGGCTACATGCTAAGCGGTGCTGGTCAGAACCGAGTCTTCAGTGAGTTGATTCATAATGACAAAGTGATGCGTACCATTAAAGATGGGGATAACATCTATCGCTTTACGAATCTAGCAATAGACTGGGCAGCACAGAAATATTCGGATCAAGTGCTTCCGACACTGAACAAAAAGCGCGTATATGTGCTGACTTCAGGAGGCACGGCTTCCTCAAGTGAACTGCTAATCAACGCTTTGCGCGGCATTGACGTGGAGGTTATCCAAATAGGTTCAACAACCACAGGTAAACCGTATGGGTTCTCACCAGAACAAAACTGCGGCACTATGTACTACACTATTCAGTTCAAGTCGGCGAACGAGAAAAAATTTGGCGACTTCGCTGATGGTTTTATTCCTACTCCAAAGAGCCAAATCAATACCGAGCTAGGCTTAAACAATAGAGTGGAAGGTTGCTGGGTCAATGATGACCTAACAAAACCATTAGGCGATCCGTCTGAAGGTATGCTTTCTGCGGCGCTAAACTACATGGAAACAGGAACCTGTCCGCCAGTATCCCCTTCAAGTTTCAACGCCATGCCGCGTAACATTTCATCTCCGGAGTTAAGCGATCTTCGCTCTCCGCTACGAACAGAGGCAATTCATGTTGAGATCAACTAACTTTTTACGAATGCTGATTCGGGTTGCGCTTTTCCTAGGCACTTCAATTTCTTTGATAGGATGTCAAGCTATGTCACAAGAACCCGTTGAAGCATTGAGTAAAAAGAACTCTCCGGAAACAGTCATAGAAATTCAAAACGCGATCGCAGAAATCCAAGGGACACCAGCACCTAGAATCGCAAATAACGTATTTGAATCCTCACCGCATTTGTTGATTGAAAAAGGACGAGTAAAAGGTAACAACAATCAACTGCTGGATGGCAGCTATACGGATCTTCCAGACCAATATACGTTGCAGATAAGAGGTGAAACCTGTGGCTTGTACTACGCCAAAACAGATACCTTTGTCACTCTCAGTTCACTAGATTGTGAGCCCATCATTAAGTTTTAGATCTCCCAAAAAGAGAAGCCCGCTGATATCAGCGGGCTTCCTACTTTATTGTTCAGTGTGAAACGGTCAACGTTACTTTAGTTCAATCCATGCTTTGCGCTGTTGCTTATCCATGTATGACCAAGCTACAAAGCGGCTCACTTTCTGTCCTTGGCTCATTTCAACCACACGAATGGCTTTCACACCCAATTTTTCAAGCTGCTTACGCATCGGGCGAACGTTGTCTTTTTTGGATATAAGGGTTGTAAACCACAAGACCTGCGCGGCAAAAGCTTGGCTTTCATTCGCCATTTTTCGGATAAACGCCGCTTCTCCACCTTCACACCACAATTCAGCGTTTTGACCGCCAAAATTCAACGCGGGCTTACTTGTCTTTACTTGTGCGGTTTGAGGTTTTAGCCCTTTCTTACGCTGGTTTGCTTTTAGATTATCGATTTTACGCTGGCTGCCCATAGCGGCATCTTCCGCCGAACGGTGGAATGGCGGATTACATGTCGTCACATCATAACGATCATTCGGTTGAATGATACCTCGATAAATATTGGCATCATTGTGTTGCTGTATCAGTGCAATTTTTCCCGTCAAAACACGATTGTGCTCTACGATCGTTTGAGCCGATTGGATGGATTTTGGATCGACATCGCTGCCCGTATAGTGCCAACCGTATTTTGTTACACCAACAATCGGATAAATACAGTTTGCTCCCACGCCAATGTCCAACGCTTTCACTTTTTGGTGCGCGTACTGACCTTTTACTTCACTATCAAGTAGTTCTGCCACTCGGTGAATGTAATCAGCGCGGCCCGGAATCGGTGGGCAAAGGTAGGTGTCGGGAATGTCCCAGAACTCGACACCATAATACGCAGCAAGCAATGCTTTATTGAGCATTTTAACAGCATTAGGATCAGAGAAGTTTATGGAATCTTCCCCTTTCGGATTTTTGATAACGAATGGCTTTAACTGTGGTTCACTTTCCACGAGTTTTTTAAAATCGTAACGACCTCGATGAACATTACGCTCATGCAAACCATTCTTCGCTATTTTTATGAACTCGACTTCGCTCTTTCCTGCAGGCTGAGGGGATTTGCGCGCAACTTTGTCTTTAACACGCTTCGGCTTGTCTTTATTCGCGTCTTTCTTCTGAGCCGCCATTGAAGCCTTTGGCTTTGCTTGCTTCGCGTTGTGATTATTGTTCTTCATTCAAATTCGCTTTTAAATCGAGATAAATCATAAACAAACGAGCATCAAATTCGAGTTGGTGATACTCAGGCTCCATGTAGCAACATAACTGATAGAACGCCTTGTCGTGGTTTTTCTCACGAGTATGTGCCAACTCATGTACCACCAGCATCCTTAATAGTGGCTCGGGCGCATCTTTAAATACATTGGCAATGCGAATCTCGTTTTTCGACTTCAGCTTACCGCCATGGTTTCTACTGATTACACTGTGCAAACCAAGCGCGTTGTTTACCGCGTGAATTTTCTTATCGTAGACAACTTTACTGATTGGCGCGGCTTTCTTCATGTAGCGGTTTTTGATTGCCATGGCGTACTCATAGAGCGCCCTTTCGCTTTTGATTTGGTGCCTATCGGGATAACGCTTCTCGAACCAAGGAACAAACTTGCCACTCGCTATCAATGAGCTCACCTGCTCTACGATGTTTTGTGGGTAGCCTTGAATGTATCGAAGTGACGGATGCATAGAATTAACGTCTGTTATGACAAAACAAAGGCGCTCAATATACCTGAGATAAAGGACAGTTTCACCTTAGCTTTCGCCTTTCATTTATGGTGAAAGGCCGTTAAACTTCGCCTCCCAATGATAATGGAGAGAAACTCAATGAAACGTGTCGTCCTTTACGTCAAAGACAAATGCCCTCACTGCAAAGATGCTCAACGTTATCTGGATTCGAAAAATATTAACTATCGTTTGTGCAATGCAAAGATGCAACGCGGTCGCAAAGAACTTGATGCGCTTGGTGCTCGTTCAGTGCCAGTTTTAAAAATTGGTGATCGGGTAATGATTGGCTGGAACCCAAAGAACTTCGAGAAGATGTACAAAGGCGACTAGTGCTCGGACGATGAATCTGCGCTGCGTTTAAACGTAGCGCTTGATAAAGTCGATAAACGTTCGATCTGCTATTGATAAGTACCCCTGCTTGCGCCAAGCAAGTGCCAGATCCAGCGTCACTGGTGGTTCAAACGGTAAGCCAACAACGCCCGACTCATGTTGAGTCACCAATTCCAGTAACGCGGTAATCGCAAACTCTTGTTTTACAATACTCAAAATCAAAGGCAGTAAGTTGGTCTCGAATGATGACTTCATGGTAAACCCATGCTCCTCACTCACCTGATCCAAAAATTCGCGGTGAAAATAGCCATGCTGAAACATAACCAAATCGTGTTCAAAGAACTCATCAAAAGTAAGAGCGTGTCGCTGGGCTAACTCATGCTCAGGTGAAACAACTGCGACCATTTGGCTAGTAAATAAATGATCAGTTTCTAGGTCATCAGGCACGTTATCACAACTGATCACACCGATATCGAGTTGACCATTAAGCAGCATACGACGAATCGATTGAGTCCCAGCTTCGACCAAGGTCAATTTTAATTCCGGGAACTGGCTTTTAAACGCCATCACAATTCGTGGAAAGAAATAACTGCCCATCATTGATGGCGTCCCGAGTCGTACTTCGCCTTTCGCTAAACCTTTCAACTCATCAATCGCGAGCTGCGCGTCGTGCAACTGTTGAATCACCCGCTTGGCATGTATAAGTAGCGTTTCGCCCTCTTTCGTTAAGCTGATTTTTTTATCATCACGGCGAAATAGGGTAACGCCCAAAGACTGCTCAAACTTTTTGATAGAAATGCTTAATGCGGGCTGGGCAATATGTAGGGCTTTCGCCGCATGGGTAATGTTTCCGTGTTCAGCGACCGCCAGAAAATGTTTAAGTTGTTTCGATTCCATTAGATCAAAAATATATGGTGTCCATATTTTTAATATATTTTTTTAATTTATAACGAACTGATAGATTGATCACAGTCTCTCCATTTGCTCACATTAGGCAGGATTCATGGTCAGTTTTGGCACACCGGAATACAAACGCATTACGCTCTCGCTAGCGCTTGGTTCCTTTTTGGTTTTTTCAAATTTATACCTACTACAGCCAATGCTGCCCACTTTTGCCCAAATTTTTACGATCTCAGAAACGCAAGTGAACTGGTTATTTGCGGCCTCAACACTCGCTCTCTCTTTTAGCCTCGTTCCAATGGCTGTGTTATCAGAATCAGTGGGACGAAAGCCAGTCATGATGGCTGGTCTGTTTTCGATTCCTACCCTTTCCGCTTTGATGCTGTTTGGTGACTCATTTCTGTTTTTGGTGGTATGTCGAGCACTGATCGGTGTCGCGCTCGCAGCTTTTGCTGCGGTCGCCGTGGCTTACATGGCAGAAGAGCTCGACAAGCACGCTTTCTCGATGGCAATTGGAACGTACATTGCGGCTAACTCATTAGGCGGTATTGCAGGGCGTATTAGCGGCGGCTTATTGGCGGACAATTTCAGTGTTGATGTCGCCATTGAAGTTATGATAGTGTTCACTCTTCTTGGTGTCATTGGCGTTCACTATTTATTACCAACACAGCGCAACTTCACCCCGTCATCAAGCAGCTTGCGCCATCAAAATCGTGCGCTTATTGGTCATTTTAAAAACCAACGCGTGTGGTTCGCGATGCTGATAGGAGGACTCAACTTTGCTTTGTTCGTCAACCTTTACTCCGTCATGGGTTTCCGTCTGGTGAGTGAACCTCACAATGTGCCCGTCGGGTTGGCCTCACTGATCTTTATTTGTTACTTGGGAGGGACTTTCTCCTCTCGTTGCGCAGGCCACTGGAGTAAACGTTATTCATCAATCCTCGGTATGTTCTTAGGCGCGATAGTAAGCATGACGGGGATGTGGATTGCGGCGGTTGAAAGCTTGACTGCAATGCTATTTGGGTTGTTGCTGATAAGTTTTGGTGCCTTCTTTACTCATACCCTCGCCTACGGTTGGGTCGGTCAGAACGCCACTCGCGCCAAAGCCACCGCGACAGCGCTCTACTTAGTACACTACTACGTAGGCGGTAGCTTAGGAGGATTCTTACTTCTTTATTGTTGGCAGCATGATGGTTGGTCGAGTGTTCTTATGGGGGGAAGCGCCGTCTACCTAGCGATGTTTGCTGCGATTGCGTATTTGAAACACATTGCCGAAAGAAAGCACACTGACCAAACACCTGACGCTGCGAGTTTAAAGAGTAGCTAAGGTACGCTCACTTGCGTAATACCTCTCTGGTTACTTGGATAACCAACTCTGCTATGCTTGCGCTACTTTAATAAAAAACCAGAAAGTCGTATGTCAACGCGTTCAACACAAAACACAGATATCGAAGCGATCACTCAACAGGTCGATCAATGGCTCAACGATGTAGTAATCGGTCTCAACCTTTGTCCGTTTGCTGCCAAGCCGCAACGTAATAAACAAATCAAAATCTTTGTTAGTGAAGCGACTCAAGAAGAAACGCTTCTTGAAGATATTTTATTGCAACTGATTGAGCTGAGTAACACAGAGCCCGAACAACTTGAGACCACGTTGGTTGTGGTTCCCAACATGCTACAAGATTTCTGGGACTACAACTTTTGCATAGATTGGGTTGAAGGATTAATTAAGCAGCAAAACTGGGAAGGTATTTTCCAAGTAGCGACTTTCCATCCTGATTACTGTTTTGGCGGCGCAAAGCCTGAAGACGACGAAAACCTGACCAATCGTTCTCCTTACCCGATCTTCCATTTGATTCGCGAAGAGAGTATGGAAAAGGTACTAAAACACTATCCTGATCCTGAATCCATTCCCGATACAAACATCGCTCGTGTTTCCTCCCTCTCAGAGGAAGAACGTAAAAAGCTGTTCCCTTACCTATTTCGTTAAGCACCACCATTCCCAAAGGCAGATTTATCACCAGTTAGATGCAATGCCCTTGGGGTTCAAAGTGCGGTTTGGTATCATTGCCGCTTCAATCGATTCAATGGAAATTAGAATGCAACTGTCAAAGCTAACCCAAGAGATTTTTGATCACTTATACCGTGATATCACCGAGTTCCGTAGTACGTTCGACTTACCAGTCGCAGACGCTGCAAGCCTTGATACGCAAGCAGACACACTACACACCTCTTTGGCGATCGAAGAGCTAACAGAGCTAGCAGAAGCAGATTGTAAAACTGAGCAAGCAGATGCCATCGTAGACAGCGTGTATGTATTAATGGGCCGTCTCGTTCATCTTGGCCACAGCAAAGTAGAAGACAACCTAGCGATCAGCTACTTAATTGATCTTCTATTAAACGTTGCAGTAAACCGTGGTATTGAATTTATTCCTTGCTGGGATGAAGTGCACTCAAGCAACATGAGCAAAGTATGCCGTAACGAGCAAGAGTACTCAGAAACAGAAGCATTCTACGCAGAACAAGGCATCAAGTTGATGGCGGTGCAGAAAGGTGAATACATCATCGCGAAATGCGCCGAAGATTTCGTATCGGAAGGTAAAACCATTCGTAAAGGCAAAGTACTCAAATCTGTTTACTACCGCCCAGCAGATCTAAAACCGCTAACTCAGTAAGCGTTGAGTTTGGCTTTCTCGATTAAAAAAACGACCTCAAGTAGGTCGTTTTTTTATTGTCCCTAAATACTAATCAAAGATTAAATAAGGTTGCTCATCTACGATGACCTTTTTGACTTGAGTATTGAACACTTCCCCGAGAGCTTCTTCCGTTAGCACAGTATCGGCACTTCCTGATGAGTGCAGCACACCGTTGTTAAGCAGCAATACTTTATCTGCGTGCTTTAATGTGCGATTGAGATCGTGATTAGCAACCAATACTCCAATTCCCTGCGCCGCCATAGCGTTAATCAATTGATAGAGCAGACCCTCTTGCGCAATATCTAACGGTGCTGCTGGCTCATCCAAAATTAAAAACTGCGAAAAAGGATTAATGGTACGCCACACCTGCAAACATACACCTGCTAATCGGACACGCTGCCACTCACCACCGGATAATGTTTGAATACTGCGATGAAGCTTATCTTGCAGTTGTACCAGCTCCACCACCATATTCACGGCATCACGCACTTTGATATCCGCAATCTCAGCACCACTTGGCAGAGATAAAGCGAGATACTGAAACACATCAACATTAAACGCTGGGCGCGATTGCTGACACAAATAACCTCGAACATGAGCTTGCTCTGACAACGGTAAAGTAAGCAAGTTTTTGTTGCCAACGTACACTTCACCACTCATACCCTCTCGGTGACTTAACGTACCAGAAATCGCAGCCAATAAAGTGCTCTTACCGGAACCATTAGGCCCAACTACATGTACGATTTCGCCAGCTTTGCATTCAAAAGAAAGAGGCAATAATCGACTACCAACCGACATATGTTTAACGTGCATCATGACTCTTCACCAGCATCCAGATGAAAATAGGTGCGCCAATCGATGTTGTCATGACACCTAAAGGTAACTCTGCGGAGTCCAATAACAGTCTTGCGCCGATGTCAGCAAATACAAGCAACGCAGCACCAGATATTGCAGAAAGTGGCAATAAATAACGGTTTTCCGTACCAAAAGCCAAACGCAACAAGTGCGGCACCACCAAACCAACAAAACTGATGATGCCACCCAAAGCGACTGAACTACCCACCAAAACAGAAATGGCGAGGATCAGTTTCCAACGCATTTGATGCACATCGACACCCAATTGGGTCGCATGAATCTCACCCAGCATCAATCTATCAAGCGATTTGCCTTTACAACATAACCAGATGAGCACCGGTAACATCACCAAGGTAACGGTATGTTGATACCAACTCGCACCGCCAATACTGCCCATTAACCAATACATCAGTTGGCGTAAGCTAAGATCATCACTAAAGTAAAAAGCCCACGTCACAATCGCGCTCGATAAAATACCCAATGCGACCCCAACCAAAAGCAATCGAGCCGTCGTCAGGTGCATTGCCCTTGCTATCGCCACCAAAACAAACGTGAAGACCATCGAGCCTGCAATCGCTGCCAACATAAAAACAATCGGGGTAGGAAGAACAGGTGACGCGAACATGATTAAGACCATTGCTAAGCTTGCACCACCAGATATACCGAGCACGCCAGGTTCAGCCAACACGTTCCCAAGCAACACTTGTAACGTCGCGCCAGATACCGCTAACGCAGCACCAATAATTGCCGCAGACACTAACCTCGGTAAACGCAAGTCCACCAATAACTTCTGTTCAAATGCAGATAAGGATTGAAAAGGAGAAAGGAAAATTTCTCCGACCATCAAGTGAATGGCAGAGAGTACAGCGAGCACGATCGACATAACCATCAGGTTACGTTGCCAGCGTCGTTCCTTGTTCAGGATAAGTTGTTGAAAATCCATAGCGGCCGATAAAAACAAACGAGGCTTAACCTTACAGTTAAGCCTCGGTAAATTGCAATTAACTTCTCAAAGCAATGTTGGATTAATCGTAAACCAACTCACCCTCTTCAAAACGGGTTTTCACTTCACAAACCATCAGAGCTGCACGTTGACCTATTGCGACGTGGCGGTTCGGGAAGACAATCGCTTCGTTTTCATTCTTCGCCATTAATGGTTTGTCGCCATCATGACCAAACACTTCGCCGTGAACAAATGAGGTGAAGTTTTCAACATTGTCGTCGAACATAAAGTCAAAGTCTTCGTTCAAACGAACGATTGTGCGACTTACGCGATACTTAATGCATGGTTTTGGTAAGTGTTCTGGCTTCGTTTCCGCAATCAAATTACGTAAAGACAAATCAAACGCGGTCAGTTTATCGAGGTCATTTTCACCGATACGAGCCACACGGCCAAGCTCCATTGTGAGAGCCTGCGCACCAAAGTTCTCGGCACTGTACCAGCTAAACGTGCTCGATGGTGAGTTTGACAGGAGCACTGCTTCAATGTGTGCACTGTCCAAGAAATCGATCAATGCTTTGCTGCGCACAGGATGACGAGTCTTAGGACTTACTGCAAACGTATAGTGCTTCGAGCCTCTAATCGCGCAGTGTAAATCAAGGTGCCAGCGTGTTGTCGGGTCGGTATCCTGATAAAAATCTCGAACAAGCAGCTTAAGCGTATCGGCGATAACAAGCTCTTTTGTCTGTTTGTGTTCTTTTTCGTCAAACAGACGGTTGAGGTTTTCTTCAAGGAATCGCGTGTGCGCCAGAGTGGACTCTGGGTGAGCGATAATGAACAGACAACGGGTATCGACCGTCTGGAACCCAGATTCTATGTCTTGAATAATGGAATCCACCAGCTCCATCGGTGCGGTTTCATCTCCGTGAACCCCACAAGATATGATGATGTTCTTCGTATCCTGAGTATAATAATTCGCAGGGATTACTTCTAATACACCACGCTGATAGAGTTTAAGTTTTACACCGTTAGAAAGCACCTGCTCCGCTGGTGCAACATCAATATGAACATCTAACGTGTCAGTTAAAAACGATTGGCGAAAGAGAGACTTCGTCATGCGTTACTCCTTAATAGCACGGCGGATATGTTAATAAATTGTACAAAGGATTTTTGTTGCTGCGATCTCACTTATGAGTAGAAATCACTATTTCCCTCGAAAATCCGATGCCTTTTCGCGCCAGGCACTCAAATCAAGCATTGAGGCGTTTAATTTTCAAACAATTACAAAGTGTTAGGGCTGTGAACTTTACCACAGCCCTGATTAAGATCATTATGATTTGATCAAATTTTTGTAGCTATAAAGCAGATTATGCATCAACACTGCGAAAAACTTAGCCGCGCTGTGCGAGCAAACGCTCAAACTCATCGACTTTTTCACGCACTAGCTCAACACTCTGCTGCCAAAACGTTGGCTGGGTTAAATCCATCGATAGGTGCTTTTCGACGACATCTTCCGCCATCATGCAGCCTGTATCGCGCAGCAAATTGATGTAATCGGTGTAAAACGCTTCGCCTTTGTTTTCTCGCTGTGCATAGATACCCTTGCTAAACAAGAAACCAAATAGGTATGGGTAGTTATAAAAGCTCACGCTATCAATAGAAAAGTGCAGCTTGCTTGCCCAGAAGTACGGATCCGGTTCGCTCATTACGTCGCCATACCATTCTTTCCAAGTTTCTGACATCAACTCACAGAATTCATCTGCGGTTAACTCTCCATCCTGGCGGCGTTCATAGAACGATTTTTCAAACTCGTAGCGAACCGGAATGTTGATCATTAAAGCTAGCGCAGATGACAACTCTTCCCACAACATCTCGAGCTTTTCATCAACGCTCTCCGCTTTCGAAATCAAATGATCACGAACGATGTTTTCTGCAAAGATAGAGGCGGTTTCTGCTAACGTCATTGGGTAGTAAGTTTGGCAAAGTGGCAAATCACGAATAACCCAGTTATGGAACGCATGGCCAAGTTCATGTGCCAGAGTCATAAGGTCTGACCGACTGCCACTCCAAGTCATAAACACAAGTGGTGTTCGCGTTGCTGGCAGTTTGGTGCAGTATGCGCCAAGACGCTTGTTAGCATTTGGCGCGGCATCAATCCAACCATTTTGTACCATCAAACGGACAAACTCCGACATCTCAGGGTTTACTGTTTCAAATGCTTCACAAATAACATCAATCGCTTCATCAAAGTCGTAAACCTTCGCTTCACCGCTCAAAGCAGGCATAGCCGCCAGATGATTCCAAGGTTTCATCTCATCCAGACCATGTACTTGCGCCATCAATAAACCCGCTTTCTGACCAATAGCTCGACTGTCTTTGGCTACGGTCATCATCGCATTTAAAGTTTCAGCTTGGATTCGGCTACCATGCAAACTCGGCTCTAGGAAGTGAACTTCACGCTTCGTAGAACGCTTTTTGTTTTCAGTTAAGCGCCATCCTGCTAACGCATTCAAAATCGCAGCGAATGATTCTTGGTGCGTTTGCATTGCATCTTGTACGCCTCGCCACGCGGCTTCTTGACGCTCGAATTCAGAACCATAAAGAATGCTTGCCGCTTGAGAAAACCCAAGCTCTTCACTATTACCATCTGTGTACTCAAGCTTCACTTTCAATGAGCCAGTCAGGTTATCGTATAGGTTACCCCAAGCCGATTTGCCATCCACACTCATCGCAGCCAGTAACTGTTCTTCTGCGTTGCTAAGACGAGTATCCGCCAACTTTCTAGAATTCAAGATAGAAAAAGCTTGCCCACTGATATCAGGATTCTCATGGTCTAACACGCGCAAGATAAACTCTTCGTCGGCATGCGTTAGTGTCAAATCAAAGGGACTGAACGCTTGGGAAAGCTCCGAAAAGATGCGGGTCATTTTACCAAGTAACGATTTCGCTTCGGCGTTTGTTGCATCAACAGAAGCATAACAACTCGCAAAATTTGCAACTGTACCCGCTAAACGACTCGCGGCTTCATTGGTCAAAATCGCATTTTGCATGATCTCTACGTTGCCACAATCTGCTGATTGTTTATTCAAAAGATCAATACATTGTTCCACAAGAGCAATATCGTCTTGAATTCGTGGGTCAGAAAGGTCGTTATAAACGATGGACAAATCCCAACTCGGCGTTGTCATTTCTATATTTCCTTTTTATGTAACTGAGTCAATTTTCGCTTCCTGCACCTAGCAGATGGGCTTCTACTGACATCTTCCGTGACTATGCCCGTAAGCAATATCGTTCTGGGCATTTTAATATTTATAAATTAACGAGTTAAAAGAGGTACGCCAATCGAACGCACCGAGGCGTAAATTTGCTCATCTATGGTAACTGTTACATGCGTGACAGAAGCGTTTCCTATCGACAACGTCGAATACCACTTTGGGTTACGCCAATCTAACTCCAATACATGAGCAAGAATCATACGAATGACGCCACCATGCGTGACGATAAGTAGATTGTCATTGATATCGTTGATGATTTGAGACCAAACGCGACATATGCGCTCAGAAAATGTGCTTAAGCTCTCAGCATTCGGCAACGTATGTTGTGCTGGCGATTGCCAAAAAGCATCTAGCTTTTTCCACTGCTCAGTGAGCATATCAAAAGGCATACCATCAAAATCACCAAATGCCATCTCTTGTAAAGACTCATCCGTCATTACTGGTAATAATTGCTGTTCAGCAATGATGTTTGCCAGTTCTTGACAGCGTGAAAGCGGAGAAGAAATTATTCCACCCACACCTCGTCCACTCTCGGCCCAAGCCCGAGCAATACTCTCTTGATCAGCAGGCGTAACTTTTACATCTGTTTGGCCATGGAGTCCTGGTGGAGCGTCTACTTTTCCATGACGCACAAGATAGATATTGAGTGTTTTCATTTTGTTCCATCCTACTCTTTAAGAACCAACGGCAAACCAGCAGCAACAAAGGTAACGCGATGGCAAACACTGGCTAGTTTTTGATTCATCCGTCCTGCATTATCCACAAAATAACGACTAACCGCCCCCAAAGGTACAATGCCCATTCCAACCTCGTTAGAGACGAATATTAACGTCGCATCTGAGCCACGTACCACCTGTATAAGCTTTTCAATTTCTGCTTCTAGCTTCTCATTGGAACATTCATCACCTAACTCAAATATCCAATTGTTGAGCCACAAGGTTAAACAGTCGATCAATACAACATCGGTGATAGCGAAATTTGTCAGTAACTCAGATAAATGAAGGGGGCATTCATGCTCTTGCCACTCGCCCCCGCGTTGCTTTTGATGATGCGCTATTCGCTCTCGCATTTCTTGGTCAAATGGCAGCGCGGTTGCAACATAGTGTAATGATCGATGAGAAGCGACCGATAATTGCTTAGCTGTTTTTTCTGCCAAATGCGACTTCCCAGAGCGCGCGCCACCGAGTATCAATTGCTTCATGAGGAGTGATACAACCCAATCATAGTGAGATAAATAAGCAGTTCCGACAACTGTTGCGCTGCGCCAAGGCAATCCCCCGTAAAGCCGCCAATTCTCTTGGTTAACCAACGTTTGAACATCAAACGAAATACCACGAGAACAAGCGATATCAAGATCGCATCCGCGATACCAAGCACAAGCAATGTTACGCCACCAGTAAACAACAAAATGGAGACTTCTAGAGAAGACTGGCGACTTGCTAGCGGTTTACTTTTCGACGTATCACTGTCACTGACATAAGGCATGTCATAAATAAGCGTCGCTGCTAGTGCTCGGCTTGCGGTGTAAGCGACGACAATGACCAACCAAAAGTGCGGCAAGTTAGCCAGTTCACTCCAAAAAACATACTTAGCCAATAACGCCATAATGAGAGTGGCGGCACCATAAGTGCCAATACGACTGTCTTTCATAATAGAGAGGCGTCGCTCTACGGTCATGCCACCGCCAATGCCATCCGCCATATCGGTCAAGCCGTCTTCGTGAAAAGCCCCAGTTAACAATAAGCTAAACACCATCGTTAATACTATGGCAACCGACTCTGGGAAAAAAATTGAGGTGAGCGAGAATACCAAAGCGCAAAGTGCTCCAAGCACGAGACCAACTAACGCGAAGTAACGGCCTGCCTGATTCATGCGTTCTTCACTGTAAGGCAACGCTTGGCGCACGGGTAAGCGGCTAAAAAAACTGGTAGCTAATAGAAATAACTCCCACTGGTATCTTAACGATGACGGCGTGACTTTCTCAGAATTATCAGGGACTGACACTATACTGTAACTCCTGCACTCTCGAAGCTCGCCATTTTGTTGTAAAACTGAGCGGCAGCTTTTAACAGAGGCAAGGCAAGAGCGGCTCCTGTTCCCTCCCCTAGCCGTAAACCAAGGTCGAGCAGAGGTTCTGCTTTAAGATGTTCCAATACAAATTTATGTCCATTTTCTTCAGAGCGATGGGCAAACAACATGTATTCACGCGTTTCTTCGTCTAACAACGTCGCAATATAAGCCGCTACCGATACGATAAACCCATCCACTAAAACTGGAGTTTTAAGCCGCTTGGCTTCTAAAAAAGCGCCCACCATTTGTACGATTTCAAAGCCCCCAACCTGTGCGAGAATCGCTTTGGTATCAAGACCTCGACATCGGTTTACCCCCTGTGCTACCAGTTTATATTTGCGGCTCAACTGCTGTTGATTGATTCCGGTGCCAACGCCAACACAATAATCAATATCTAATGAGCTCAGCGCCGATAACAGTGCTGAGGCCGAACTGGTATTACCGATGCCCATCTCGCCGAACATTAAGAGGTTTGAACCATGCAAAATGGTATGCTCAGCAATCTTCGCACCATATTCTAAACCTAACGCCACTTGTTCTGGGGACATCGCAGATTGTTTAGAAAAATTAGCCGTACCGTTACCCAACCGTTGTTCAACCAAGTTGGGATGGGATTTAAATTCTGGAACCAGCACATCAATAGGAGCCAACATGCCGCAATCTATTACTTTGAGTTGAATGCCATCAATGTCGCAAAAACAGTTGATGGCTGCGCCGCCAGCGAGAAAGTTAGCCACCATTTGCTGAGTGACTTCGCTTGGCGCAATGCTCACACCCTCCTCTGCAACGCCGTGATCTCCAGCAAATACCAGCATGCTCGGTTTGCAGATAGCGATGGAATCAACTGGCTGAGGTTTATCCTGACTTTGAATAAGAGCTAACTGCAGTGCCACCTTTTCCAATAAGCCTAAAGAACCGACGGGTTTGGTTTTGTTATCTATGCGTGCTTGTATCTCCGCAGCAAAAGAGTCATCCATTTTTTACGTTCCTTTGATGTTGTCTGGGTGAGAGGTGTTCTGTTGTTCAAGAGGTCTTGTTCAGCGACAGTTTTTGCGCGCCCCACTATTGTATACACTTGCATCCAATTGGGGCAGCGCTAATCAAGTTTATCTCAGGATAGTCTGCCGAGTTCGCAGAGCGTCTCACCTTTCTTGCACGATATTATAAGTAACTCGTTGAAATCCGCTACAATAGCTTAGACTATGTTCCCATATAGGAGAAAAGATATGGATAACAACACCTGCGCAATCATCGCCGGTGCAACTGGCTTAATAGGCTCAAAAGTCATTGCAAACCTCATAAATCAATCAGGTGTTGGAACATTATATTATCTTTCTCGCCGCCCACTCGATGGCGTCCTAGATGTGGACAACAAGCTTATTCCTCTCATTGATGCAGACCTTTCTATCCACCAATGGGATGAGAACCAACCAACACCAACCATCGGCTTTATCTGTTTAGGCACGACCCTTAAGCAAGCGGGCAGTAAGGATAATTTGCGTAGAGTAGATGTTGATCTGGTGTGCAAAGTCGCCCAACAAATGAAAACAATCGGAGTCAAACGCCTTGCGGTTGTTTCTAGCCTCGGTGCAAATAGTAAATCGCCATCCCATTACTTAGCTTGTAAAGGACAAATGGAACAACGAATCGAAGCTATGGATTTTGAGGAAATCGTATTTGTTCGCCCAGGCCCGCTTGTTGGTCAACGTCAAAACCCAAGAATGGACGAGAAGTTAGTACAAACTCTGTTTAAGGTAATTCGCCCACTTATGCTTGGCAAACTGTCCAACTTTTTACCTATTCGAGCAGAAGATGTCGCCAAAGCGATGGTTTATCAACTTTTCAGTTATCAAGAAGACTCGGTGGTTTACTTACAAAGGAAAGAAATGCGTGACTTACTGCATCACTACGAATAACCATTTTGTACAATTAACGTGCTAATTCACACTCTCACGCGACTTAGATCTCGTTTTTATATTCATTTTAGATCTAGCTAATACCCGTTTGTCATTTTTAAAGTTATATCACGAGCGTTATCTTACGCTCCATAAATAAATCCGTATAAAACCCCGTATAAAAAACAACCGCCACTTCGGCTGGTTGATAAGGTCAAATTATGAATTTTGCAGTGATAGCCTCTCTAGCCGTCTTTGTTGGAATATTGTTCTTTCTATTTAATCAACAACAAAAGAAACACACTCTTTCACGTCTCGTTTTGATCGGTCTTGTTACCGGTTCTCTTTTTGGTCTTGCTTTGCAACTCATTCACGGTGAAGGCAACAGCGCAATTGCTCAAACACTTGAATGGGTAGGCATTGTAGGCAGTGGCTACGTTGGTCTACTGAAAATGGTCATCATGCCACTAGTATTGGTATCGATGATCTCTGCAGTTGTTAAGTTGGAGAAAGGTGGATCTTTAGGTAAAATTTCTGGCCTGACCATCTCTGTTCTTCTAGTAACGACTGCAATTGCTGCACTTATCGGTATTTTGGTGACAACGACATTTGGCCTGTCAGCAGAAGGGTTAACTGAAGGTGCGCGTGAAACCGCTCGTATCGCCGTTTTAGAAAGCCGTGCCGGTACAGTAAGTGACTTAACTATTCCTCAAATGCTAGTTAGCTTCATTCCAACCAACCCATTTGCTGATCTAACAGGTGCTCGCTCGACATCAATTATCGCTGTTGTGATTTTCGGCGTGTTAACTGGTATCGCCGCTCGTAAAGTGATGATGGAAAAAGCAGAGTTGGAATCACCGATTCGTACTTTCGTAGAAGCTGCTCAATCTATCGTTATGCGACTAGTGAAGATGATCATGGCCCTAACGCCATACGGCATCGCAGCACTGATGGCAAAAGTGGTAGCGACATCAAGCGCAGGCGACATCCTAAACCTACTTGGCTTTATTGTGGCGTCTTATGTTGCTATCGCACTGATGTTTGTTGTTCATGGCGTATTAGTCTCTTTTGTCGGCGTTAGCCCTGCGGAATACTTTAAGAAAATCTGGCCTGTACTGACCTTCGCGTTTACATCTCGTAGCTCAGCAGCAACAATTCCACTAAACGTAGAAGCGCAAATCACGAAGCTTAACGTACCACCAGCGATTGCAAACCTATCAGCATCGTTTGGTGCCACTATCGGCCAAAACGGCTGTGCGGGTATCTATCCTGCAATGCTTGCAGTGATGGTAGCTCCGACAATGGGCATCAACCCACTTGATCTACACTTTATCCTGTCATTGATTGCGATTATCACCATCAGCTCATTTGGTATTGCAGGTGTCGGCGGCGGTGCGACGTTTGCAGCCTTGATTGTTCTTCCTGCAATGGGCTTACCTGTGACCATCGCGGCACTGCTTATCTCTATTGAACCACTGATTGACATGGCACGTACCGCACTAAACGTTTCAGGCTCAATGACTGCGGGTACAATTGCTAGCCGAGTGCTGAAGTCACCAGAAAGTGAAGCAACATTGGAAGAAACACGAGCATAGAACTCAAATTCCTTCCAAAGCGATAAAACATAAAATATCAAGCCGATGGTTCGCCATCGGCTTTTTTCATTTTCAAAAATTCAACTTGCATCTTTCGTTGCTAGTCAAGGCGTTGAATGGTCTAATACTGTCATCGGTTTTGTAAACGGTAAGCAGAATGCACCAAGATAATCAGCCCACTTTTTTCTTCTTTGATTATGAGACATGGGGAACCAACCCCGCGAAAGATCGCCCAAGCCAGTTTGCTGGTGTTCGTACAGATGAAAACTTTAATATCATCGGCGAGCCTTTAGTCATGTACTGTCAACCACCGGCTGATTATCTTCCGTCTCCTGAAGCTGCGCTTATTACTGGTATTACTCCGCAAAAAACGGTTCAAGAAGGCCTTTCTGAGCCAGAGTTTATCGCTAAGATTCACACTGAACTCGCGAGACCAAATACCACCAGTTTAGGCTACAACAGCATTCGCTTTGATGACGAAGTGACCCGTTATACTTGTTATCGCAACTTTATCGATCCATACGCATGGAGTTGGCAAAACGGTAACTCACGTTGGGATTTACTCGATGTACTACGCGCGTGCCATGCCCTTCGCCCAGAAGGCGTAGAATGGCCAGAAAACGAAGATGGCTTCACTAGCTTTAAATTAGAACACTTGTCTGTGGCTAACGGCATAGAACATAGTAACGCGCACGATGCCATGGCAGATGTGATTGCGACTATCGAAATGGCAAAGAAAGTAAAAGCAGCGCAACCAAAATTGTTTGATTACTTTTTTTCTATGCGCCAAAAGCGCAAGCTCAATGATTTAGTCGACATCGTCAACATGACACCGTTGATGCACGTTTCAGGCATGCTAGGGCGCGAATGTCAGTACACTAGCTGGATTGTGCCTGTTGCTTGGCATCCAACCAATAATAACGCTGTTATCACCATCGATTTAGCGAAAGACCCTCAACCTATTCTTGAGCTATCCGCAGAAGAGCTGCACGAAAGACTCTACACTAAGCGCGAAGATCTTGGTGAATTGCTACCAGTGCCAGTTAAACTAGTTCATTTGAACAAATGCCCTATTCTCGCCCCTGCAAAAACGTTAACGGCGGAAAACGCAGAAAACATCGGCATTGATCGTCAGAAGTGTCTCGATAATTTGGCACTACTTCGCCAGCACCCTGAGATTCGAGAAAAACTAATCGGCTTGTTCTCTATCGAACGTCAATTTGAAAAAAGCGATGATGTGGACACTCAACTTTACGACGGATTCTTCTCTCCGGCCGATCGCGCAGCCATGGATATCATTCGAGAAACCGACCCGAACAATCTTGCCGCATTGGACATTGAATTTGATGACAAGCGCATTAAACCTCTATTGTTCCGCTATCGTGCGCGTAACTTCCCAGGCACATTAGACGAGCAAGAACAAAGACGCTGGGCATTACACTGTCGAGAAGTGTTTGAAAGCCAAATTGAAGAGTACATGCTGAATTTAGAAAACTTAGTTCACGAACATGAAAGTGACGAAAAGAAGATTGCGATATTAAAATCCGTGTACCGTTATGTAGAGAGCTTAGCTTCTTAACTCCTCCTAATACAAGCGCACCTTATGGTGTGCTTGTTGTTTATATACTGTCAAAATGATTAAAGAACGATTCTTACAACTGATCCAACTGCTCATTTCAATCTTCCTCATCATGGGGGCACTTGGCATCGGAATTACCATTCAAAAGTTCACTGGCGTTTCCGTCCCAGGAAGTGTCATCGGTATGCTCGTACTGTTTTTCTCTATGACTCTTGGGCTTGTAAAGGTCGATTGGGTCAAACCGGGCGCCACGCTATTTATCCGCTACATGATTTTGTTGTTCGTTCCTATTAGCGTGGGATTAATGCAACATTTCGATATGCTACTCGCTAATGCCCTCCCTATCATTGCTAGCGCAGTTGGAGGCTCACTCATTGTACTAGTCAGCCTCGCTTGGCTGCTGGACTACTTGCTAAAGGAGAAGCACTGATATGTGGTTAGTTGTTACCATTGCGGTTTTTCTTGTCGCGCGCCAAATCGCAATCAAAGTGAATAATCCTCTAGCAAATCCTTTGCTGATCAGTATTGCAGTGCTCATTCCTTTGCTTACTTACTTAAATGTACCGTTTGAAACGTATTATGCGGATAACGAAGGGATCAGTTTTTTACTTCAACCAGCCGTAGTTGCTCTGGCTTACCCGCTATATGAACAACTACCACAGATTAAAGCAAACTGGCGAATCATCACTTTTGCTTGCACAGTAGGCAGTGTGATGTCGATGATGACAACCACCTTGATCGCAGTCGCTTTCAAAGCAGATATCAGTTTAATCGCAAGTCTAGTGGGTAAATCCGTCACTACGCCAATAGCAATGGAAATTTCGAGTCACCTCGGTGGTGAAGCTGCCGTTGCGGCGATCTTGGTTCTGATTGTTGGTTTATTGGGCGCGATTTTGGCATACCCAATTTACAACTTAATTGGAATTAAACACCCGATTGCACGTGGTCTGACAATGGGTACAGTCTCTCATGCCTTAGGCACCGCTACTTGTGCAGAGAAACAGCCCATAGATGCCGCGTTCTCATCACTCGCATTGGTTTTATGTGGGATCATAACTTCTATTTTGGCTCCAAGTTTTTTTGCTTTGGCGGTCTGGCTATATCAATAGTTAAGCGCTCTCGGTCTGCCCTCCTTCCGGCAGGCCGTAGCCTTTACGTTTCTTACTTATCCCTTTTCAAAACCCTATCTTATCTATCAAACTCACCCAGTAATATCGTGAAGGGACTTGACTGAGATATACATTCATAGCATTAGCATTCTAGCTGCTACCACTCGCTCTAGATTACGTAAGTATAAAGTAGCATAGCGGTAAAAGTCGCGTTGGTAACATACTCCTGCTCCTTGGTCATATGAATATATACTGATATGGTTAATTGTGAGACGGAGATAACGCTTCACACCTGTGCAATCGAATACATGTGTGAGCTCACTCTAATTATGTAACAGAATTATCAATTGCATTATTTATCGTGATCTAACGCACGGAACATTTCTATCTTTCACATAGAATAACTGTCCATGCAATAACAAGGATTCAACATGAAAAGTCGCATTGAACAGGCGCTAGCAGGCGCTCCAGAAGCACTTTCCAAACAACTTGCTCCTATCATCCAAGCTGATGATTTTGATGCTACGCTTTCAGTTCAACAATTTGAGCAGTTGCTTTCAGCTACCGGTCTATCAGACAAAGAGCTTCGTGTTGCGCTACTTCCTTTTGCCGCAGCGTACTCCTATGCTCCCCTTTCTGACTTTTATGTCGGCGCTATCGTTCGTGGTCTTTCAGGTCGCCTTTACTTCGGTGCCAACATGGAATTCTTTGGTGTACAGTTGGGTCAAACGGTTCACGCAGAGCAGTCTGCGATTAGCCATGCTTGGATGAAAGGCGAACGTGGTGTTAAGGATATCACTATCAACTTCAGCCCATGTGGTCACTGCCGCCAGTTCATGAATGAGTTATCTACCGCAAACGAGCTTAAAATCCAGCTCCCAGAACGTGAAGAAAAGTCACTTCATGAATACCTGCCTGAAGCCTTTGGACCAAACGATCTCGGTATCGAGTCCGGCTTAATGGCAGAAGTTAAACACCAATTCTCATGTGATGATGAAGACGCACTCATCCAAAGTGCAGTTGAAGCGATGAACATGAGCCACTCTCCATACACCAACAACTTGAGTGGTTTAGCATTAGAGATGACTAGCGGCCGTGTATTCCAAGGCGCTTATGCAGAAAATGCAGCGTTTAATCCTAGCTTGCCACCGCTACAAGTTGCGCTAATCCAAGTTTTACTTGCGGGTGAAACCTTTGACAGCATCAAAGCCGCTGCATTGGTAGAAAACTCTGAAGGTAAGATCAGTCACTTAGCCGATACGCAATCAACGTTGGAAGCGTTGAATCCAGATATTCCGCTTAGTTTTGTCAACGTATAAACGACAAATTCAACAAAAAGCTCTACAACATGTAGAGCTTTTTTATTACCTAAAAACCAAAAGCAAACGTTTGCTTTGTCATAAAACTTCAGTATGATCTCCTGCAATTTCTGTCTCATCACTCTATTTTGTAAGGGAACACTATGTTTGGCACTGCAACTAGCGCAAATGCTACCCGTGTATTACTTTTAGGCTCTGGCGAACTCGGTAAAGAAGTCGCCATTGAATGCCAGAGACTTGGTTTAGAAGTGATTGCTTGTGATCGCTATGCCAATGCTCCAGCGATGCAAGTCGCTCACCGTAGTTATGTTATCGACATGTTAGATGGGAACGCCTTAGAAGAAGTTATTACGAAGGAACAACCTACTTACGTCGTACCAGAAATTGAAGCCATCGCAACCGGCAAACTGGTAGAGCTTGAAGAAAAAGGACTGAATGTTGTTCCAACCGCTAAGGCAACCAGGCTAACAATGAATCGTGAAGGTATCCGACGTTTGGCAGCAGAAGAACTGGAATTGACGACTTCACCTTATCGTTTTGCAGATAACTTTGAAGACTTCAAAGCCGCGGTTGAGCATGTGGGTATTCCGTGCGTGGTGAAGCCTGTGATGAGCTCTTCAGGTAAAGGGCAAAGTGTTATCAAGACCGAAGACGACGTTACACAAGCATGGGATTACGCTCAGGAAGGCGGGCGTACGGGTGCAGGTCGCGTTATCGTGGAAGGTTTTATCGACTTCGATTACGAAATCACTTTATTGACCATCAGAGCCGTTGACGGTGTGCATTTCTGTGCTCCAATTGGTCATCGTCAGGAAGATGGCGACTACCGCGAATCATGGCAACCGCAAACTATGTCAGAAAACGCAGTAAAAGCAGCTGAATACACGGCTGAGAAAGTGGTAAACGCGCTCGGTGGCTACGGCATCTTTGGTGTAGAGCTGTTTGTCAAAGGCGATAAAGTCATTTTCAATGAGGTCTCTCCTCGCCCTCACGATACGGGTATGGTTACAATGATTTCGCAGGAAATGTCTGAGTTTGCTCTCCACGTGCGCGCGTTTACCGGAATGCCAATTAATAATATTGTACAATATGGCCCATCTGCGTCTGCTGTTATTCTTGGACAAGGGACTTCCACAAACATTCGCTTTGAAAACCTAAGCAAAGCTTTAGCTCAACCTCAAACACAAGTTCGTCTATTCGGTAAGCCAGAAATCGATGGTCGCCGCCGTTTAGGTGTTGTCCTTACGCGACGAAAAACCACCGAAGAAGCCGTTCAAGATGCTGTTGAAAGTGCTTCAAAAGTGAATATCATTTATTAAATACGAACCACTCATACAAAAATAGCGCAGCTCAAATTGCTGCGCTATTTCGTGTTCCAAACCGAAGAGAGCCTATTCACTCTCGATTAAGTACACTTCTTCAGAGAAGCGACTTAAGCCTTTTTTCGCAATTTTAGGATGATTCTCGTCAGCTTCATCTACGTTCAAACAAGTAACTTTGTAACCTGAAAATAACTGCTCAATCTCTTCGACCGGCACGCTAAATGGAGGCCCCGCCATCTCTTCTTGAGGATAGTTGAGTGTAACAAGCAAAATACGACCGCCTGGGTTCAAAAGTTGCTTGAGACGCTCTACATACTCCTCTCGCATATCTTGCGGTAAAGCAACCAACGCGGCGCGATCATAAATGATATCGGCTTGAGATACTGGTGCAGTGAAAAAGTCCCCAGTATAAATAGAGAGCTCATCAAATTGATAAAGCTCGTGCATGCCATTAAGAGGCGTTACCGTTGGCGTGTAAAAATGTTCAGCAAAAAAGGCACGCACAGCAATATGGCTTAGCTCAACACCTTCAACCGAATCATGCTTCATCGCTAGCCAAATCAAGTCTTCTGACTTTCCACATAAAGGAACTAACACTTTATCTTCACGCTTTGGATTAGTGTGTTTCCAATATACTGGTAATAGCGGGTTTACATCTTCCAAGTGAAATCCGATCTGATTGCTGGCCCATTTGTTATGCCAAAATTCTTGGTCTCTCATTTTACTTTCTACTTGTCGGCTGTTTTCATTTTGAGAGGTAAGACTAACGTTTTTTTTCAATTTGTCTATGCCGTTCATCTTTGGTTAATACTGCGGTGATAGGATGTAATCGGTCTCATAGGAGACGCGCCTTTATCTGATAATCAGAATAAAGAAAAGATAAATGGTGATCTAACGCACGATTCTACTTCAAGATAAAACTGAAACCTTGGAATCTTTCGTAATGGCCCCATTTATAAGTTAGTACCTGATTTGCCGAACTTAGCGACCTTTATGTTCCCTATTTTCTAAGTACAAGCAAGTTAAGGAGAGTGAATGAGCTTATTTCTTCGTACTACAGCATTGATGCTTTTGGTACTTAGCCGTGCACCGGCATTTGCCGCACTTCCAATTACCCCTGCGCCTAATGGCGAACAAAATCGTTCAACCAGCCAAAACGAAGTTTGTTCGAAACTTTTTAAACACAGCCTTAGCGGTTTATATGGCATTCAGTCAATCGACACCACACCAACTCAGCCATATTCTGACTTCGACATCCTTTACAGCAAAGCTCACCAAGCACAATTTGAACTTGAAACTATCTGTAAGAGTACCGCACTTCTTAATGACGCTCAGCCATACTTCGCAGGCGTGAAATCCAAACAACGAGCAGAAGAAAAGATAGCTTTAGAGTTAGATGGGAAAGTTGAACGTATTACTGACCTAGCACGTGCAACGATTGTAGCTGAAGACGTCGCGAGCTTAGTCTCCATTTATGAAACGTTAGAGCGTGAAACAACGATTGTGAAAGTAAAAAATCGATTCAAAAAACCTGGCCCTTCAGGATATAGAGACTTGAACTTGCTCGTTCGTTTACCAAAAACAAACCTAGTAGCCGAAGTTCAACTGCACTTGAAAGCAATCGCAGATGTAAAAAGCGGTCCCGAACACGACCTATACGAAAAAATCCAGAAACTAGAACGTCAAGCGATGTTGGAAAAACGTGAGCTAAGCGAAATAGAGCTTGCCTCTATTCGCAACATGCGTACACAGTCTAAGAACTTGTACCAACAAGCATGGCAACCATACTTAACAACGCATCTAGAAGCGGCGTAACCGATATCATTAAGCGTCTCTCATAAACAGAAAAACCACCGCATGGCGGTGGTTTTCATTTGTATGCACACGAATTTTACGCAAAAAAAGACCACGCCTTAGCGTGATCCATTTATTCGGCTTACTGTACTTTCTTCAGGTTTTCTACACGAGCTTTTAACTTCTGACCCGGGCGAAAAGTCACTACACGTCGAGCAGTAATTGGAATATCTTCACCAGTTTTCGGGTTACGACCAGGTCGTTCATTCTTGTCACGAAGATCAAAGTTACCAAAACCTGACAGTTTTACCTGTTCGCCACTTTCCAGTGCCTTACGAATCTCTTCAAAGAACACTTCCACCGTTTCCTTGGCGTCCCGCTTACTAAATCCTAATTTATCAAACAGGTTTTCTGCCAGTTCGGCTTTTGTGAGCGCCATAAAACTTTCCTCAAAGCTATGTTAAACAATGCTACGTTAGTGTAGCGCCAGAGCAGTTTTACCCTACCAATTCAACAACATATCGGGGTTACATCAGGAAGTGTATGACAAGCTTATGATTTTCGCCAACTTTTTTCTTGGCGAACAAAAGGAATAGCACTACGTAAATTATTGTTAAACGCCAGAAATTTGATATTTTTGTTTTTGTTTCATCTTTATCAGGAAAAATATCCAGATTATAAAACTAAAAGTAGTTTAAATATCAACATTAAACACTATTTAATAAAAATATCAGATATTGGTTATTTAACAGACACTTGACATAGAACTTGTCGTAAATTCAGTGATTTGTATGTAACTCGATACGTAACAATTAGATTAAAAGGTATGACCACCTGTACTTTGCAACTGTGCTTTGAAAGCTTGATTAAACCCACGCTTCTCGCTGTTTAACGATGACGCCATATATAAAGATTGATAATGTGGAAGTTCGTGTATTTCCTCATTAGCTTCTTACACTGCTTCTAGGCGACCATGATTAATCAAATCATAAATATTCTTTTCCCTGTTTTTGCTCTTGTCGGAGTTGGCTATTTGGTCGGTCGTTACATCAAGCCTGACTTTCGCCCAATAAACCGCATTAATATTGAGGTGTTTACGCCAGCACTGGTATTTTCGTCACTCGTTAGCATGCCGCTCGATTCAAATCAGGGGCCGCTTCTTTTGGCGGCAATTGTCGCGGTTTTAATTCCCGCACTACTCATGATCCCGGTATGTCGATGGACGTCACTCTCGTTTAAAACCTGGGCGCCACCACATATGTTTCGCAATAGCGGAAATCTAGCTATTCCTTTGTTTACCTATACGTTTGGAGAAATTGCGCTGTCGTCAGCAGTGCTTTTATTTGTCGTGTCAGCATGCTTGCATATCAGCTTAGGCGTAATGCTGCTTAGTCATGGCAACCCTTTTAAGCAAATAGTCAAGATGCCAATCTTTTTAGCAGCGTCGCTGGCTCTGTTTCTCAACGTGTCAAATGTGGGTGCATGGGCGCCTTTATACGAAGCCACGGCTCTACTTGGGCAAGCGGCCGTACCCGTGATGCTTTTATCTCTGGGGGCACAAATGTGTCATTTAAGGTTGGACGGTTTAAAGATTGGTGTGTTGTGTACCGTGCAGTCACTGGCAACTGGTGCTGTCGCTTTTGCACTTATTTATTGGTTAATTCCCCTTCCAACGATGCAATTGCAAATGATGGTGCTCTTCACAATGCTGCCGCCAGCCGTCATGAATTACCTATTTGCGGAAAGGCTGAATATAGAACCCATGAAAGTGGCGTCAATGGTACTATTTGGCAACTTTTTCAGCATTCTTACGCTACCTCTTCTGCTTAGCTATACCCTCTCACTCGCTGCCTAACCGCCAACAAGCTATCGTTAGCGTGTATTAGCTGAAAAACAATACGTTCCTAATCTCGGGTAAGGGCCATCCCTAGTTTGGTCTAGTATTTTAAAGTAATGAGGGATGGTGCGAGCAGTAAGGAACTTGAACAACGATAAGGTAATCCTAAAAATAAAAAACCCTGCCAAACTGGCAGGGTTTTCATTTCTTAAGAAGATACGTTACGCGAGATTAGTCACGCAGAGACGCACCAAACTTCTCAGAAACGTGAGCAACGATAGCGTCAACCGCACCAGCGATATCTGCATCTTCAAGCGTACGCTCAAGTGACTGTAGAGTCAGAGCGATTGCTAGGCTCTTCTTACCATCTTCAACGCCTTTACCTACGTAAACGTCGAACAGTTTCGCATCTTTAAGGAACTCGCCACCTTGCTCTAGACAAGCGTTAACAATGTCACCAGATGCAACAGCTTCATCCACTACTACCGCGATATCACGACGGTTTGAAGGGAATTTAGAAAGTGCTACCGCTTCTGGGATCACTTTGCTGTTGATTGCAGACCATTCGATTTCGAATACGATAGTACGACCGTTTAGACCGAACTTACGCTCAAGCTCAGGGTGAACTGTACCGATCACGCCCACTTCTTTGCCGTCTACGATGATTGCCGCAGATTGACCTGGGTGAAGTGCTGGGTTAGCTTTTTTGCTTTCAGGTGACAGTGCAGCGAAAGAGTACGCTTTTTCGTTCGCAGATAGCTCTAGAATCGCTTCTAGATCGCCCTTAAGGTCGAAGAAATCAACAGTGTTGGTTTCGATATCCCAGTGCTCTTCACCACGAGTACCAGCAATAACACCTGCAAGCATAGGCTCTTGACGCATGCCGTTTTCTGCAGATTCACATGGGATGAAACGTAGGCCATATTCGAATAGACGAGCGCGTGGCTGTTGACGCTTCTGGTTGTGAACAACCGTGTTCAACAGACCTTGGATAAGACCAAGACGCATTGCTGACATGTCTGCAGAAATTGGGTTTGGAAGTACGAGAGGCTCAACACCAGGTACAACTAGCTTTTGCTGCTCAGGCTCAACGAAGCTGTATGTGATTGCTTCGTGATAACCACGGTCAACAAGAAGATCACGAACGCGTTTCAGTGGAAGATCCGCTTCAACGTGGTTGTGCATCTTAAGTGCTGCTGCTGGGTTTTGGTTAGGAATGTTGTCGTAACCGTAGATACGGCCAACTTCTTCAATCAGGTCTTGCTCGATAGCGATATCGAAACGCCATGTTGGCGCTACTGCCACCCAACCTTCTTCAGAAGCTTCAACAGTCAAACCTAGGCGCTCTAGGATTTCTACTACGTCAGCATCAGCGATGTGGTGACCTAGTAGGTTGTCTAGTTTAGTACGACGTAGAGCAACTTTGTTTGGCTTAGGTAGGTCTGCTTCAGACTCTACTGCAACAACAGGTGCTACTTCACCACCACAGATCTCAACTAGAAGCTGAGTTGCACGCTCCATTGCGCTTACTTGTAGTGCGTAATCCACACCACGCTCGAAACGCATTGAAGAATCAGTGTGCAGACCGTAGCTACGAGCGCGACCACGGATGTGGTCAGGTGCAAAGAATGCACACTCTAGTAAAACGTCTTTAGTCTCAGTTGTTACACCTGACTCTTCACCACCAAAGATACCTGCGATTGCAAGTGCTTTGTTGTGGTCCGCTACTACTAGTGTATCTGCGTTTAGTTCTGCTTCGCTGCCGTCAAGAAGTGTTAGCTTCTCACCTTGCTCAGCCATACGAACTACGATGCCACCTTCGATCTTCGCTAGATCGAATGCGTGCATTGGTTGGCCTTGCTCTAGAAGAACGTAGTTAGTGATATCTACCACAGGGTCGATAGAGCGAATACCACAACGACGCAGTTTCTCTTGCATCCATAGTGGCGTTTCAGCTTGAACGTTTACGTTCTTAACTACACGACCTAGGTAACGTGGACACGCAGCTGGCGCTTTCACTTCGATAGACACTTTATCGTCGATTGAAGGGGCAACTGCTTCTACTAATGGCTCTGTCACGTCAGCACGGTTTAGTACGCCAACTTCACGAGCTAGACCACGAATGCTGAAACAGTCAGCGCGGTTTGCTGTTAGGTCTACGTCTACTGTTACGTCGTCTAGACCTAGGAATTCACGGAAATCAGTACCGATTACTGCGTCTTCTGCTAGTTCCATGATGCCGTCTGACTCAACGTCGATACCTAGTTCAGTGAACGAACAAAGCATGCCGTGAGATGGCTGGCCACGTAGTTTCGCTTTTTTGATTTTGAAATCACCTGGAAGAACAGCACCAACTGTTGCGACTGCTACTTTCAGACCTTGGCGACAGTTAGGTGCGCCACAAACAATGTCTAGAAGCTCTTCTTCACCCACGTCAACTTTAGTTACGCGCAGTTTGTCTGCATCTGGGTGTTGGCCACATTCAACAACGTGACCGACTTTAACGCCAGTAAAAGAACCAGCAACAGGAAGAACGTCGTCTACCTCTAGGCCGGCCATTGTAATTTGGTGAGTTAGCTCGTCAGTAGTAACCGCAGGGTTTACCCACTCACGAAGCCATGATTCGCTGAATTTCATGTTGATGAACCCTCTGGATTACTTGAACTGTTTTAGGAAACGAAGATCGTTCTCGAAGAACGCACGTAGGTCGTTCACGCCGTAACGAAGCATTGTTAGACGCTCAACACCCATACCGAATGCGAAACCAGAGTATTTTTCAGGATCGATACCTACGCTACGTAGCACGTTCGGGTGAACCATACCGCAGCCTAGTACTTCTAACCATTTACCGTTTTTGCCTTTCACGTCTACTTCAGCTGAAGGCTCAGTGAATGGGAAGTAAGATGGACGGAAACGTACTTCTACTTCTTCTTCGAAGAAGTTACATAGGAAATCGTGCAGGATGCCTTTCAGCTGAGCAAAGTTTACGTTCTCATCAACCAGCATGCCTTCCACTTGGTGGAACATTGGCGTGTGCGTTTGGTCGTAGTCGTTACGGTATACACGGCCTGGTGCGATGAAACGGAATGGTGGTTTACCATTTTCCATCGTACGGATCTGTACGCCTGACGTATGAGTACGAAGCATCAAGTCTGGGTTGAAGAAGAAAGTATCGTGGTCAGTACGCGCTGGGTGATCAGCTGCGATGTTTAGCGCATCGAAGTTGTGGAATGCATCTTCGATCTCTGGGCCAGCCTCGGTGTTAAAACCAAGTTCGCCAAAGAACTTCTCAATACGCTCTACAGTACGAGTTACTGGGTGTAAACCACCGTTTTCAATACGACGACCTGGTAGTGTTACGTCGATTGTTTCTGCTGCTAGTTTCGCTTCAAGCTCAGCACGTTGTAGTGCATCTTTACGAGCTGCGATAGCTTGCTGAACTACGCCTTTCGCTTTGTTGATCTCTTGACCAGCTTCACGGCGTTCTTCTGGTGGTAGTTTGCCTAGGCTTTGAAGTTGAGCAGTTAGCTCACCTTTTTTACCCAGATACTGAACACGCACTTCATCAAGTGCGACTAGCGATTCGGCAGCTTCAATTGCAGTGCTCGCGCTAGCAATGATCTCTTCTAGATGTTGCATCGTTTCCTCATCTACCTGTAGGTAGTGTCCATAAGGGAGTGATTGGTTTTTTGATAGCTGTACATAGTAGCCAAACCGGGCACCAATGCCAAATTGAATTACGAAAAGAAGAGGTTATTGAATAAAAAGAGCACAAAAACGTCAAAAATGTCATCTTTAGTTAATCTGCCGTTTAGTTGTGCCCTTTTGTTTTAGAAATAGTATTGAATAGATAGCTCGATAAAATCGTCATCTCTAGCGAAGTAGAGCAAATCATTTGGTGTTTCATTTTTAAACAACCAAGCATCAATTTGCCACTTAACGTGATTCGATATTCGGCTCGATGCTTCTAACTTAGCATTGTAAACATCATCGTTATCTAAATCCTTCGTAATTCCCGTCAATACTTCCGTTCCGTCCTCATCATTGAGCGCCCAACGAATACCTGCAAACACATCATTTTGACCGATAGTTTGTGCGTTGTTCCCACGACTGTCATAGAGGTACTCACCAATAACTCCCACATCCCAAACCGTGTCAAATGCACCGACGAAGGTATACTCAAAACCCGTCACAAGACCGACATGATTATCAGCGCTATCTCGATAAACACTTTCTAGTTTCCATAACCAATCGCCAACAATTCCTTGCACATCCAGACCGACATGACTCATCAGAGCGTAGTAAGGCTTTAATTCTCCGTACTCTAAACGAAAGTAAGGATCCCGGTTTGTTCCATATAAATAGCTTAGGCCTACGTCCCAATCGCCAAGCATTTTCGAATATCGAAAAGCCACATCTACGTGCTTCTCTTCTCTGCTTGATTCATAGATAGCATCATCAGAGACAACGGGTTCGGTTCGCAAGCGGCCATCTGTACCCGCAAACGTTCGTTCCCTAAAGTAAGGTAACAACATTGCGTGGACGGTGCCCCAGTCTTTGAAAGAGGTAAAATGTAACATCGGCTGACCGAGTTTATCTTCACCATCGACGGCTTCAATGGCATCTGTTTGGTTTACTACATCAACTAAATGGGCTGATTCAGTCACTCCCCAAAAGACCTTACTAATCCCAACTCGAAGCTCATAATCATCCCAATAAGTCAGATAAAGTGCCTCTCGTATGTCACCATGACTTCGCTCATCGTCTAGACCATCCAGACGATAGAAAGGTGTGAAAGTAAAGTTTGCATCACCATTTTGCATCTCCCAGTAAAATTCTGGCTGCAAAACCAATGACGTTTGCGCTTTGCTCTGACCCTGAGAGCCCGTTTTAAAAAACTGACGATGCTCAATATTGACTTGTCCTGCAAGCTCGACGGCAGTCAGAGGCATCGAGTAAAAAAAGGCTGCTGCACTAAGCAACAACCCAGCATTTAATCGCTTCATTTTTCCTCCACTACCTCACTCGCTTCAACACATTCTTATGAAAGTCATTGTCTTGTAATCCAGTGTTAAAACGCATTTCGCTAGTCGTTAGCTCAGTACTTTTTCCTGTTTGATGGTTTGTCATCGCCATAGTATGCGCTCGCCAATATTGGTTGAGATATTGCTTGTAATCGGAAAAAGAAAGCGTTTTTAACAAAGAGCCTTTGCGGTCGTAAAACTCAACTTTAAGTGGACGATAATGCGCTTTATCTAACCATACCGTTTGCTTGGTATAACCTGAGTTCTTATCGGTCGGAATTTGCTCTACGACGAAAACATCTTGCCCGTTTATGCTGTCATCTTTTAGGTAGTTGAAACGGTATTTTTCAATCTCAAAGGAACTGAGATCCTCATACGCGAATTCACTGCCCATAAAAGGACCTGATTTGTTACGCGAGGAAATACGTTTCACACGTTTCAGTGCAGGAAGGTAAAGCCATTGGTCATCGGCACCCACCGTATGAGAATGGTTAAGAAACGCCGTGCCTTTTACATCTCTCGGTTCATCAAATATCGTGAGCCCTTTGTCACCATCGCCATCAACTTCGAGTGATTGTAAGCGCATTAAACGTGTGCTGCTTTCTCCTTGCGCGTTTCGCAGAATCATTTGCATCGTAGCAACAGAATCCCCCCACCCTTCATCACGGGCTTTGCGCTCTTGGGCAATTTCTAGTCCTTTGGCTTCATCCGCCAACACCGCATGACTCATAATAAGCGAGACAGAAAGTACTGATACTTTTAAGGCATTTTTTACTAAATTCATGTTCGATCCTTTAATTCGTTATGACTGAGTAACAGTCTTGGTTTGAGAGTCAGTTGATTTAAGCTTATTTCGGCGCTCCACCTCGTCGTAAACGCCTTTGTCAAACAACATCAGTAGAGTCGGTAGGAAGATGAAATCCACAACAAGGGCAATAAAGATGACAATGGCACTCAGCTGTCCCATATCGGCATTTAAACGGAAGCTCGACATCGCCAGAACAGAGAAACCAGCAACAAGCACGACCGTCGTAATCCAGAGTGCGCGCCCCACGGTACGAAAGGCGTAGCGAACCGCTTGCTCCGCACTGTGGCCATCTTTACGAGCGTGTTGATATTTAGAAAGAAAGTGAACGGCGTCATCGACAACAACACCAAGCGTTAATGTCACAACGACAGACAATCCCAAGTTAATCTCGCCAGAAACCAGCGCCCAAATACCAAAACCAATAAGCGCAGGAGCAATATTCGGGACAAGACTAATTAAGCCAAGCTTGAACGAACGCAAGGCAAAGATCAGTAATGCAGAGATTAAGACAAGAGTAATGGGCAAGGTTGACAGCATGCTGGCCATATTCGTTTCACCAATATGCGCAAACATCAGTGAAGGACTAGACGCAACAACATCATATTGAGGCGCGTTTTCGTTAAACCATTGGTAAATGCGATTTTCCAAATCAACAAGCTCGACGCTGCCCAAGTTCTCCACGGTGAGAACCATCTTGATCGACGACTTATCTACATTGATTTGGTTGTTCAAATCTAAACCATACGGTAGTGACATTTCATAAAGCAGCAGATATTGAGCCGCTAATTCTCTGTCTTGAGGGAGCGAGTAATAAGCCTGATCATCTCCATGCATGTTCTTGTTTAGGCGCTTATAAACATCGCTCAAGGTCGCAACATGGTCCGTTTCTGACTGCAACCTTAGCCAGTCAGTAAATTTACCCACGGAATTGAGAAAATTAGGATCGGCAATGCCCTGCGATTCGTTGGTTTTTATCGCGATACTGATGTTCGCCATGCCACTGATTCGCTCTTCCATAAAATCAGCCGCTCGGCGAAATTCATTGCTATGGCCAAAGTACTCGACGGATTCATCATTGACTTTGTTCAGCGGAATCAAGCTCGCACTCGCGACAATAACAAGCACCGACAACGGCAATAACGCATGTCGCTTTGACACCACGAAATCTCCTAAATGATCCATAAAGTGCTTTCTTTCATCAGAAGTATCCGACTTCACCGTAACCGGAAGGATATTAAGCAAGGAGGGAAGTAACGTGATGGAAAGGAAACAAGCAACCATGACGCCAAGGGCTGATAGGTTGCCGAAATCTCTCAGGATTGGAGAATCCGACATATTCATCATTAAAAAGCCGATCGCGGTGGTAATGGAGGTAATCAAGATAGGCATGAAATTGAGCGCAATACTTCGCTCAATAGAGTGGGCTTTACTAAAGCCGTTTTGCATAGACTGACGCATTGTCGCGATGATGTGTACACAGTCTGCGACGGCAAGCGTCATCACCAAGGTAGGCACATTAACGGTCGCCGTGCTTAAGAACATACCAGCCCATCCTGACAAGCCCATTGTAACCATAACCGAGCCGATAATAACGATGAGTGTCGCGATGACGCTAAGCAATGAGCGCAACATGATGGTCAGAAACACCAATATCACTAGTAACATAGTAGGCACTAATGTTGCGCTATCATCTTGGGCTGCGGTCATAAACGCGTAGTTCATTGCAATAATACCAGCCTTATGGAATTCCGTGTCTGGGTACACTTGCTGATAACGCTCAATCATTCCGTTTATGTAAGCAACCACCTCTTGTACTTCAGCAGTTTTATCTATTTCAGGGAGTTGGACCGTAATGTTTACGACCGTGACATCTCCTTTTTCAGAAATCAGTGAACTTTTCAAAACCGGCTCACTCAACGCAATACTTTTGACTTTCTCTACTCGTTGAGGTGTCAATTCATATTCGCTATACAGTAAATCTTCGACAAGAAGATCATCTTCAAACGCTTCGGTATGCTGGTAGTTGGCGAGGGAATCAACGCGGGTCGAGTATGGAACTTGCCACGCCTCGTCAGTGATCTGCTGAATAAGAGATAATGTGCTAGGAGTAAAAACAGTGCCGCTCTTTGGCGCTATAACCAAAGCAAGACTGTCAGATTTTGCAAAGGTGGTTTGAATTTCATCAAACGCAAGTAACTGCTCATTTGTTCCATCAAAGAAGATGTCGTAATCTCCTCTAAAGTAAAGATTTTTTCCTCCAATGGTTGCTATGACAATCAATAAAACGGTAGCAAGCATCACCAATACACTGTAATTCGTTGGTAGCTTACCCCACCCTGAACGGGCGTATTGTTGAACGTTGTGATGTGGCATCACACTCTCCTTTTGTGACGTTTCGTCAAATTTAAAAACTAAAAAAACAGCAAATGCTGTAAATAACCAGACAAACTCGACATGCAAACTTTAGATCGAATGAATTTGGCTACATAAGTTAGTTTTTAGTAACTTCCTATGCTTCTCGTGATCATTGGCTGAACGCCAACCTTTGAGATTTAATGACGATTCGTCACAATAGTGCGATAAAAAAGCCAACCATAACGTCAGATTGGCCTTTCCAGTTTATCAGCGATTCACTGACTCTAAATAAGCAAGCTCTTCACTAAATAACTCCTGCTCCACTCGACGCCAGGTTTTACGGTAGTCCCATTCTGTAGATAAAGGCGACCAACCTAAACCATCAAGTAACATATTCGCGTTGTGCAGTACTGAGAATGGGTCTTGAATTCGCTGAATACATCGACTGTTCGATGCATTTTGCGCCAAAGCGTTTGAACCGAAGGCAATAGACCAGTTGGCGAATACAATAGCATCTGAACCAATTGCGGGAGAAAACTTAAGATCACCACATTCTACCGCATTGTTCACTAGCGCATCAGCACCATCTATTACTTGTTCTTCCAAGTTATTCAGTTCATTCACACGTTTAGGCGAAGCCTTCTCTAGAACCCAAGGCGTCTTTGCAACAATCGCACAGGTTGATAGTACTGGCTCCATACGAGCGTAAATACGATAACCTACATGCATCGCAATGATTTTTTCTCTGGTATTGCCATTAAATTTGGCGGTACGTTCGAAAAATATTGCTTCGCTTTTCAGCGAATGAATACAAAGCGCAAGAATCACATCTTCTTTGCTGCAAAAATGATTGTAGATCGTCCCTTTAGAATAAGGGCTTGACGCTGTAAGCTTGTCCATCGTTAAGTTGGCAAAGCCTTGCTCTTGAACTAAAGACTTAGCCAATTGAATAAGCTCTATCTCACGATCAGCAATCGCCTGTTGCTTTTTTGTTAGCCCTGAAGACACACGACATCCGTCTTGCTTGCTATATTTTTTACAGCGAAAGTTAAACATAATCCTTTGATCCGTATACCAACACACTCCCAATAATTGTAACACGATTCTTTAATACAGGAACGCAACTAAAGTTGACGAACCGTCACAAATGACACTTCGTCATAATAGATCAAAAAACAAACATTTCAAGTATGAATTTATAATTAGAAGATAAATAGCCACCAATTATGCATACCCAAGTAGCTACAGGATGCTTGGTTCAACGAGAATGGTTTCTTTGTAGAGGAAGCGAGAGAGGCTTTGGGAGGAACAACGAAGGAAATCAGCATGTTAAAAATAACGAAAGTAGATGCTGAACAGGTATTATTCGAAATAAGCCCAAAACACTTTAAGTCTGAATTAAGAGCAAACACCGCTGAATGCCCTACTTACAAAGTATTTGCTGTCTTAGGCTTTTTCTTTTGCAACGCCCTTTCAGAAACTCTCTTCAAAAAAGGCTCAAAATCTATATAGATAGGCTTGGCTTATCACCTGCAGATGCGATGGCATAACGAATATCATCAATAAATCGCCCCTCTGTCTCAATAATGCCGTCAGAGAATGTGACTGGCTGATGTGGCCCAGCAAGTAGAACAATATTAGTAAAATCAGAGACATTAAAGTTCTCTGCTACAACATTTTTGGAATGAAAATCGATGACGGTCTTTGCGACTTGATCTTCCAGTAACAAAAGCTGTTCTTCGGTAATTTTCATACGCGCCAAAGCAACGCGAACACACTTATCGTGGGTAGTCGTCTGCTCTTTTATGATTTCTGTATATTTGTCGTTGAGCTTGGAGTTCTCTGCATAGCTATAATATAAAGGCCCGTGCAGCGTTATATTTTTATCTTCATCAACGTAAACGAGATCCAACAACTCTAATGCTTTTAAGTAATCAGACATGCTCTGCTCAGACAAGTCATACTTTTTCTTTAAAATAGAATAACCGTCTTTACCTCGAAGCATTCTCAATTCACGATAAAAGTCGTAAAGGTGAGGGAATTGAAAGAATACCTCATCCTGCGTACGACTAAAGTAATCCTCGTCTTCACCTTGCAATTGATTTGCGAGCTTTTGTAGTTCATCTAACGTGCAATCAACCGCTCTACAATATTCCAGCAACTTATCTAAAGCGAGATTCGTGCTTGTAAGATGTCTCTTAAAGGTAGATAGTGGCATACCCATTTTCTCAGATAGCTCTCGATATGTTAGCCCTTTTGTTTTAATCGCTTGGCGTAATGCGGCTAGCAAGTATTCGGGAGTCAGATCTCTCATCTACAATTCCTTTTGGCAATGTTACAGCTGTATAGTATTTGTAACAATTTAGAACCGCTTGGCAAGGTATAAGTTCATATTTTTATAAGAAAAACATGAATTAATATACTGAAAGTAGAATTCACACAACAAATGAAAAATTCAATATGAATTCAATTTCATTATAGATATAAAATAATATGCAAAATAAAAGTAAAGCAATCACTCTAAATTATCGTGATTAATTTTAATAGTAACGTAAAGTTGAGAATATAAATCTATTCGCTCTGCAAAAATCTAGAATAATTAACCTAAAAGGAACAGAACGGTAAATGCATAATAATTCACCGCTCTCTATTAGCATTTTTGCAATGCTATTCAAGTAGACTAGTCCGCTAGTTTCACTGCAGTACCAAATGCCAAAATTTCCGAAGAACCATCTACGATTGAGCTTGTGGTAAATCGAATCCCTACAATTGCATCGGCACCTTTAGATTCAGCGTCCGCCACCATGCGCTGTATAGCAATATCACGCGCGTCGGTCATCATTTCCGTGTAACCACGAATTTCGCCGCCAACAATGCTCTTGATACCCGCCATGAGGTCACGGCCAATATGCTTTGATTGAACAACATTACCAGTTACAACCCCTCTGATTTCAGAGATCTGCTGGCCAGGAATGCTTTCGGTCGTTGTGTAGATCATTTTTAATCCCTTATAAACGTAAAAATTTATACCCAAGCTACCTTATAACTAACATAAGATGCTAACCAATAAATTGAGAAGACTGATAAACAATACTCTAAATAGCCAAGCTAAAAGTCATTTGGGTATAAATTTTAGCAATAAAAAAGGAGAGCTAATGCTCTCCTTCTCTTAATCCTAAACTGCTAATTAAAGAGCAGCTTTCGCTTTTTCAACTAGAACTGCAAATGCAGCTTTGTCGAATACTGCGATGTCCGCAAGGATCTTACGGTCGATCTCGATAGATGCTTTCTTAAGACCGTTGATGAAACGGCTGTAAGATAGACCATTTTGACGAGATGCCGCATTGATACGTGCAATCCATAGTTGACGGAATTGACGTTTCTTAGCGCGACGGTCACGGTAAGCGTATTGACCAGCTTTAGTAACTGCTTGGAAAGCTACGCGGTAAACGCGTGAACGCGCACCGTAGTAACCTTTAGCTTGTTTTAGAACTTTCTTATGACGTGCACGAGCTTGTACACCACGTTTTACGCGAGGCATTATGCTTCTCCTAAACTAAACGATTGATAACTAAAAAGAATTAAGCGTATGGCAACATACGGATTACTGCAGCCACTTCACATTTTGGAAGGATTGCATTTGGACGTAGTTGACGCTTGTTCTTAGTAGTACGCTTAGTCAGGATGTGACGTTTTGTAGCGTGCTTGTACTTAATACCACCAGCAGTTTTCTTAAAACGCTTAGCAGCACCTTTGTTGGTTTTCATCTTAGGCATGATGAATAACTCCGCATTGAGTAGGTTTAATAAACAACGTAATTAGGGCGAACAAAACCCAGCCGTTATGCCTTTATCGAAAGGAAAGCGGCTAGGTTTTAATTACTTGATGAGCCGTTAATTACTTCTTTTTAGGGGCTAGCACCATGATCATCTGGCGACCTTCAATCTTCTTAGGGAAAGATTCAACTACAGCAATTTCTGCAGTATCTTCCTTAAGACGATTTAGAACGTCAACACCGATGTCTTGGTGTGCCATCTCTCGGCCACGGAAGCGAATTGTTACTTTCACTTTGTTGCCTTCTTCAAGGAAACGCGTCAGGTTGCGTAGTTTTACCTGATAGTCTCCAATATCAGTTCCAGGACGGAATTTTACTTCCTTGATCTGGACCTGCTTTTGCTTCTTCTTCTGCTCTTTAGCAGTTTTGCTCTTCTCGAAGAGGAACTTACCATAGTCCATCACACGACAAACAGGTGGCTCGGCGTTAGGACTGATCTCAACGAGATCCATACCAGCTTCTTCAGCAGCTGCAATGGCTTCTTGAATCGATACAACACCAACTGATTCACCGTCAGCGCCTGTTAGTCGAACTTCACGAATACCACGAATTTCACCGTTGATACGGTGCGGGTTTTGTTTTACCGGCTGTTGGCCACGTCTTCCGCCTTTAATAGCTTATTCCTCCAGATTGAGCTTACGGCTAGAGATCTCGTCTTGGATGTATGCAATAAAATCATCCACTTTAAATTTACCAAGATCTTTACCTTTACGAGTACGCACTGCAATTTCGCCAGCTTCCATTTCTTGGTCACCAACAACAAGCATATACGGTACACGCTTCAAAGTATGTTCGCGGATTTTAAAGCCAATCTTCTCATTTCTCAAGTCCGCTTTAGCTCTAATTCCACTTTTTTGTAGTTTTTGTACTATTTCTTGAACATAACCTGACTGTTTATCAGTAATGTTCATAAGAACTGCTTGTTCTGGCGCCAACCAAGTTGGGAAGAAACCAGCATATTCTTCGATAAGGATACCGATGAAGCGCTCTAGTGAACCTAGAATCGCACGGTGAATCATTACCGGTACAAGACGTTCATTGTTTTCACCTACATAAGTTGCACCTAAGCGACCTGGTAGGTTGAAGTCTAGCTGGACAGTACCACACTGCCACGCACGGTCTAGACAATCGTATAGTGTGAATTCAATCTTAGGACCGTAGAACGCACCCTCGCCTTCTTGAATTTCGTATGGGATATCCATCGATTCAAGAGACTGCTTCAATGCTTCTTCAGATTGATCCCAGATTTCATCTGAACCTACACGTTTCTCTGGACGAGTAGACAGTTTCACTACGATGTTGTCGAAACCAAATGTTTGGTACGTATCGTACACCATCTTGATACAGTTTGTTACTTCTTCTTGAATTTGGCTCTCAGTACAGAAAATGTGAGCGTCATCCTGAGTAAAGCCACGTACACGCATAATACCGTGTAGTGCACCAGATGGTTCGTTACGGTGACATGAGCCAAACTCAGCCATACGTAGCGGTAGGTCGCGGTACGATTTTAGACCTTGGTTGAAGATCTGTACGTGACCTGGACAGTTCATTGGCTTAATCGCGTATTCACGGTTCTCAGAAGAAGTTGTGAACATTGCATCAGCGTATTTGTCCCAGTGCCCAGAGCGTTCCCAAAGAACACGGTCCATCATAAGTGGACCTTTCACTTCTTGGTAACCGTACTCATCTAGCTTAGCGCGGATGAATACTTCTAGATCACGGAAGATAGACCAACCATTGTGATGCCAGAACACCATACCCGGTGCTTCTTGCTGCATGTGGAATAGGTCTAGTTGCTTACCAATCTTACGGTGATCACGCTTCGCCGCTTCTTCTAGGCGAGTTAGGTGCGCTTTCAGTGCTTTCTTGTCGTGGAAAGCCGTACCGTAGATACGTTGAAGCATTTTGTTGTCGCTGTTACCACGCCAGTAAGCACCTGCAACATTCAGCAAAGTGAAGTGTTGACAGAAGCTCATATTAGGAACGTGAGGACCACGACACATGTCGATGTATTCTTCATGGTGGTAAAGGCCTGGACGATCATCACGAGATACGTTTTCGTCTAGGATTTCAACTTTGTATGGTTCGCCACGTGATTCAAACGTATCACGCGCTTCCTGCCAGCTTACTTTTTTCTTAACCACTTCGTACTTGGTTTTCGCTAGCTCTTTCATACGCTTTTCAATCTTTTCAAGATCTTCTTGCGTTAGAGATTCGTCTAGGTCGATATCGTAGTAGAAGCCATTGTCGATGGTTGGACCGATCGCCATTTTAGCTTGAGGGTAAAGCTGCTTAAGAGCGTGACCAAGAAGGTGAGCACAAGAGTGACGAACGATTTCTAGACCGTCTACTTCATCTTTAACTGTGATGATTTCAAGGCTTGCGTCTTCTTCAATTAGATCACACGCATCAACGCGGTTACCGTTTACACGACCAGCGATAGTTGCTTTTGCAAGACCAGGACCGATCGATTGCGCAACTTCCATAGTAGAAACTGGGTTGTCAAATTGACGCTGACTGCCGTCAGGAAGAGTAATAATAGGCATGCTATGTCCTTTACAGTGGTGTTGCACACCAAGCAACACATGTTATTCAAATTAGAAGCTATTTGTAGAAAATAGTTGAGAGTCAATAAAGGCCTCTCGGTAACACGAATACCGGACCGTTATCGAAAATGGGATTGTACCTAGCTCACATTTAGAATGCAAAGCGCGATTTTGTTTTGTCATAAGAACTTAACCGCAGACCCGTCACGACAATCTGATCATGCTTTTTTAAGAGACCGCATAGCTGATGAATGGAATTGCCCCTCGATGAACTTACACAACAAATTACAATATCCCCTATTACGTGTGAACCGATACAAAGCCTAACACGCTGGGCGAGAGCTCAACGTGCGATTTAGGTATATAGTTGTTTTATAGAGTAGTTTGTATGTAGGTATTCATCATGGTCTATTTCAAATCGCGCTTTATGGTGCTTCTAAGCACCTCGATATGTTCTTTGCAAGCCTTCGCATCAAGTGACTTATATGGCCCGCTGCGTTCTTACGCACAATCCCCAATGCAAGTGGTTAGTCACACCAACATACTACGTTCAGGACACAGTCTGCCCTCTGGGTTTGTCGAAGCTTATGGTTCGGGAACCGTGGCAAGTGTTTGGGCTCATACTGATGAATACGCACTGGACTATTACCACAATCAAATCGAATTAGGCAGCAAATGGCAAGTCAGCAACCGTTGGCAGTGGGAGCTCAACTATCGATGGGTCTTTGCCGCTGACAACCATTTAGATGGACTGACGAAAAGCTTCCATAAACTTTTCGGTATCGGACAAAATGGGCGGGATAAAGTAGACAGAGATCGTTTTTACATTTCAATGCCGCAATATGATGTGCTTGAAGATGATTTCGAAGGACAAACACTGGCCAATAACCTATCTACTTACTTACAGTATCAAGTGTTCCAAAATGAACATCACGGCCTATCGATTGGCGGCAGTTTGTATTTTAACGATGTGGCTCACGGCACTTTTCAAGGTAGCAGTTTCGAGCAAGGCTTCCAATTAAACTACAGCTACTTAAGTGATGCTCATGCATTTTATTCGATGATTGGCATGACTTTTCGCTCGGATGACCGTGCCTTGCTCGATCTGCCCTATCGACATAATACGATTGCCATTGCGGGTGGGTACCGTTATGCCTTAGAAGATAACCATCACCTGATGTTGGAATATCATTGGTATCAAGGCTCAACAGAAGGGCCCACAGAGTTTGCTGATGCCTCTAATGAACTGGTATTAGGCTATCGATATCTAATGGAAAATTCAGCGCTTGAGTTTTTAGCCGTAGAGAACGCAAGAAACATGGATAACAGTACCGATATCGCTTTCACAATAGGATATCGGTACATATTTTCATCAAGTTGATGAGAGCTATAGATTTAGCGTTGGTGCAACTGCGGCTGCGACTTGAGCATCGGTTGCATTGATCGGCAACGTAAACGAGCGATATTGGTCACCAGCCAAACTGAGCGAACGGTCAATCTCTGCCAAACAATGCACGACCTGCCCTTCCAGAATAAAAGAGAGCTCAATTTCTTTTGATGAGATAAAGCCGTTGTTACGGAACTCTAGCTCTTGATAAATACCAGAGCGAGAGGCAAACGAGCCACCGCGCAAAAAGCCTTTTTCAACATCGGCTTTAACCATTGTGAAACCAGCTTGCTCGATCGCTTGAATAACCCGAGATGCTACTGGTAGTGGTTTCACTTCAATATAATCACGGTCACGCGGATCAATTGCAAAATCAATATCTAACGTCGTCTCGACCCAAACATGACATTGATTCTTAAGTGCGCTAACCGCAGTAATTGGCGTTTCATCATGCAATTTTAGCTCAAACGGAACCTGCTTTTCTTCATTAGGTCGAATCACAAAAGGGTCAACTGCTTTCAATTGATCAATAGTGAAGGTTTGGTAACTTACGCTATCATCCACTTCGACTTTCATTTCCGTGTTCAATTTAATCGTAATAGCATCAATTTGTTGTTCGACGTCTCCGCCTTTGATATGAACATGCCCTTTCAGCGTCGCTCCTTGAAACACGCTCATTTCGTCCAAAATGGTATCTACTTTTGCAGAGCCGATCCCCAGTGATGCTTTCAATTTTTTAAACATACTTTTCCTTTTTTAGCGATTTTTCTTCTAATAATCGTTTGTTTACACAATTGTTTTCTGCTGTGCAAGCAATAGACCACAAGAAAATGTTTGAATTCAATCATCAATCCAAATAATGCTCAGCAGCAAGAGTCATTCAGCTCTGCAATAGGATTGCTCGGTCACTAAGCGGTACATTCGTCGAGAAATGTTTGCAATTTGTACCTAAATTAAGCAGTATTTGTATAGTCAAATAAAGGGAGATCATTATGTCTGCACCACTCTACATTCAAATTAAACAATTTATCCTGGATAAAATTGATGCTGGAGAGTGGGTAGTTGGTCATCGCATCGCCACCGAGATTGAGCTTACCGAGCAATTTGGTGTCAGTAGAATGACAGTGAACAAAGCAATTCGGGATTTAGTAAATGAGGGCCGATTACAACGTCGCCCACGCTTAGGCACGTTCGTGTGTGATCCTGGTGAAAAGTCAGAATCTCCCCTGCTAGACATTCGAAACATTGCCGAAGAAGTCAGCGATAGAGGGCGAAAGTATGGCAGTAAAGTGCTCAAACAGATTGCCATAAAAGCAGATGACAACATTGCGACAAAACTCGGCGTTATGCTAGGCACGACAGTGTTTTACAGTGAAATTATTCACTATGAAGACCAAACGCCGATTCAACTGGAGCTCCGCTGGGTGAATAGCCAATATGCCCCGAGTTATTTAAATCAAGACTTCACACAAATCACTCCAAATCAATACCTGTCAGATAATTGCCCACTCAGCGCGATAGAACATACTGTAGAGGCAATTGTGCCTGAAAGCCGTATTAAGCAAGACTTAAAAATGCAAGCCAATGAACCTTGCCTTCTCTTGAATCGCAGAACGTGGAGCCAAGATAAGTTAGTCAGTACCGCCCTACTTTATCACCCTGGTAACAAATATAAGCTGAGCTCAAAAGTGCTCATTTAAGGACAAGATTTATCCTCTAGATCTACGTTTTGATCACATTTTAGCAACATCAATCTTGTCAGTGTTCTTATTTTGCTCTATTTATTTGTATATACATTTAATGATACAAATAAACACAGGGACACAAACATGGATTTGCTGATTGAAAACGCACGTCTAGTTACCATGCAATCGGGAGAATGCGGATACCTTCCAACGCCTCCAGCGCGCATTGGTATTCAATCTGGAAAAATCGTTGCGATCAGTACCTGTGCCATTGGTGAAGACGCACCGCAAACCGAGTCTCTGTTGTCTGCCCAACATTACCCTCAGAGTATCGATCTTCAAGGCCAGTTAGTTCTGCCAGGTTTGATCGACTGCCACACTCATCTTATTTACGCGGGCAATCGTGCCAACGAATTTGAAATGCGCTTAAACGGCGTGCCATATCAAGAAATTTCCAAACAAGGCGGCGGGATTCTCTCAACGGTACATGCGACACGCTCTGCAACCGAAGCACAACTAGTTGAGTTAGCGTTACCACGTTTAGATGGGTTACTCGCGAGTGGCGTCACTTCTGTCGAGGTGAAATCTGGCTATGGATTGACACTGAATGATGAAATAAAAATGCTCCGTGCCGCCAAAATGCTAGAGCAAGAGCGCAAAGTTAAAATCACCACTACACTTCTCGCCGCTCACGCTATTCCGCCAGAGTTTCAAGGTCGTGCAGATGATTATATTGAGCACATTTGTCAGGACATAATCCCTGTTGTCGCAAAGGAAGAATTAGCTACGAGTGTCGATGTTTTTTGTGAATCGATTGGTTTCAATCTTGAACAAACAGAAAAAGTGTTTGTAGCTGCAAAACGCCACGGCTTAAAGGTTAAAGGGCATACTGAGCAACTTTCTAATCTCGGTGGTACAGCCCTCACTGCGCAATACAACGGTCTGTCAGCGGATCACATCGAGTTTTTAGATGAGCAAGGTGTTAAAGCACTTGCTCGATCAAACACCGTCGCCACTCTATTGCCTGGCGCTTTTTATTTTCTAAGAGAGACTCAGTTACCACCGATTGAGTTATTGAGAGAGCATAACGTGCCGATGGCAATTGCTACGGACGTCAACCCAGGTACATCACCATTTTCTGATCTCACACTCATGCTGAATATGGCGTGCACGCTATTTCGCCTTACACCGCAAGAAGCACTGCGTGGTGTAACGCAACATGCAGCCAAAGCTCTGGGTTATCAAAACTCACGTGGCGAAATCAAAGTAGGGTTTGATGCGGACTTCTCTATCTGGGATATCGAAAGCCCTGCGGATTTAAGCTATCAAGTCGGAGCAAAACGTCTGGTAGGTCGTATAGTAAATGGTGAATACATTTCACACGGAGGCCAATAATATGTCTCAATTCGACCTACACTCTCCCCTATTTCATTGGCAAGGCCGTCATGATGCCGAGGACGGCAAGCTTGGTCAGCGAATTCATCACGTTGTTCAACGCCAAAAAGCAGATGAGTTGAGTGCCGTTGCGCATGGCGTCTCATTACTCGGTTTTGCTACCGACGCTGGCGTTGCGAGAAACAAAGGACGCATTGGCGCGAAAAAAGCGCCAGACTTAATCCGACGAGCACTCGCTAATTTAGCATGGCACCAAGACGCCCCACTATATGACTTAGGTACTGTGGTGTGTGAAGACGACTTACTGGAAGAGAGCCAAGCTCTATGTGCAGCAACCATTTCAAGCGCACTGCCCCATACGCCAGTCATCGTGCTGGGTGGTGGGCATGAGATTGCGTGGGCCTCGTTTTCCGGCTTAGCGGAATATTTTAAAGCGCACCATCCAGAGAAGAAGCCTAAAATCGGCATTATCAATTTCGATGCGCATTTCGATTTGCGCGCATTCGAGAGTAACCTCGCCGACATAAGACCGAGCTCTGGTACACCCTTCAACCAAATTCATCATTTTTGTCAACGTAACGATTGGGACTTTCATTACGCTTGTATTGGTGTAAGCCGCAGTAGCAACACTAAAGCGCTATTTGAAAAAGCAGATGCGTTAAATGTTTGGTATGTAGAGGACAATCAGCTCTGCTACTTAAACCACAGTTATCACTTAACTCAGCTTCAGCATTTTATTGACGACTGTGACTACCTCTATTTGACCATTGATCTAGATGTATTTCCTGCCGCAACCGCACCTGGAGTCAGCGCACCAGCTGCTCGGGGAGTGAGTTACGACACTATTGCACCCTTTTTAGATCGAATTCTTCATTACAAAAATAAGCTAATGCTGGCTGATATCGCCGAATACAACCCAAATTATGACGTCGATAGTCAAACTGCACGATTAGCTGCCCGTTTGTGTTGGGATATCGCCAACGCGATGGCAGAAAAACAGCACAAACCATAATGCATCCCAGATGCCACTGATTATTACGACCAAGCAAGTACTTGGTCATCACGAGAAACTAAAGGAGTCTGAAATGACACAGCGCCAGGGACAAGATCCACGACTTGATACAAGCAGAACAATTCGTGCACCTCACGGAGATAAACTGCGCGCAAAATCTTGGCTAACCGAAGCCCCTCTTCGTATGCTGATGAACAACCTTGATCCTGATGTTGCAGAACATCCACATTCACTGGTTGTATATGGCGGCATTGGCCGAGCAGCGCGAAACTGGGAATGTTACGACAAGATTGTTGAAGTACTTGAAAGACTCGAAGATGACCAAACGCTTTTAGTTCAATCAGGCAAGCCTGTTGGTGTTTTCCCTACTCATAAAAATGCTCCACGCGTGCTTATCGCAAACTCAAACCTTGTTCCGCATTGGGCAAACTGGGAACACTTCAACGAGCTCGATAAACAAGGCTTGATGATGTACGGCCAAATGACCGCTGGCAGCTGGATATACATTGGCTCGCAAGGTATCGTACAAGGCACATACGAAACGTTCGTATCTGTTGCAAAAAAACACTTTGACGGTGAAGCAAAGGACCGTTGGATTCTAACAGGTGGTCTCGGTGGCATGGGTGGTGCTCAACCTCTCGCTGGTACAATGGCGGGCTTCTCCATGATTGCAGTAGAGTGTGATGAGTCACGTATCGATTACCGCCTACGTACAGGCTATGTCGATAAGAAAGCGACTTCTTTAGATGAAGCGCTAGCTATCATTAAAGAGTCAGACACACCAGTATCGGTTGGTCTACTAGGTAATGCAGCAGACGTTTTCTCTGAGCTGGTAGAACGTAATATCACGCCTGATGTAGTAACAGACCAAACGTCTGCACACGACCCGCTCAATGGCTATTTACCACAAGGCTGGAGCATGTCTCACGCAGCAGAAATGCGTTTGCAAGATGAAGCAATGGTCGTAAAAGCAGCGAAAAAATCCATGGCTGTGCAAGTTCAAGCGATGTTAGAGCTGCAAAATCGCGGCGCCGCAACACTCGACTACGGTAACAACATCCGCCAGATGGCCTTGGAAGAAGGCGTAGAAAACGCATTTGATTTCCCTGGCTTCGTTCCAGCCTACATTCGTCCTCTATTCTGTGAAGGTATCGGTCCTTTCCGTTGGGCTGCTCTCTCTGGCGATCCTGAGGACATTTATAAAACCGACCAAAAAGTAAAAGAGCTAATTCCAGATAATCCGCACTTACATAACTGGCTAGATATGGCTCGCGAACGCATCCAGTTCCAAGGTTTACCTGCGCGTATTTGCTGGGTTGGTCTTAAAGATCGTGAGCGTCTTGGTCAAGCATTCAACGAAATGGTGAAAAATGGCGAACTTAAAGCGCCCGTTGTCATTGGTCGAGATCACTTAGACTCTGGCTCTGTAGCAAGCCCGAACCGTGAAACCGAAGGTATGATGGACGGTTCTGACGCCGTATCAGACTGGCCATTATTAAACGCGCTACTCAACACGGCGGGCGGCGCAACTTGGGTTTCACTGCACCACGGCGGTGGCGTAGGTATGGGCTTCTCGCAACACTCAGGTATGGTTATCTGCTGTGACGGCAGTGAAGATGCCTCACAACGTATTGCCCGCGTGCTGCATAACGACCCAGCAACTGGTGTCATGCGTCATGCTGATGCGGGATACGATATCGCTAAACAATGTGCAGCAGAGCAAGGGCTAGATTTGCCAATGCTCAACGAAGAACTGAAGAAGCTCAAGTAAGGATGAAAGAGATGTTAAATTTAACGCTAAAGCCAGGTCATATTAGCTTAAACGAACTACGCCAAGTGAGCCGTTCACCAGTCAACCTTACTTTGGTTCCTGAAGCCATTCCGGCCATTGAAGAAAGCACACAGGTCGTAGACCGAGTCATCGCGGAAGATAGAACGGTTTACGGAATTAACACTGGTTTTGGGCTATTGGCTAACACACGAATAGCACCAGAAGATTTAGAAACACTGCAACGCAGTATCGTTCTTTCTCATGCGGCAGGTATCGGTGAGTTTATGTCAGATGAAACGGTTCGTCTGATGATGGTATTAAAAATCAATAGTCTGTCTCGTGGCTTTTCTGGGATTCGCCTAAAAGTCATTAATATGCTGACCGACCTAGTCAACGCACAAGTTTACCCTTGTGTACCTAAAAAGGGCTCTGTTGGCGCATCAGGTGACTTAGCTCCTCTAGCCCATATGAGCACTGTATTACTGGGAGAAGGACAAGCTCGCCACAACGGTAATATCATTTCCGGGCAAGAAGCATTAAAAATCGCAGGTCTAGAGCCTATCACTATGGCGCCAAAAGAAGGCTTAGCGCTACTAAATGGGACTCAGGCATCCACAGCGTTCGCATTGGAAGGCCTGTTTATCGCGGAAGACCTTTTCGCGTCAGCAACCGTTTGTGGTGCAATGTCTGTTGAAGCCGCTCTCGGCAGCCGACGTCCATTCGATCCGCGCATTCACCGTGTACGTGGTCATCGCAGCCAGATGGACGCAGCACTCGCATACCGTCATTTGTTAGACACATCGAGTGAAATAGGTGATTCGCACACTAACTGTGAAAAAGTGCAAGACCCGTATTCTTTGCGCTGTCAGCCTCAAGTGATGGGCGCGTGTTTACAGCAAATCCGCAATGCGGCGGAAGTATTACAAGTAGAGGCGAATTCCGTATCAGATAATCCGTTGGTGTTTGCTGAAGATGGTGACATCATCTCTGGCGGTAACTTCCACGCGGAGCCTGTTGCAATGGCAGCCGACAACCTAGCACTTGCGATTGCCGAGATCGGCAGCTTGTCTGAACGTCGTATGGCATTACTTATCGATAGCGCGCTATCAAAACTGCCACCGTTCTTAGTCGACAATGGTGGTGTGAACTCTGGTTTCATGATTGCTCAGGTTACCTCCGCTGCGTTAGCAAGTGAAAACAAAACACTCGCTCACCCAGCGTCAGTAGACAGCTTGCCAACATCTGCAAACCAAGAAGATCACGTGTCAATGGCAACATTCGCGGCTCGCAGATTGAAAGAAATGGGCGAAAACACTCGCGGTATTCTGGCTGTCGAATACCTCTCAGCAGCACAAGGCCTAGACTTTAGAGCGCCAAACAAGTCCTCTGAGCGTATTGAGATTGCGAAACAAATGTTGCGTGAAAAAGTATCGTTCTACGATAAAGATCGCTACTTTGCTCCAGACATTGAACAGGCAAACACTCTGCTTAAGCTGGCTATCCACAACACGCTCATGCCAGAGAGCTTGTTACCCAGTGTTCAATAATTAAGTACAACTGGCATTTCACCGAATAAAAAGATGATGACTTGAAGGCTCTACGTTCTGCGTGGAGCCTTTTTATATACGATTAAACATATTGATGGCACTATTTATGAACACCTGTCTACTTTGATGGCTATACTTTACAAGATAGGCGAGCGAAAAGGTCGTTGTTTATTGTTTTAACAAATAAAAGCGTTGCTAAAGTATGCGTTTTTAACGGTTTATCCGCCGAAATAGTGTCTTATTGTTAGGATACGGTGAAGTTTTCACTGGATGGACCATTGCTACGCAGATATTCGCATATAATCCCACACAGTTTTGGTTACTACGTAAAAATTATGTTTCTAACACCTTATTTTTCAAACACTAATCACCAGTTTCAGTTCACTCGCGAACAAGCAAGCCACTTTGCAAAACGTGTCGCAGGTGACTACAACCCAATTCATGATGAAGACAACAAACGCTTTTGTGTCCCTGGGGATTTACTTTTCGCTGTGCTTCTTAGTAAAGAAGGCGTTAGCCAAAAGATGCGTTTTAACTTCTCTGGCATGGTAAACGATGGTGTAGCACTTCATATTGAAAATAAGTGTGACAAAGAAAGCGCTGTTGTTGACGAGGCAGGTAAAGAATACTTACACATGTCCCGTGAAGGTGAAACTAACCACGATCCGGCATTTATTGAGCATGTAGTGACAAATTACGTGCAATTTTCTGGTATGAACTTCCCCCACATCATGGTTCCTCTTATGGAAGAGAAGCAAATGATGATTAACTGCCAGCGTCCATTAGTTATTTATGAAAGCATGGAAGTCGAATTTTCACGCTTAGACCTTACGCATCCAGAGGTGGATTTCACTGGCGCAACATTCGACGTAGAAGGAAAACGAGGTGTAGTCACCTTAAACTTTGCGTTCAAAGAAGACGGTGAAGTCGTTGGTAAAGGTATTAAGCGCATGGTTGCAAGTGGCTTGAAGCCATATGACCAAGAAGCGGTTGACGACCTTGTACGCCGCTTTAATGAACGTAAGGATGCATTCCTAGCAAAGTTCGTTAAGGCAGCCTAGTCGACTGCCCTATCAGAAGCGCACAAAAAACGTGTTTACTAAAAGAAAGCCCAACGTCGACCGTTGGGCTTTCTTTTTATGTCTCATCCAAACAAAACTAAACGCAATGCTTAGAGCCAACGACGAACATGGTTTTTATAATCCACATACTCTTCACCAAACAATCGCTCTAAAACGCGTTCCTCAGGCTTGATTTGAAACCGATTCATATAACTGACAAATATCACGCCACAAAGCACCACACTCAAGTGCTGCCACCACAAACCAGTTGCTATGATTAGAAGCAATAATGCCGTGTACATAGGGTTGCGTGAAAAGGCAAACACACCAGTTCTTACAACAGAAGATGCCGCTTCAGGTTTTACTGGGTTCACTGTGGTTTTTACCTTGCGAAATTCATACACGCCAGCAATGCCCATGTAGCCAGACAACAAAGTTAATACACCTACTACAAATTCAACAAAGGGTACTCGAATGTTCATGCTCGGCGTCAAAACTTTAAGTCCGTACATCAAAAGTATGACTAGCAAAAACACCACAACAGGTGGGACTTTGAGTTCAAGTTTTCTCAAGATTCATATCCTTTGAAAGGGTCTAAATACGGTTTCTAAAAAGCCCAGTAAAACTGGGCTTGATTTAGTCCGATTACAACAAAGTTAACAGCGCCTGAACGGGATGCTTGGGCTTCGTTCCTTCAAAGCGTTTAACTTGGCTGCGGCAAGAATAGCCTGTAATCAAACATCTCTCGTTATCCAACTTATCTAAGCTCGGCTTCCAGCTTAAATTGTAAATGTCTTTCGACATCGACAACTTATCAACCTCATGACCAAACGTACCCGCCATACCACAACAACCAACAGGTACCGTATTCAAAACTGCACCAAAGTGAGCAAAAATAGCGCCCCACTCTTTTTCCGCATTTGGCATTTTGGTTTTCTCAGTACAGTGAGCAAACAGATACCAAGGTTCCTGCGCCTTATGCTCTCCGCTTTCAAACGCTTCTAGTCTTGGGTAAAGCCATTCGTGGGCTGTTAGTACATCGAAATTACCTCGCTTACTGCCAAGCACTTCAGCGTATTCATCTCGATAACACAGCACCAAAGCAGGATCGACGCCAACTAATGGGATATCCAAATCCGCTACCATCGCCAAGAACTTCGCTGTGTCGGCTGCTGTGTCCTTAAACTGACGTAAAAACCCTTTAATGTGTTGTGCTTTACCATTCGGCTTAAACGGCAGAAGCACCGGATTCATACCCAGCTTTTTCAATAACTTAACGAAGTCTTCAACGACATCAGCGTCGTAGTAACTAGTGAATGGGTCTTGAACAATTAAAACATGCTTGCTCTTTTCAGACGAAGACAAACCACTGAGCGCTTGCAGATCATAAGGCGTTGTCAGCGACTCTACTCGTTGTTTCAAGGTGGGTACTGATAACAACGGCGCATCGACATACCCGACCGTAGATGCCGTTAAACTTTTCACCCACGACTGCTTCAAAACACCATTTACGACACCTGGCGCTTTCGCCATCATCGGCAGCATAGTCTCAATGTTCGCAACCAGATAGTCTTTTGCAGGACGTTGGTAACGAGAGTGATAGATGTTTAAAAAGCGCGAGCGAAAGCTCGGAACATCGACTTTAATCGGACACTGACTCGCACACGCTTTACACGCCAAACAACCATTCATCGCTTCATACACTTCGTGAGAGAAGTCATACTCGTGACGACGATTGATAGAATGACGTACGCGGTCAATCATGGTTTTGATTGATGTTTTGTTTTCTAGTGTTTGCTTTTCTAAGTCAAGAATATCAATGCCTTGCTCAGTGAGCTGACGCAACCACTCGCGAACCAAACCCGCACGACCTTTCGGTGAATGACGACGATCGGCTGTTACTTTCATCGATGGACACATTGGCGAGCTAGTATCGTAGTTAAAACACAAACCGTTACCGTTACATTCCATCGCTTGTTTAAAGCTGTCACGTACTTGAACGTCAATCTGACGGTCATAGTAACCACGTTTGGTATCGGTAACTTTGACAAGCTCTGCATCACTATCCAGCGGTGTACAGATTTTGCCCGGGTTCATTTTGTTGTGTGGATCGAATGCAGCTTTCACACGTCTCAGTTCAGTAAACAACTCGTCGCCGAAAAACTCAGGGCCATATTCTGAACGGAAACCTTTGCCGTGTTCACCCCACATCAAACCACCGTATTTCGCCACCAGCTTGACCACTTCATCAGACACTTCGTGCATCAATGCTTCTTGGTGCGGGTCACACAAATCCAACGCAGGACGTACGTGAAGCACCCCAGCATCGACGTGACCAAACATGCCGTAATTCAGAGACTTGCTGTCTAACAGCTCTCGAAACTCTACAATAAAGTCCGCCAGGTTTTCTGGTGGCACACAGGTATCTTCAGCGAATGCGACCGGTTTAGCACGACCTTTTGCTGCGCCTAACAAACCCACCGCTTTTTTACGCATGTTGTAAATACGCCCAATGCTCGCTACATCATTACAAACTTGGTAGCCGATAATGCCCGCTTCTTCTGTTTCCAACATGGTATCGAGCTTGGCGGTCAACGCTGCAACCTGAGCAGCAACTTCCTCTTCGTCCTGACCTGCGTATTCCACCATATTGATGCCAAGCATCTCTTTATTTGGAACATCGGTAAGTAAATCGCTCACGGTGTGCCAAACGATATCTTGCTTCGCGAGATTAAGCACTTTTGAGTCAACGGTTTCTACAGACAGCGCTTTCGCCTCTACCATAAACGGTGCATTACGCAGTGCAGAATCAAAGCTGTTGTATTTAACGTTAACCAAAGTACGTGCTTTCGGAATTGGCGTCAGGTTAAGCTTTGCTTCGGTAATAAATGCCAATGAACCTTCCGCGCCGCACAGTACTCGTGTGATATCGAAACGGTCGTCGTCTTCATTCAAGGCATTTTTTAAATCGTAGCCCGTTAAAAATCGGTTAAGAGGAGGAAACTTATCTACGATCTGCTGGCGTTTTTCACGACATACGGATTCCGTTACTCGTAGCGCCTTGGCAGCAAACTCGCCTTCTTTTGGGTAGCCGTTGGACAGATCTGATTCTAAAACTGAGCCATCAGCAAACACCGCTTGTAGCGACAAAACATGATCGGATGTTTTCCCGTATTTCAGAGAACCTTGACCAGAAGCATCGGTGTTGACCATGCCGCCAATCGTTGCACGGTTACTGGTAGATAAGTCTGGAGAGAAGAAGTAGCCATAAGGGCGAACTGCGTCATTTAACTGGTCTTTCACTACACCAGTTTGTACACGAACCCAGCCTTCTTTCTCATTAATCTCAAGCACTTTGTTCATGTGGCGAGACATATCCACCACAATACCTTTGGTTAGCGACTGACCATTGGTCCCCGTGCCGCCACCACGAGGTGAAAAGGTAATTCGTTCGTACTTTTCTTTATTGCTCAGTTTCCCGAGGAGAGAAACATCTTCTGTCGTTTTGGGATGAACGACAGACTGAGGAAGTTGCTGGTAAACACTGTTGTCAGTGGCAACCGCTAGTCGACTTGAATATTGGCTTTCGATATCACCAGTGAATCCGGCGTGCTCAAGCTCTTTCAGAAAACTAAGAACAAGAGGATCGACATCAGTTTGCGAGTGTAATCTTGGTAACATTTGCTTCCTGCCCCTACGACGCTGATCCGATCAGCTGCGGGTTGTGTAATTATTTGCTCACTTCTCATACAAATTGGCGCTAAGCGAAAAAACACCACAAAAGAGTTAGTGAAGTAATATTCTTTGAATTTCGTCACTTTACAACATTTAAAAAGACGAGCAAATCAGAATCTCGATACAATAATTAAACTTATGCTTTATTTTTTCACGCTTGATGCCTTACATTGGGGAACGAATCGCGTTTCTAGATGAGTTTTCAGAATGAAAAAAAATAAAATTGTGACCACTGAAGATATCCTTCTCAAACTTTGCCAGTCTGTTTCTGGCGTACTTACTTCGGCGACATCTTCTCAAGTAAATTATTCAGCAATGGTGCAAAAAATCCACAAGACTAGCCTCAAACCAGATTTTGGCTGTTTTGTTCTGTTTGATGGCGGATTTACCGGGCTAGTTGTGATTAATTTTACGGCAAAAGCCGCACTGGAGATCTACACCAACTACATGCGTAATATGGGCATGCCAGAAGAAGAACTGGCAATATCTCATACTTCTGACGAGGTAGGCGATGTTCTGGGTGAACTCATGAATCAACTGGTCGGAGACTTCACTAATAAAATTCGTAAAGACCTGCAAACGAACATCACACAAAACCAACCAAAAATGCTGGCGCTGAATAAGCAAGTTATCTTACAAGTTGATACCAACCTTGACCGCCCTCAAGCGCGCAGAGTGACGTTCTCCACCGAAAACAACAATATTTTCTATCTCGAGCTAGCAATGGATAAAACTGAGTTCATCCAACTGGAAGAGTTTGAAGTTGCTGAAGACGAAAACCCAGACGACATTTTAGAGGCAACACGTAAACAGTTGGCTGAGAAAGAATCTAAATCGTCGGGATCAAACGATGATGCCGATGACTTGCTCAACCAGCTCGGGTTGTAATTCTAACGAATCTTAATGAAGAATGGCTTCTTAGACACAAGTACGGCTTCATACTGATTACGACGAACTAAAACGCCAGCCTCGCTTAATGCGAGGCTTCTTTTTATGTGCAGAAATTATCTTCAGTCCCACCTTGTATTTCGTTTTTATGTCAAAAAAGGTAATATATCTGACTTCATAAATTTTCTGCTTTCGTTACTGGTTGTCGATGGATAAACAAAAAGCTCTGAAAAAAATCGCCAAGTGCTTAGAACTGGGCAATTCCGCTAATGTTAATGAGGCTGCCAATGCTATCAAAATGGCACATCGCCTCATGCTTAAATATGGTCTCGATAAAGACGATATTGAGTTCATCAGAATGGGAAAAACACAATCTTCTCATCTGCTACCAGCGAACATCAGTTCTACCATATTGCGAGTGATTCGCGGCATTAACACAAAATTCGGTGTCGAAGCAGTATTGTTGAATCACAAAGGGCTCAAACGTGTCGAATTTATCGGTGAAGCAGATCGCGCTATTTTTGCTGCATTTGCTTTCGATATTGTTTATCGCGAGATGAACGAAAGTACCGGACAATTCCGAAACAGCTTTGCTGGCACCGGCACCTCTTCTCAGGAAGTGACTCGCCGTGTGAACTCATTTGTATCTGGCTGGGTGGAAGGCGCGATTGAAAAATTGCCAATTATTTCTCCAGATGAAGAGTCGGCCAATAAAATTAATGACTATATTGATAAAGAATTCCAAAACATTGACCGCGAAACGTTCAAGAAGCAATTGAAAGAAGCGATGAAAAACCTAACTGAAGACTACGAAGTGGGCTTAAAGAAAGGTAGAAAGGTTTCAGTTAACCGTGGAGTGGGCGGCGAACAAGCACGCAAAATGTTGGGCGATTCATCGAAATAGCCAGAATAGTAAAGGATTCACATAAGCACCCATGACTTCGATGTCTATAGGGCTTACTTTGAGAGCTTTGGCAGTATTGATAGGAATTTTCTTACAGAAACTCTTATCAATCTTACTTTCTCATAACAAATATTAATGCTTGTTTATTCATAATTCGCATCCCATTATGAGGCATGGTTTCGCCTCAGTTTTATACGGAGATTTTCCCTTGAAAAAGATGCCTATTGCACTAGCTCTAGTGCTAGCTCTTACTGGCTGTCAAGCCACTCAACGCCAAAATGCAACAACGGGTGAATACGAAACTAACTCCACCACGCAAGGCGCGCTTATTGGTGCGATCGCTGGCGCAGCAATCGGCCTAGCAACGGGTGATGATGCTAAAGAACGTCGTCAGCATGCACTCATTGGTGCAGCCGCAGGCGGAGCGACTGGCGCTGGCGTTGGTTACTACTTTGACCAACAAGAAGCGGAATTACGTCGCGCTTTGCTAAACTCTGGCGTACAAGTTCAGCGTGTTGGTGAAAATCAGCTTTTACTGCGTATGGAAAACGGTATCGGCTTCTCTTCAAGCTCTTACCAGCTTGATGCTAGTATCCATAACACTCTACGCGGTGTTGCTCGCATCCTAGTTGAGTACCCAGATACCAGTCTCGTTATTGACGGTTACACGGATAGCACAGGTAGTGAGTCATACAACCAAACGTTGTCAGAGCGCCGTGCAGAGTCCGTACGTCAATTCCTAGTATCTCAAAACGTTGCACCTGGTCGTGCAATTGCACGCGGCTACGGCGAACGTAACCCAATTTGCTCAAACCAAACTTCTGAAGGTCGTGCGTGCAACCGTCGTGTTGAAATCCAGATCTTGCCACTGAAGTAATTTGGTTGCACCATAACGGTAATAATAAAAAATTACCGGAGCAGGCCTAACCATTATCGTTAGGCCTGACATATTAATGTCTGTCAAAACGTCTGCCCTACTCTGCTTATTTAGCCTCAGCTTTTCTGGCTACTCACTTGCCTCTCAAGCTCCAAATGACCCCATCGAACAATACGAGTACGCACAACAATTATTGGCATCAAACGAAGCTGAAGCCTCACCAGAAACGCGCTACTGGCTAGAGCAATCCGCCAACCAAGGTTACCTCCCTGCACAAAAACAGCTCGCGAACGACTTTGCTAAAGGGATAAATGGCGAAAAAAATGAAACACAAGCGTTATATTGGCTAACCTCTATCGCACTCAATGACCCAACCGATCGTGGCTTTCTTCTCGCCGATTTTATTCAGCGCAATCCAGATAAGGTCACAACTTCTCAATTGACTGAAGCCTTGTATCAAATGGCTTCTCAGCATAATCCAGCAGCAGAACAAGCTTATAATCAACTGTTAGAGCAGCGCTTCAACCAACTGCGAGCTAAACAAGTCTCGCAAATAAAGTCGCTCGATAAAAAGGCTGAGCAAGCACAGGAAGAGAAAAGCACAGTTGCAAACCCCAAAGTAGAACACTCGCAGTTTTTATGGCTGATCTGGCTAGCGGCGATACTCATCATCAGCGGCTTAAGTTTTCTCGTAATCAAGAAACTTAAGCAGAATAGAAAAGCGCTTGAAGCCAAAGAGGAAAGCCAAAATCAACGAATGGCGAAAAAAATAAAAGAGCTAGAGTTTACGAACAAGCAACTGAAACGCCAGCTAGAGAAAGTATTCAAAGAGTTTAAGAAATCCAAAACCCAGGCAGAGAACCATAAGCTAAGCGTCGCGTGTGCTATGTTTGGCTACACACCACAACACATCCCTGATTTACAAGCAATCAAGCTACGCTATAGACAGCTATCAAAGCTTTATCATCCTGACACAAGAGGCAGTGAAGAAGAAATGAAGCGACTCAATCATGCCTTTAAGCTCGTCTCACAAAATGTTACAAAACAGTAAAAATAGGTCAGGATACTTTGGCTAGCATGCTTTTAGACCTATATAATCAAGCGCCGCAATCGATCTCCCTCTCAAACAAATTAACAGACATTTAACTTAAGTCGCGCTTTTATGCCATAATGCCCGGCGCAAAATAACACCTAACGACTCAAATTAATCTAGGTGGGGAGAAAATCAATGTTCACTGAAGAAGGCACCTGTGATTGGTGTAAAAAACCTAGCCTTGTAACTCGTCACGATTATTTAGATGGCAAGCACCACTACTCATGTAAAGCTTGCTACGATATGGCGAAAATCGACGTGCGCCTATTTAACCAAGGCGAATTACAAATGCGCGAACGCTTGCAACGAGCGAGCTAAGCAAGACGGAATCAACGGAACTGATTTTCAAAGGCGCCTTTTAAGGCGCTTTTTTGATCGGCCAAGCCCTATTTCCAATCTCTATCTCGTATTCCCTCCTATCTTACATAGCACGTCGCATCGGTTATCAGCCCTCTCCCACTGTATACAAACCATTGTCCGTGAAAAACACCTGTATATACAGTAGTAAACCCCTGTATGTCTCTCGTCCAACTTTCTACTCACCTCACATTTTTAAATTGATGTTAGACATATCAAAAATGAAAAACAACCACATAAATTCAATTACTTAGAATCAAATCCTTTTATTTCCTTCTCAAAAAACCGCAAATAACTTTTGAGAAACTGGTTGATCAGGTCACCAAAACAAACTACTGTATACACATACAGCATGTATAAAGGAACAGTAAGATGCAGTTACAAAGTCAATCTCATACATACTCTCGTTACAACGTATTGGCACAAGCAACTAAGCCCATGGCCGTTTCGGATCAGCTTCTATCTAAGCTGGCTGTTTTATCGCAGCAGAAACAATGGATTTTGTTTACAGCAGACTGCCCTCGTCCAGACTTTGAACAACTCACTGCTTCTAATATTTGCTGTAAAAACGTTATTCAAATGAAGCCCTCTCAACAGCTTTCAGAAGTCGAGATCGTGATAAAAGCCATCCGATCAGGTAATGCCAGTGCTGTTGTCGCATCCAATAAAATTGCACTTATGAATCAATCTATGTTGCGCGACGTGGCGCAGCGCTATCAGTGTGAAGTCTTTTTCGTCGAAGGCAGAGTTAATAAGTACCACTAATAAGTTCGACGTTATCTATCCTGCATCTCGCCTCCTTTTTAAGGGGGCTTTTTTAGTATTAAAGAAAACAGGCAAACGTTTGCTTTTTCTCTGGCGAGTTAAAATAGTTCTGGTATGATGCCCACATTCGATTTATTCAGCGCCCACATTTTGCTGAATATCTTCTCTTTCTGACGTTTGATTAAGATGATAGGAATGTCGCAATGAGCCTTGCTAATCAAGTACTTGCCGTCAATGACGACCTGCCAATTCGCACCCATAAACCCGTTCATAGTGGAAAAGTTCGTTCAGTTTACTGGTTAACTGAAGAAGACAGCACTCGACTGATCAAAGAAAAAGGATACAATGTCGCTCCAGATGCGCCTTTGGCTATCATGGTGATTAGCGACCGAATCTCTGCATTCGATTGTATTTGGCATGCTGAAGGTGGTCTTAATGGTGTCCCGGGTAAAGGGGCGGCGCTTAATGCGATTTCTAATCACTGGTTCAAACTGTTCAAAGAAAATGGCTTAGCAGATAGCCATATTCTAGACATTCCTCACCCTTTTGTTTGGATTGTACAAAAAGCCAAACCGGTAAAAATCGAAGCCATCTGCCGCAAATACATCACGGGTTCGATGTGGCGCGCTTACGCAAATGGCGAGCGCGAGTTTTGTGGAATCCAACTTCCTGAAGGGTTAGAAAAAGACAAAGCACTGCCAGAGTTGCTAATGACCCCATCCACAAAAGGCATTCTAAAAGGCATTCCCGGTGTGCCAGAAGCGGATGACGTTAATATTACTCGTCAAAATATCGTAGACAACTACGAAGCATTTAACTTCTCAAGTGCGGACGATATCGCACTCTACGAAAAACTGCTGAAAGAAGGCTTTAACGTTATCAGCCAAGCATTAGAAGCAATTGACCAAATCTTTGTCGATACCAAATTCGAATTTGGTTATGTTCATGATGCTGCTGGCAATGAAAAGCTGATTTACATGGATGAAGTGGGTACACCAGACTCATCTCGTATATGGGATGCTAAAGAGTACCAAGCAGGTCACATCGTAGAGAACTCAAAAGAAGGTTTCCGCCAGTTCCTACTTAACCACTTCCCTGACCCAGATATCTTGCTAAATAAAGAACGTATGCCAGAGCGTGAAGCACTCGCTCGTGATAATGCTTTACCCGTCGAATCTTTGATGGCGATTTCGAGCACTTACATTGGTATTGCCGAGAAGATTACAGGCAAGCCGATTCATTTGAGTGAGAATCCGAAAGCGGAAATCATCGAAGTTCTGAGCAAAGAATACGGATTGATTGACTAGCACTGTCGCTAGATTGCTAAACGCTTTCCAATAAAAAGTCCGCACTAGCTTGCGGACTTTTTTCGTATTAGGCTCAGTTTAGCCGATATTTAACGTAGTGCCATCTGTTGTAGAGGCTGACTTGGTCGTCACCTGATATGTTTTGTCTTTAATCGTTGATACGAAATACCAGGTCGACTCTGCCTTGCCGGGCGTAAAAGTAACGCGCATAAAGCCACGCTGTTTGATGTCTGCCCACTGTAATTCTGACACTAAGTGCGGCAGCGTGTATTCCATTTGAGCGATCGCGACAGGGTCTAACGCGAGGTAGGCCTCTAACCCAGGGGAACTCACAGAGCTAGTCGCAAACTCTACCCCGATAGGATGCTTAGATACGTCTTTAAGCTCACTTGCCCATGCGTTGTGCGTATCTCCGGCCAAGCAGACAAAGTTACCACTGCTGGCTTTGACCAGTTGATAAACTTTCTCTCGCTCAACGTAGTAGCCATCCCATGCATCTAGGTTATATGGCAAAGCAATGGTATCTAAACTTGGGTCAGAGAGATAACCCGTAATCGCAGAGTTTACCGCTAATAACGCCTCTGTTTTTTGTTCTTCAGTGGCAGTAAACAATTGAAACATCGCGGTCATAACCGAACTTGGCAACTCCATACGAGACATTAACACTTGTTGCCCTAGCACATTCCAAGTTGCGTCGTGCGTACTGAACGCATCCATCAGCCAAGCGAGTTGGTCACCGCCTAACAGCTCTCGGTCTTGACTGCGCGACTGGGCAACTAAACCGCCAATAGCTTCCATCGTTGGTGAGCTGAGCGAGAAATAATCCAACGGTTTATCACGCCCCACAAGTCGCGTGTCGAGCATCATCAAATTGACTAAACTTCCAAACGAAAACTGACGGTAAATCAGCATGTTTGAGAAAGTGTTTTCACGAACGGGCAACCATTCTGTCCACGCGGCAGCCGCAGCTGCACGACGATCATTAAAACTGCCTTCCTCTTCTTGATGGTTTTCCGCACCATTTTTCCAAGTATCATTTGCAAGCTCATGGTCATCCCAGACAGCAATCATTGGTAGGCTCGCATGTAACGCTTGCAGATCAGCATCTTGGCGATATTGCGCATACCGTTTTCGGTAATCATCTAAGGTAATGCATTCAGTGCCTTTGCTTGGCTCTCGCCCTAGTGCCTCAGCATCTTCATTAGCGTAGCCACCAGCACCATACTCATATATGTAATCACCGAGATGAAGCACCACATCAAACGGGTCTTGCTCATGTTGATTTAAAATCTCTCGGTACACATGGAAATAGCCAGCAGGATAGTTTGCACAAGAAACAACCGCCATGGATGCCTTTTCTACACCATCTTCTGGTAATGTTTGAGTTTGCCCGACTTCGCTAGTGACATCACCAACCATGAATCGATAGTAGTAACGAGAATTTGCGTTGAGATTTTGAACATCGACTTTTACCGTGAAATCTCGGCTCGTGTCTGTGGCAAAAGTGCCACTTTGCACGATATCAGTAAAATTTTCGTTAGATGAAACTTGCCAGCTTACATCTGCGTAGCTCGCTGAGGTTGTAACACGAGTCCAAATGATTACTTGTGTTTGAGTAGGATCTCCACTCGCCACTCCGTGCTCAAAGGTAACCGCAACAGATTCACTAGCATCGCTACCACAGCCCACCAGCCCGGTAACAATCGCCGTTGAAGAGGCAGCTTTCATAAAGTCTCGACGAGACAAAGACATATTGACTTCCTTTCTTATTGTGTTTGTTTTTATGCCCAAATGACGTGGTGACTCAATCATCCTTGTGTGCCAATAAGGGACGTTAATTCGAACTTACAGTACCAACCACTTAGTCGGTAATTTGTCCTAAAAACACAAAGTTAGAAGCTAGTTATGACAATTGCATTTCCAAACGTTACATTTTTGTTAATTTAAGTGCAAATACTCTATATTCATCACACTTCCAAGACCTGTGACAAAAACCTCAAAATAAAAAAGCGACCTACTTTGAGGTCGCTTTTCATTGCACTATTGTTAAGTGGTACATCGACGAAGTGGAAATGCTCAGCCTAAAACTTGATGTTAAGGACATCTTGTTCTGACGTGTCCACTTTCAACTGACTGCGAGATTCTATGTACTCGATTTGCTGAACATCGAGCGAATATGGCATAACGACTCGCAATTCATTGATCCCTTCATGTTTAGCTAACTGGGTTAAGCGGACCAAATTGGATTCATCACTTTTACGAGAAGACATCGATTTTAATGCGGCATCCCACAACCGATCTTCAGGCTTGCGCAATTCCGCAATGTTCTGTTTCCACATCAAACCGAAAATAGGCGCGATGGTGGCAAATGCCTCTAAAAAGGTCCATTTTTTACTACCTGTCGCTCCTAAAAAGCTAGTGTAGTCGAATTCAATGCACGTCTTTCCTTGTTGATCCATTCTATGCCCCCGACACTCGAAAATGAGATATACCAAATATCGTTCAACTGTTTTGATATAGCAATGGGATATAAAACATTCGTCTTTTATGCCCTAATTTACATACAAAAGGAAATATTAAAACCAGCTTTGTAACAACTGATGTACAGCTTCGCCATATATAAGCATTCAATTGATTAATATTTCAATTAAGAAACTAAAAACAACACGCAAGTAACGCTATCAATATGAAATCATTATAGATTCACCAAGAAAATATCAATTCTTGTCACAACGTCATCCGCCGACCTACTTTACATCAATCACTCGACTGGCCTTTTTATACTGTATCTTCCAACCAGCCCAACGTGGCAGCTCCCAACGCTTCGGGTCTCCCTTACGGTTTCCCTCTCGATAAACGACCTGTACTAGCTTGCGAGACGCGTAATACTCAACATCCAGTTGGAGTTCTGGCAGCGAAAGTTCTAAAGGGTACTGCTCCGTGAAATCGTCGTATTCCCATTCTGGAACACCGTTAAATGTTAAGTCTTCTGGTTCAAACAACGCCATATCATCGGTGTTTTCAACGCCTAATGTTTCCAACTGATCCTTTAACCAGCGAGAAAATGTCAAGGAGGCCAAGTCGTTAACCTCTTCTCCTTCGACATTAAGGCCCAATGCGTTGTAGAGTTTCCAGTGTTGGATTTGCTGTTTTCTTTGAGAAGCAAAACCTGGTAACAGTGTCTCGTCTTCTATCATTTCGACAATAGACTGAACAGCAACATCACCTTGTAACGCTTGGTGTTCAGTACAGATTGTTCGTCCGGCGTAGACAAAATGCATCGTTGCTCTTGGGGTCTCCTCTTCATAATTCGTCTCACCTTGTTGCCATACCCCTAGCTCAAGTTCGCGTAATAACGTCAGCGGGATAGGCATCATAACCGATGCGAGGTTTAGTGTTTGCTTAACGCCTCGTCCTGGCACGCTATGGCTATCTAGCACGATGGCCGCTTCTTCTTTATCAGGAAAGCGGCTGTTACGCCCAACCAGCATCTCGACTACGCCATTTCCTAGAGCATCTCTTCGACGAGCTCGTCGGACAAACACAAGCTCAGGGTGCAATGAGGCGATGGAGAAAAAGAGCGCTTCACGTTTATATCGAGAGGCAACGTCAAGTTCCGGTAATTCAAATACTTCTCGCATTTGTTTCGCTAAACCTTGCGCCTCTTCGAGTGCGCTGGCATCAATGACAATGCCCGGAAGTCGCTCCCCCCGAACCAAACGGATAAGCAAAGAGGCATCACACCCGTATGGCTCCTCTTGAGATAGAAGCTCAGCAACTTCACCACTTTGTCGCTGATAGAGCTGCGCAGGCACAGATAAGGCGGCAGCCAAATCAATCATTGCTTCCTTCTCTGGCTTCGCTTGAATTCTGGTAACGAGATCGGCAAACAGTGCATCAATGGGTAGTGGATATACTTTTCTCCCATGCTGCGTGACATTGCCATCCTCATCAATCGCTTCCATAGATAACAACGTCGAATGAGATGCCTCTAGCGACTTTGGGGGAATTGAGTCGAGAAAATCGAGTGTTGAGAGACGGTACCCACAACAAGCCGCTGCCAGCATGGGCTCGACGAGCTCTTCTCTGTGTAATTCTGGAGGTGTCACCAACTCTAAAGGCGCGTGCTCACCATATAGACGAATACAAGCCCCTTCGGTAACGCGACCTGCTCGCCCCATTCGCTGCGCGGCACTGGCCTTAGAAATGTTGGTTAATGTCAGTGCTGTACGTCCATTTCGTTGTACAGTTCTGCGCTCTAAACCACTATCGATTACCACACGGATATTAGGAATGGTCAGAGAGGTTTCCGCGACGTTGGTTGCCAATACGACTTTCCGTTGCTTTTGTACCGTCAGCGCACGATGTCGTTCTTCATCACTGACCGAGGCATGAAGTTTAACCACCATGACATCACTGCTGCTTTGTAGCATCTGCGCGCATTGGGCGATCTCTTTACGTCCTGGGAGAAAAACAAGAATATCGCCATCTTCATCTTCCAGTGCTTCTTTTACCGCTCCGACAACTTCCTGTTCACATCCCTTTTTGTTCGGTAAATAGCGGCTGTCTGTGGAACGATGTGTCACCGTGACTGGAAAGCAACGTCCTTCCGAACGCAGACGCTTAGCATCCAGGTAACGCGCTAGCTTTTCGCCTTCTAAGGTAGCGGAAGTGACGATCAATCGATGTTGATTTTCTTGCTTCAAAATGGCGGTTAATAGATCAATATCCCAGCGTCGCTCGTGAAATTCGTCCACTATCACGACATCAAAGTCTGCTAGCTTGTTTTCCGAAAACCAACGCAGTGCAACCCCCGGAGTCACAAATACAACTTCGGTTTTTTCATCAAAGTAGGCATGAAGCTTGATCGCGTAACCGACTTTGCGACCTATTGGCTCTCCAGATTGCTCCGCAAGAAATTCAGCCAGCGAGGTACAAGCAATTCGACGTGGTTCAATAACCAGAACGCGTCCGTGTTTTGCCGCCCACATGGGCAAGCGAGTAGATTTACCCGACCCGGTTTCGGCTTCCACCACAAGATGGTTAAGGCTTACATGATGGTCAAACTCAGCTTGCAGGCTGTCGATAGGTAGTTGAAACATAGAAATTGGATTTGATTTGATGATGCAAAACATTATACCCAAGTAAAAAAATCCTGCTTTAGGTATCTCTAAACAACCAATATTGCCGATATTTTCGTCGGTATCTGAATTTTTTTGCGACATTACATTGATGTGCATCAACGCATGTTTACAACTAAATAGTGAACCCGTTAAAATTTGGTGCGCATCCTTCAACCCTACATAAGGCACCCAATGAACAACGATAAACGCCCACTATATATTCCATATGCGGGTCCGGCTCTTTTAGCAACCCCTCTTTTGAACAAAGGCAGTGCATTCTCTGCTGAAGAACGTAGTTCATTCAACTTAGAAGGTCTGCTTCCAGAGTCGACCGAAACTATCCAAGAGCAGGTGGAACGTGCCTACCAGCAATACAAAAGTTTCGAAAGCGATATGGATAAACACATTTATCTGCGTAATATCCAAGACACCAACGAAACATTGTATTACCGCCTAGTGCAAAATCACATTTCTGAGATGATGCCAATCATCTACACGCCGACTGTTGGCGCAGCATGTGAAAACTTCTCTAACATTTACCGTCGTGGTCGCGGTCTGTTCATTTCATACCCGAACCGTGACCGTATTGACGACTTGCTGAACAACGCAGCAAACCACAACGTTAAAGTGATTGTTGTGACAGATGGCGAACGTATCCTTGGCTTGGGTGACCAAGGTATCGGCGGCATGGGTATTCCTATCGGTAAACTGTCACTATATACCGCGTGTGGTGGTATCAGCCCTGCTTACACGCTACCAATCGTGCTTGATGTGGGTACCAATAACCCGCAACGCTTAGCTGATCCGATGTACATGGGTTGGCGTCATCCTCGTATTACGGGTGCAGAATACGATGCATTTGTAGAAGAGTTTATCCAAGCGGTACAGCGCCGTTGGCCTGATGCTTTGATCCAATTCGAAGACTTTGCTCAGAAAAATGCGATGCCTCTTCTTGAGCGTTACAAAGACCGCGTGTGTTGCTTCAATGATGATATTCAGGGTACTGCTGCTGTTACTGTTGGCTCTCTACTTGCAGCTTGTAAAGCAGCAGGAACTCAGCTTTCTAAACAACGTATTACCTTCCTAGGCGCAGGGTCTGCTGGTTGTGGTATCGCAGAAGCGATCATCGCACAAATGGTATCGGAAGGAATTTCTGACGAGCAAGCTCGCTCACAAGTTTACATGGTTGACCGTTGGGGTCTGTTACAAGAAGGCATGCCTAACCTTCTTGATTTCCAACAACGCTTGGTGCAAAAGCATACCAATACGAAAGAGTGGGAAAATGAAGGAAATGGCTTCTCACTACTCGATGTTATGCGTAACGCCAAGCCAACGGTACTAATTGGTGTTTCTGGTGCTCCTGGCCTATTTAGCCAAGAAGTCATCGAAGAAATGCATAAACACTGTAAGCGTCCGATTGTCTTCCCACTGTCGAACCCAACAAGCCGCGTGGAAGCGACACCGAACGACATCATTCGTTGGACAAATGGTGAAGCACTGGTTGCAACAGGTAGCCCATTTGAGCCAGTGGTTCATGAAGGTCGCACTTACCCTATTGCACAATGTAACAACAGCTACATCTTCCCAGGCATTGGCCTTGGTGTACTTGCTGTCAATGCAAAACGTGTCACTGACGAGATGCTAATGGAATCAAGCCGCGCGCTCGCAACATGTTCTCCTCTAGCAATCAACGGTCGTGGGGCACTACTTCCACCACTGGAAGAGATCCACTTAGTATCGAAAAAAATCGCATTTGCCGTTGGTAAAAAGGCAATTGAACAAGGTGTCGCATTAGAAATTACTGATGAAGCATTGAACGTGGCGATTGAACAGTCGTTCTGGCAACCTGTTTATCGCCGCTACAAGCGCACTGCGTTCTAAGCTTGAGACAATTCGTTTAATAATTAGCCCCTACCATGTAGGGGCTTTTATTTTTTTATCATCCTAACCAGATTTTGGCATAAATGGGCTTCTCTCTTTTTGTTTCTATCAGATATGATGAGAACTACATTTTTAGTTAAGGATATAAAACGTTTTGTTGTTTTCTCGCATAAGATCAAAGTGGAAGCTGAAATTTTCCTGGAAGCGATTTGCTTTGATTTTGTCGATCTCTGCACTTAGTCTGCTTGTTTCTGTTATTGCCATCGACCGGTGGGTGGTTTTACAAGCCAAAGAGAGCATTTTCACTGAATACGAGCAAATCCCTCAACATGAGGTTGCCGTAGTTCTTGGTACCAGTAAATACATCGGAAAGATCCTCAACACTTACTACACTCATCGCATTAATGCGGCGATTGAGCTTTACAACCAAGGCAAAGTAAAACAGTTTTTATTGAGTGGTGATAACGCCCACCGTTCATACAACGAACCGTGGACAATGAAACGCGACTTACTTAAAGCAGGCGTGCCTGAAGAAGTGATTCACCTTGATTATGCTGGCTTTCGTACCTTAGATTCGATTGTACGAGCAAAAAAAATTTTTGCTTCGGAGCGATTTCTGATTGTGACTCAGCGCTTTCACTGTGAACGCGCACTGTTCATCGCTGATGCTTACAGCATTGATGCGCAGTGTCTCGCGGTAGCAGGGCCGACGGCCAACAAGCAAAAAACATCGATGCGTGTTCGAGAACTGCTAGCCCGTGTGAAAGCGTTTTTAGACCTGTATATTATCAATACGCAGCCTAAGTTCCTTGGCCCTCAAGAACCTATCGTTGCAGTAAAAGAGCCAAATAAAGCAGCTAACGAGCCTCTTCAAGTCCCCGTCGAATAGAGGAATAACGTGGCTCACAAGCCTAGTAACATTTCTATAAAACAAATGGGTAGTTTTCTACCCATTTCCAATTCTCAACATCACACTTTCTAATTTGCTCTACGATTCAGGCAAAACTCTTTTTCGCATTCAAAGTAACATTTCATCAATAAATAACTACAAGTCAGTTACTTTGCCATAAAAAAACCGACAAAAGGCAATGCAAAAGGAGCACTACCCATGACCGCACTCGCTGTGACATTGAAGAATTGGTTCTTCACTCGCAACAGCATGATTTTGAACGCGAATATCCTATTGTTCATTATCTTGTTTAATACCTTACCCTTTGAACCACAAGTAGTAACCGGCCTGAGCATCTTAGTTTTTGTTGCTATTTTGTGGCTAACCGAAGCGATTCACGTCAGCATTACTGCGCTGCTCATACCACTACTTGCGGTATTTTTGGGTGTGTTCAACACTCAAGCCGCACTGAATAACTTTTCCAACTCCATCATTTTTCTATTTTTGGGTGGTTTTGCACTAGCTGCGGCTCTACATAAACAAAAGTTAGATCAAGCTATTGCAGATAAAGTACTATTGCTGGCAAGAGGAAAAATGTCTGTCGCTGTATTCATGCTATTTGGTGTGAGTGCTGGCCTGTCAATGTGGATTTCAAACACCGCCACCGCCGCGATGATGTTACCGCTTGTGCTGGGTGTGATGGCAAAGCTAGACGCCAAGAAAAACCACAACACCTTTTTGTTTGTTCTACTCGGTATAGCTTACAGTGCTTCAATTGGTGGTATTGCAACACTGGTTGGTAGCCCACCAAACGCAATTGCAGCAGCTGAAGTTGGCCTTAGCTTCACTGAATGGATGAAGTTTGGTGTACCTATTTCCCTAGTATTAATGCCAATCGCTATCCTCGTATTGTACACGATGACTAAGCCTGACCTTAGCCACAAGTTTGACCTTGACCATCAACCAGTCGAATGGACAAACGGCAAAATGATTACGTTGGCGATTTTCTTACTGACCGTGACGTTGTGGATATTCAGTAAGCCTATTAACGCTATGCTGGGTGGCTTCGCGAAGTTCGATACTCTTGTAGCTATTGGCGCCATCCTTCTACTTGGTGCTTCTCGCGCCGTCGAGTGGAAAGATATTGAGAAAACAACCGACTGGGGTGTGTTAATCCTATTTGGTGGTGGTATCTGTCTGAGTAACGTCCTAAAAACAACCGGAACAAGCGTATTTTTGGCTCATAGCTTGTCAGGCTTCCTTGAGCAAGCCGGTATTCTCTTAACGATTCTTGCAGTGGTTGCTTTTGTTGTCTTCTTGACTGAGTTTGCGAGTAACACCGCCAGTGCTGCGCTACTTGTCCCTGTATTTGCGACCATTGCAGAAGCCTTGGGTATGTCTCCGGTTATTCTTTCTGCACTGATTGCCGTCGCTGCATCTTGTGCATTTATGTTACCAGTTGCAACACCTCCAAACGCGATTGTGTTCGGTACGGGTCATATCAAGCAAAAAGAAATGATGCGAATTGGTTTCGTATTAAACATTGCCTGTATTGCTGCACTAACGCTTTTCGCTTGGTTGTTCTGGTAAAAATAGCAAGTTCGATTAGCATTACACTGCTGCTCACGGTAATCGTATCGATAACCCAAACTTCCCCCCCTAAGTGGTGTTCAGCAGTTTCCCTCTTGGTGGCCAGTTGGCCACCTTTTTTCTTTCCTTTTAGTGAACGACTATCAGGCTTGCTTCTTTTCGCAAGCAAGTAAACCATAATGAGCTTCCACTCGGTTGCGACCATTGCGCTTCGCCTGATACAACACTTCGTCAGCTCTCGCCATGGTTTCTGAGACGCGTTCATTCTGCATTTGGGCAACGCCAATACTGCAAGTTAATGATTCACCGTGCACCCACAAATGATCCTCCACATTTTTGCGAATCATTTCTGCCTTCTCTAGCGCTTGTTCAATATTGGTATCAGGGCAAAATACGACAAACTCTTCGCCGCCCCAACGAACGAGTCGATCGTCTGAGTAAATAGAAGTCGCTACCACCATGACAAATTCGCGCAATATGTCATCCCCCATTTGGTGCCCAAATTTGTCGTTCACCTTTTTAAACTTATCCAAGTCCAAATAGAGAATACTGAAGGTGTTATGCCCCCAGCGAACCTGACGAGATTGTTGTTCCAGCCAGTGTTGCACAGCATATCGGTTCATCGCGCCCGTCAAAGCATCTCGATGCGCTAACTCTGCAAACTCATAGTTTTGAGCTCGCAAAGTATCATTCACCTTTTCCAAATGACGGTGACGCTTTTGCGCTTTTTCATAAGCCACTCTATTTTTTCGTAACTCATGCAGTGAAAAAGCCAGTCCAAGCGCCATCCAAGAGAGTAATAATGCATACAACAATGTTTCTTGCGCAAGGTAAGCGCCTTCAAACTCAATTCTATCAATCACAATTCTATGTTTACCAAGTGCCGCACCAGACCCAGTTGCAATATCAATACGTGTGATGTTTGAAAATTCAGGTGCAGAGTGCTCAATCGCGACTCCGTTATCCGCTAACCACCAGGTCATCACCTGAAGATTTTTAATCGGAATTTCGACAATATCGCTCGAACCCGACGGAGAAAACTGCATGCCATTATATTTAATGGTGTACTCGTCGTCCGGCTTGGAATACTCAGAATTATAATTGCGAAGATACAAACGTAGGTCGTGGCTAGGGTTAGCCCCTATTCCTGCCTCTTCATATCGCACCTTCAATCGAATCGTATGGTAGTTGGAAAGGTCAATACCCTGTGTTGGCGTTGCTGAATCGGTATAAACCGAGATTCCGCAGTAAGGCCAAGCATACGAGCTCTGCTTTAGTTCACAGCTAAGAACTAGGCTTTGCCGATCGTATGTGATATCAGCCTCACTCACACCTCCTTCACTGGCATCTTTAGTTGCATAGATATTGAAATGCTCAGGTGTAATGGTCAGCTTTCGCGTATCGCCAAGCACACTATAAAGGGCAACCAAACTGATAGTGCAAATAGAAAGAGCAAAGATAAAGTTATGGATCCACTTCATGAGCAAGTGACCTGCTGAGATTATATGCAATACGTGAGGTTCAATAATTTCAAAAAATGAAATCAAGGTGATTCATCAAGAAATAAAATCACTTTCTCATTCAATTCTTAGTTTCGACACATAGTAACGGATTTTGAACCGTTATCACGTTTTAAAATTTCTAAAAAGTGCAGCTCAACTTCTATTTGCGAAGCATTTCACAGCCATAATTTTTAGAAAATAAAACACGATGCATAATAATTTAGTGCAAGACATTTACTTTAAAGCTCCTGTCAACCCTGCATCTCTTCTCCACTTCAGTATATACTGTGCAAAAACACAATAATGAGTAATGTCATGTCATTAATTGCAACTGGCACGCTAAACAAAATGCGTGCTTCTCTGGACGGTGCCGTCAACTACCGTCTTCCTGTCGGTGAGGAAGAAATCGACTTAACTCCGTTTCTGGGTAAAACGCTCACACTGACTCACACTGGCAATATTTTTTGTTGCTCATGTGGAAAGAAAACGAAAAAGAGTTATTCGCAAGGCCACTGTTTTGTATGCATGAAAAAGCTAGCAAGCTGCGACATGTGTATCATGAAGCCAGAGACCTGCCACTACGATCAAGGGACTTGTCGCGAACCACAATGGGGTGAAGAGAATTGCATGGTGGATCACTTTGTCTACCTGTCCAACACATCCAGCTTAAAAGTTGGTATTACTCGTCATACTCAAATCCCGACTCGTTGGATTGACCAAGGCGCGACTCAGGGCTTGCCAATTTTTAAAGTAAAAACTCGCCATATCTCCGGTTTAATTGAAGTTGAACTGGCGAAACATATCGCAGACAAGACCAATTGGCGCACACTGCTTAAAGGTGACGGTGAACCTATGGCATTGCAGGACCGTTTTGCTGAGCTATTGCCTTTAGTCGAAGAGAAAATTGCCGAGATAAAACAGCAATTCGGCGAAGATGCCATTGAAGTATTAAACGAAAGCATTACCGACCTTAGCTACCCGGTACAACAGCACCCAACGAAGATCACTTCGCATAACTTCGATAAAAACCCGGTTGTTACTGGCACTTTGCAAGGCATTAAAGGTCAATACCTCATCTTTGATACTGGCGTTATTAATGTAAGAAAATTCACTTCCTATGAAGTTGAAGTTGAAGTTGAAGTTGAAGTTAGTGAGTAATCGCTTGTAAAACGCGTTGATTCAAATAAAAACGAAAAAAGCTCGAGTTTGACTCGAGCTTTTGTTTTTCTATTAGGAAGAAATCGTTAGTTATGCGTCAAGGATGCTTTCTAGCACATCGAATAACATATCGACTTCTTCTATTGTGTTGTAATGCATACAACCAATTCGCACTACACCACCCGATTCTTCTAAACCAAGTTGACGAACTAAGCCCAACGCATAAAAGTGACCATTCCATACACAAATGTTATGTTCACCCAGTGTTTTCGCGATGAATTCTGGAGAATATCGGTCAAACGTTAGCGCAAAAGTTGGCGTGCGGAGTTGGCTATCTTCCTTTGCGATACCGAATAGATTGACACCATCTAATGCATTCAAACGCTGTAAGAAACGCTCACTCAAGCGCTGCTCATGTTGTTCATACAGTTGGTAGCTTTGCTCCAACCGTTGGCGAAGAGGTAAACCGACTTCACCAAATTGAGCCAGATACTCAACCGCAGAAACGACACCAGCAAGACCTTCAAAACTTTGCGTTCCTGTTTCAAATCGACCTGGACCTATATTAGTGGCAGGCTCGACTTTGTAAGGGCGAATACTGTGGAGCCACTGATCGGCTATGTAAGCAATACCAACGTGCGGTCCGAAAAACTTGTAAGCTGAGCAAGCTAAAAAGTCACAACCTAACGCTTGAACATCAACCAAATGATGAGGCGCATAATGGACGGCATCCACATAAACTTGTGCCCCAACATTGTGCGCCATGCTGACTACTTGCTGTACATCCACAATAGAGCCCGTCGTGTTCGATGCATAAGTCACAGCGACAAGGCGCGTTTTATCAGAAAGAAGGCGGCTTAAATGCTCCATATCCAGCGTACAATCTTCTTCGTTGATACGAACTTGATGAACCGTAACGCCTTTATCTTCTGCCGCTTGCTGCCAGCTGGATACATTTGAATAGTGATCCAAAGCGGAAACAATGATCTCATCTCCTACTTGCCAATCTCGACTAATCGCGCGACTAAGCTGAAAGGTTAGTGAGGTCATATTGGCACCGAAGACAATATTGCCAGATGAAGGGGCATTAAGTAGAGCCTGAGCCGACTCACGCGCATTTTGCATTACGTCAACGGTCACTTGGCTAGAAAAATAATGCCCGCCTAAGTTAGCGTTGAAACGACCTAAATACCCTACCATGCTGTCTAGTACTAATTGAGGCACTTGTGAGCCACCTGGACCATCAAAAAACGTCACGGGCTTGTCGTTGTGGTATTGAGCCAACGCCGGAAATTGCTCTCTGATCTGATTAAGATTGAAGTTCATTACGCTTATCCGTAGCCGTGAGTACAAATACATCCATATGGCCCGCTTCGTCATCAATAACAGAGCGGATTGGGCACGCGTTATGCCACAGCTTGCTATCAGCCAAGATTGCGACCTCTCCGGTTTCTAGCACTTTACGGAAAAATGGGGCTTGGTTATGGCTGCTGTACAGCATGATGTCGCCACCGATGATGTTATGGCGTCCCACACCAACCATTGCAATGTGATCAAAACCGTCTTGGTGCACACCTTCAGGTGCTACTTGGGTTTCTTCTTCCAGTGCCCTGATACGGATTTGGTGAATTTCTATTTCTTGACCGTTTGGCAGATGATTCGCATTGACAAACAATTCACACATTTCTCGAAATCCATCGCTGGTAAGAATATCCTTCTCAATTGGCTCGAATTGTCTTACAACATCACCTTGAAATCGGTTGATATCAGAGGATTGAACAAAGCTATTTTTATTTAAGTCGATGACTTTGCCGTTATCAAAACCAACCACAGAATAACGTCGTAGTCGATACTGACCATCTGCATGTTCGGTACGAGGCAGTTCTTCAAACGATGGGGAAAGCTGCTCAATTGCTGCCATGCTGAGCTGTGTTAAATGTAGAGTATTCTCACGTGAATGTAACATCATTTGCTCCTTTAATGAGGCACATTAATTAACATTTAATTTACACACTAGGTTACGCAAATATTCTGCAATTACCAGCTTTTAACGTTGATAGCTTCAACAAAACGACGAAAACAACATAACAAACCAAATCAAACCACAAAAACAGAGCCATGTTTCAGTTTTACGCTTTGACAATATTTGAAACTAGACTTCTCTACTACGAATAGAATTTTATGCTAGAAGTCAACGTTCTCTATCAATATTTAGTGGGTTCTAATCTATAACCAATTATTCGATCACAATCGTTGTTTATGCTTTTAAAGCACTAAGAATTTCCATACAATCGAGGGAAATGTTACGCCCTTTTTGGAGCCATAATGAGCGACGTAAAACACTGTAAATTATTAATTCTTGGTTCTGGTCCTGCAGGATACACAGCTGCCGTCTACGCAGCGCGTGCAAACTTAAACCCTGTGCTTGTGACGGGAATGCAACAAGGTGGTCAGCTAACCACCACAACTGAAGTTGAAAACTGGCCAGGCGATGCTGAGGGACTGACAGGTCCAGCATTGATGGATCGCATGAAAGAACACGCCGAGCGTTTTGAAACTGAAATCGTATTTGATCACATCAATGAAGTAGAGCTATCACAACGCCCATTTCGTTTAAAAGGCGACTCAGGTGAGTACACTTGTGATGCCTTAATCATATCTACCGGCGCATCAGCAAAATACCTTGGCCTTGAGTCTGAAGAAGCATTTAAAGGTCGCGGCGTTTCTGCTTGTGCAACCTGTGACGGTTTCTTCTACCGTAATCAGAAAGTTGCAGTTGTGGGCGGTGGTAACACGGCTGTTGAAGAAGCGCTATACCTATCTAACATTGCGTCAGAAGTTCACCTGATCCACCGCCGCGATTCATTCCGCGCAGAGAAGATCCTTGTGAAACGTCTGATGGATAAAGTTGAAAGCGGTAATATCGTTCTTCATACCGATCGCACTCTCGATGAAGTACTGGGCGACGATATGGGCGTAACGGGCGTCCGCATTAAAGACGTGAACAGCGGTGCGACAGAAGATATCGATGTAATGGGTGCATTCATCGCAATTGGCCACCAGCCAAACACACAAATCTTTGAAGGCCAAGTAGACATGAAAGATGGCTACATCATCGTTCAATCAGGTCTTGAAGGCAACGCAACACAAACTAGTATCGAAGGTGTATTTGCAGCTGGCGACGTAATGGACCACAACTACCGTCAAGCGATCACCTCTGCAGGTACAGGTTGTATGGCTGCATTAGATGCTGAACGTTTCTTAGACTCACTTGGTGACAAATAACTTTTCACATTTGTGTCATATCCTTAAAGCCCAGCGGTATTCCCGCTGGGTTTTCTTTTGTATACTACCGCCTCATTAAAACAATTATCATTAAGCCTTCACGATGGATAAGAAAAAGCAAAGCAGCTTGAATAAGTGGCTGAAGCAACAAAGTAAGTTAGCCAAGCGCTGGCTTATGATTGCGATAGGCCTAGGCGTACTTTCAAGCGTGTTTTTATTGGCTCAAGCAGCCCTGCTCGCCTCCATTCTGCACCAGTTAATCATTGACCAAGTCGACAAAGCCGACCTCATTTGGCATTTTGTTGGGCTCGGTGGCACGGTTATCGGTCGAGCTGCTTGTACCTGGGGTCGAGAGCTTGCCGGTTACCGTTGCGGGGAGCAAATTCGAGTTTATATTCGCCAACTCATTTTAGATAAAGTTCATAAACTTGGGCCAGCTTACATCAAAGGCAAACCTGCTGGCAGTTGGGCAACGCTCATCTTAGAGCAAGTAGAAGATATGCAAGATTTCTTCTCACGCTACTTGCCTCAAATGTCATTATCGGTACTAGTGCCTTTCATCATTTTGGTTGTCGTATTCCCAGTAAACTGGGCAGCAGGCTTGATCTTCCTGGTCACTGCACCACTAGTGCCTATTTTCATGGCACTGGTTGGGATGAAAGCCGCAGAAGCAAACCGTAAAAACTTTAAAGCGATGCAGCGTTTGTCGGGTCACTTTTATGACCGCTTGCAAGCAATGACAACCATTCGCTTATTCGATAGAACAAAATCTGAAACTGAGACGCTAAAGGGTGCTTCAGAAGTCTTTCGTACTCGTACCATGGACGTTCTGAAAATCGCGTTTCTGTCTTCCGCGGTGTTAGAGTTTTTCACTTCTATTTCTATCGCAATTACCGCTGTCTACTTTGGCTTTAGTTATATCGGGGAGCTGGACTTCGGCTACTACGGCACAGGTGTTACGCTCTTTGCTGGTTTGTTCATTCTGATTCTTGCTCCAGAGTTTTATCAGCCATTACGTGATTTGGGCACGTTCTATCATGCGAAACAGCAAGCGGTTGGGGCAGCAGAAAGCATTGTCGAGTTTCTGGATTTGGAAGTCGATCAAATCAAAGATGGTACCCAAGCGTTAGATAAAAACAGCCCTATCCATATTGAAGCGGACCAGTTAACCATTTTTAGTCCGGAAGGTAAGCAGCTCGCAGGTCCCCTATCCTTCTCTCTTGAAGCCAACAAAAGTACGGCTTTAGTTGGACCAAGTGGCGCAGGTAAAACAAGCTTGGTAAACACCATCCTCGGTTTCATGCCTTATCAAGGTAGCTTGAAGATTAATGGTTGTGAATTGTCGCAACTGGATCTAGCCACATGGCGAGAGGCAGTAAGCTGGATTGGTCAAAACCCGATGCTATTACACGGTAGCATTCGAGATAACATCACACTAGGTAAGCACAATATTCAGGATGCAGACGTACATTCTGTGTTGAATGACTCTCACGCTGCTGAATTTGTTGAAATGCATGGGTTGGATTATCCGATATCTGATCGTTCTGGTGGTTTATCTGTCGGCCAAGCGCAGCGTTTAGCACTGGCTCGCGCCATGCTACAAAATGGTCGTTTTTGGTTATTAGATGAACCAACCGCAAGCTTAGATGCTCGCAGTGAAAAACTCGTGATGGAAGGCATTAACAAGTATGCGCATGCCACAACGAATTTGATGATTACTCACCAACTTGCGCCTTTACAAAACGTATCGCAAATTCTTGTTATGCAGGACGGCCGGATTGTTCAACGTGGTGATTACGCCACACTGTCGACAGAAGATGGCTTATTTAAAGACATGTTGGAAGCGAACCTCGCACAACGTGAAACAGACAAGGGGAACTTAGATGCGTGATTTACTCCCTTATCTAAAACTCTATAAGAAACACTGGTTTGGTCTTTCGCTAGGTATGCTACTGGCATTTCTGACCTTAGCGGCATCTATTGGCTTATTAACGCTATCAGGTTGGTTTATTTCAGCCGCAGCGGTGGCAGGCTTGACGGTTGCTCGTGAGACCTTCAACTACATGTTACCAGGTGCCGGGGTACGCGGCGCTGCAATGGCTCGAACCGCAGGTCGATGGGGAGAACGTGTCGTTAGCCACAATGCAACGTTCAAGCTGCTTACCGATCTACGTATCTTCTTCTTTAAGAAACTTGCACCACTGATTCCGGGTCGTGTTTCTACGATGCGTGATGCCGATCTGCTCAACCGCCTAGTAGCGGACGTAGATGCGATGGATCACGTTTACCTTCGACTTATCAGCCCTGTCGTGATTGGTATTTTTGGCATATTGAGTTTAACGGCTATCCTGGCGTTCTTTGATTGGCATCTCGCCCTACTGCTTGGCTCGATTCTTACCGTCATGTTGTTTGTATGGCCAGTACTGTTCTATAAACTGGGTAAAAACAATGGCGAGAATCTCACTCATCATAAAGCGCAATTTCGAGTGGCGACACTGGACTGGCTTCAAGGCTACAGTGAACTGAGTATCTTTGGAGCAGAAGAACGTTATCGTAATCTCATTCTAGAGAAGCAGAAGCAGTTGCTGTCTAACCAATTTGTGAACGCGAATTTAACGGGCATGGCTTCAGGCCTGCTTATGCTGGTGAACGGCCTTACACTGGTTGTGATGCTTTGGTTTGCTGCAGACGGCGTAGGTGGTCGTGCTCCTGATCCTTGGATTGCGCTGTTTGCGTTTGCAACCATGGCGAGCTTTGAGATTCTGATGCCTATCGCGGGCGCATTCCAGTATCTCGGTCAAACGTTGACCTCTGCTCGTCGTTTAAATGAAGTAATTTTGGCTGAACCTGACGTTGTCTTCCCTGAGCAGTCGAAACATAAAGACACAACGTTAGACATTGAATTCGACAACATAGATTTTACTTACCCTGACGGTCAGCAAAAGGTACTGAAAGACTTGTCACTCTCACTACCGTTGGGCACTAAAACTGCAATTGTAGGTCAAACAGGTTCAGGTAAATCAACACTGATTCAGCTTCTTTGCCGCTACTGGGATGTTAACCAAGGTGAAGTTCGAATCGGTGGTGCAAAACTGCAAGATTGGAGCGAGTCTGACCTGCGAACAGCAATGACTGTGGTCAGTCAACGCGTAGATGTACTAAACGGGACACTACGTGACAACTTACTCATGGCCGCTCCGGACGCAAGTGATGAGCAACTGTCTACTATTTTACAAAAAGTCGAGCTTGGCGGACTTCTTGAAGAGCCGGGTTTAGACGCTTGGTTAGGCGACGGCGGTCGTCAGTTATCTGGTGGTGAGAAACGCCGAATCGGTATTGCTCGAGCATTGCTACGTGATGCCCCAATCCTACTCTTAGATGAACCGACTGAAGGCCTCGATAAGCGTACGGAACAAAAAGTGATGGCGCTTTTCAATGAACACTTTGCTAATAAGACAGTAGTATTCATTACACACCGACTGATAGAGTTAGAAAGTATGGATAGCATCTGTTTGATGGAACAAGGTGAGATCATCGAACAAGGCGACCATCCAACGCTACTCGCTCAAAAAGGTCGTTACTACCAGCTATTACAATCTCTATAATTCGATTTTCAGTGACGAGAAGGGCTCATCAAACGATGAGCCCTTTTGTTATTCCTGTATTAATTAGTTACCTAATTAAGCACGTATACAGTGCTGATTTACCGACCAGATTTTTTGAGATAAGCCGCCATTTCATCTTCCGGAACCATGCCCCCACCAGTTGCCCAAACAAGATGTGTTGCGTTTTTGAGTTTTTCTTCGTCAAATTTCATTTGAGACTGATAAGCATGGTTATTCGAGACGTGCACTGCCCCAATCATACCGGCTAATGCAGAAGGCTCTAGATTAATACCTTCCAGTTCACTTAACTCACCCAAGTGGTGATACATACGAGCGTCATCAATGGTGTAAAAACCATCAAGTAGCCTTTCCATCGCTCTTCCGACAAATCCCGAGGCACGCCCGACTGCCAAACCATCAGCGGCGGTGATGTTATCGATACCCAAATCTTGTACCGAAATATCGTCATGCAAGCCTGTATGTACGCCCAACAGCATGCACGGTGAGTGCGTTGGCTCTGCGAAAATACAGTGGACATGCTCGCCAAATGCTACCTTCAAACCAAATGCCACCCCACCAGGTCCACCGCCAACACCACAAGGAAGATAAACAAACAATGGATGATGCTCATCAACCACGATTCCCAAGTCATCAAATTGCTGCTTAAGACGCTCACCCGCAACAGAGTAACCTAGAAACAGCGTCCGTGAGTTTTCATCATCGATAAAGAAACAGTTGGGATCTTTTTCTGCCTCTTTACGACCTTGCGCGACAGCAATACCATAATCTTCTTGGTGCTCTACGACATTAACACCATGTGACCGGAGCTTATTTTTCTTCCATTCCCGCGCATCCGCAGACATGTGGACTGAAACTGAAAAACCCAGCTTCGCACTCATGATACCGATGGACATACCAAGATTGCCGGTTGAGCCAACTGCAATACTGTACTGCTTAAAAAACTGCCGAAACTCATTGCTGAACAATTTGCTGTAATCATCGCTTTCACAGAGCAAGCCGGCTTCAAACGCCAACTTTTCTGCATGAGTGAGCACTTCATAAATACCGCCTCTCGCTTTGATCGAACCAGAAATTGGCAAATGACTGTCTTTTTTGAGCATTAAATGGCCCAATATTGGTGTGTCGTATTGCTGCTCCAAACGCACTTTCATATTGGGAATATCCACCACTGCGGACTCAATAACGCCACGCGACGTTTCCGTTTCGGGAAACGCTTTCATCAAATAAGGCGCAAATCGTGCTAGCCGTTCACTCGCCGCTTGAATATCTTTTTCATCTAACCCGACATGAGGTAAGCCTTCCTCCAAGGAAGTGATATGGGGGTTAAACCAACAAACCTCTTCAAGATCAATAAGTGCTGCCAAGAGTGGGAACTGCTTAGTCAGCGCTTCAATATTTGCCTTGGTCATTTTACCTTCCTGGAATGATGTGAGTTGAGATAAACAAAAGCGCCGCAATAGCGACGCTTTGGAGAACAAATATCAGTTATCAGTTTGAGCTTACGCGTAGTTTTTCTCAAACTCTTGCATAAAATCGACTAACGCTTGAACGCCTTCAAGCGGCATTGCGTTATAAATGGATGCTCGCATACCACCAACTGCTCGGTGACCTTTTAGCGCTTTCAGCCCTTTAGAGTCTGCTAGCTCAAGGAAGGTTGCATCCAGTTCAGGCTTAGCAAGTTGAAATGGCACGTTCATCAAAGAACGGTTTGCTGAGTGCACGCCATTACGGTAGAAATCAGACTGATCGATGTAATCATACAGTAGCGCGGCTTTAGCGCGGTTCACTTGCTCAATCGCTTTTACTCCGCCCTGTGCCTTCAGCCATTTGAAAACAAGACCAGACAGGTACCATGCAAAGGTTGGTGGCGTGTTGAACATTGATTCTTTTTCTGCCAAAACAGTGTAATCCAAAATACTTGGTAGTACCTGCTTCGCCATACCTAATAAATCATCGCGCACGATAGCAATAGCAATGCCGGAAGGACCAATATTTTTCTGAGCGCCCGCGTAAATCACACCGTATTTCGACACATCAATTTCACGAGAAAGAATTGTCGAAGACATGTCAGCAACAATCGGTTTGTCGGTGATAGGAAGATCGTTAATCTCAATACCATCAATGGTCTCATTTGGACAGAAGTGAACGTAAGCCGCTTCTGGAGCAATTTTCCATTCACTTGCAGGTAGAACCGCGACTTTCCCGTTGATTTCTGTTTTTGCATCAAACACGTCTGGTTCGCAGTATTTTTTCGCTTCAGCTACCGCGCTTTCAGCCCAATAACCACCATCGATGTAAGTTGCCGTATCGGCATCACCAAGTAAGTTTAGAGGAACAGCAGCAAACTGAGCACGAGCACCACCTTGGCAGAACAGTACTTTATAGTTGTCCGGAATATTCAGAAGATCACGTAAATCCTGCTCGGCTTCTTCTGCAACTTTGATGAACTCTTTGCTTCGGTGGCTGATTTCCATGACCGAAGTACCAAGGCCTTGCCAATCGATTAGTTCCTGTTGTGCTTGCTGCATAACTGCTTTAGGCAGACCTGCTGGCCCTGCACTGAAGTTAAATACGTTGTCCGTATTTTGTTCCATGATGCTCATTGCTCCTGCTATGTAAATATTACGAAATTAATATCACGTTTTCGCAGTGATAAAAACAAGAAAAGAGGTCTTACGACCTCTTTTTAAAGACTAAGCGTTGAATTGGAACAAATTCGCAACAACACGAATTACTGTTGTTGCATCAAAGCAGGCATAAGTAGAGCCACCAATGGGAACTCATGCCCATTTTCGAACTTCAATTTGCCTTCACCAATTTCTGCTTTTAATTGATAACCGCCCTCTACTTTTTCGATCAACTCCATAATAAGGAGCTCATCAATCCCTTCTTGAATAAATGGGTAATGCGTTACTAATTCATCAGAGAAGTAAGTGCTAAGTTCACCAGTAGTGGCCGTCACCAACTTCATTGGATCTTGAGAAATATGCTCAGTACCTTCAGGGATGGATAGTTGCCACTCATTGTGGAACTTGCCGTCACCGAACGCGAGTGAAAGCTCGTTCACGGATAAATCAAAACCTTTGCTAAACAGCGTATCGACATGCGGCAATAAATTCGCAATTTCCTGTTCATCTAGCATAGGAGAGCTTTGATAGATAGACATAATTTGATCAAAAGACTGGCTATCCACATCTGCAATTGAGAAATCCAACTTAAAGTTATCGACATCCGTCCCATCAGTTAAACGTAGTTTCTTAGCATCTAGGTTTAATTGACTGTTCAGCTTATCACCAGACTCACTCATCGTAGTGTTACCACGGTAGCTCGCATTTTCAATCAAAAAGACAGGCGTCAAGTTCGCATCAACCACATCCAGCTTCTCTAGAGAAAAAGATTGCTCACCCAGCCAATAGCCTTTTGCTTGCTTTCCTTTACCTTGCCCTGTCAATGCATTCAAATGAAGCTCTTCACCGTTTTCAAAATCCACTTGAACAGAAGGAACGGAAACTTGGTAATTGAGATCACCCAATACCGTCACATCACCTGTTACTTTTGCAGGGCTTGTAGAAACAGAAACACCTTGCGCTTCGTTACGATAATGCCAACTGTCTAGGTCGAGGATAAATGCTGTATTGCCATTTAGTTGAGTCTGGCTATGCATCGTGAGAGGCAAAAAGTCATTGTCCACCAATTTTGAATCTGCTGTTAGGCTTGTTAGACCGTGGCTAACATCACTGGTTACGTCAAACGTCGTTGGCATACCATCACGCTCTAACTGCGTTTTAAGCTCAGGATCAACAACTGAATAACGAGTCAGCACGACTGAAGACAAATAGCCACGCTGATACTCGACCACTTCGCCTTTAATCATTTCATCATTCATATTGGTAATACCATCTTCAATGATGGACTGACCAATTTGTCCGACAGCCAATGGCCAACACAGTGCTAATGAGATAGCACCACCAATGGCGCCGATTTTTTTAAGATTTTGCATAACGTCACTTATTAGATATTTTCGGTCAGTCTACCCCAAACCACCTGCGGAGAAAACATTGAGACAAATCAGACTATTGATGCTTATTCTAGTCCATTAATCAGGAATCATACTTGGCTCCCACTCATCATGTCCTTTTATTGTTAAAGTTTGCGTGGCGAAGTTTTAACCGGAGCTAAAACATCTGTGAATCGTTATGCTGTGTTGTGTCTCGACAACAACCCAATCAGTGCTGAACAGTTTCGATTGGAGCTGTCTGCCTTCTCAAGTAAGTTTGATATTTTTTCTGTCGAATCGATAGAAGAGGCTCAAAGCGCTTTAGAGTATCTAGAAGAAAGAGAACAGACTGTTGCTTTAGTTATAGCGAGCCATCACGCTCATTTTAACGGCGTGGATTTTCTTATTGGTTTAGACCGGATGCCACATACCGAGCAAGCAAGAAAAATTCTTATTAGCTGCTCGTCTGATATAGAGGCAATTCTCACTGCCGTTAATGAGGGCAGGCTCGACCACTGCCTCACTAAACCTTTGCCAGATCACGTCTTATTTAACACAGTGCAAAAAGAGCTGACCCAATTTATCTTGCGAAATGGCAAAGAAGACCTGCTAAGTTACAGTCAGATATTGGATCATCACAGCTTGTTGCGAGCGCACATCAATAACCAGATGAGCCATTATCAAGCCGGATTCTTACACGACTACCACTCGATGTCTGATGCCGAGTTAGCCGAGCAAGTGATCTCCGCTCTCCAGCAATTTTTCAAAGATAATGACGAAACAAGAGCGTGCCGTACATACTCACCTGAACACTTATTAACCGTGGAAGGCGAGCCAAATTGCTTTTTGTGGTTTATCACCGAAGGTGAAGTGGCTCTGTACAAGCGCGATGAGCAAGGCATGCAGCGAGAGGTTGTACGCCATAACAAAGGGAATATTGTCGGAGGCATGTCGTTTGTTACTGGGGAATGTTCTTTCTCGACAGCTCTAACACTAACCAAAACAGAAGTTATCAAACTCGATCGCAACGTATTCAATAAAGTGATGCAAAGCGACTCAAACTTACTGCCTCTTTTTACAAACTTGCTTTTACGCCACTTCAACCGCCGATTGCAAAGAAGCATCAACACCAAACTGCAACTTCAAAAAACGCTCGAATCTTTAGAATCAGCCCACCAGCAGCTCATTGAAAGAGAAAAAATGGCGATGCTTGGTCAATTGGTTGCAGGAGTGGCACACGAACTAAACAATCCAGTAGCCGCGATATTGAGGGGCGTAGAGAATTTAACGCATACGCTAGAACGATTACTTAACGATGCGCCCAGTTCCGATATACAAACCAAAGGCATTGAATTACTGAGCAAAGCGCAAACCTCAAAACCCGCTTCAACCGCCGAGCTCAGATCACGCGTAAAAGCGCTTAGCCATACTTTTCCAGACCGAGCATTGGCAAAAAAAGTGGTGAGCCTTGGATTAGAGTCCGATCAAGAGCTACTTACCCAACTAATGAGAAAGCAGCAAGCGTCTTATCATGCTCTCAATACACTAGAGCAATACCACAAAGCAGGTTCTACACTTCGCTCAATTAATGTCTGTGCAGCACGAATTGCTGATATGGTAAAAAGCCTGAAAGGATATGCTCGGTCAGATGATGAAACCCTGCACTATGCCGATATTCATGAGGGTATTGAAGACACCTTGGTGATTTTCGAGAACAAATTAAAAATGCACCAAGTTTCAACCGACTATGCAAACTTGCCTTCCATCCTTTGTCAACCGATCGCACTCCAACAGGTGTGGACGAACTTGGTCTCTAACGCCATTGACGCATTTCCAGAGAAAGGTGTGTTAAACATACAAACACGCCTTGTAGAAAAAGAGCACACACATTATGCCGTTATCTCATTTGAAGATAATGGATGTGGCATTCCTGAATCGCAAAGAGACGCCATTTTCGAGCTGAACTTCACCACAAAAAAAGAAGGTAACTTTGGCTTAGGCATCGGGCTGTCCATCTGCCAGCAAATCGTAACAGCACACAGAGGGTGGATTGACGTCGAATCAGAGATCGGCCAGTTCACAAGAATGACCGTCTGGTTACCAGTCATCGAAGAAGGAGATGAAACATGACCAAGTATCTAATTTTATGTGTCGATGACGAACGAGAAGTCTTGGATAGCGTGCTCCAAGATCTTGCTCCCTTCGAGGAGAACTTTGTTGTCGAAGGAGCGGAATCAGTGACTGAAGCTCGGCAAGTGATTGAGGAGATGGCGGAAGAAGAAGTTCAGCTTGCTCTCATTTTATGTGACCACATTATGCCGGAACAAACTGGGATCAGCTTCTTAATCGAACTCAGTCAAAATGGTGACACAAAAGCAGCGCGCAAAGTTTTACTCACAGGACAAGCCGGTTTGGAAGACACCGTAGAAGCCGTAAATAACGCGAGTCTCGATTATTACATTGCCAAACCTTGGAAAGGCGAAGCGTTGAGAAAGGCAATCGTGTCTCAGCTTACCGCGTTTGTGATTGAGAATGATGATAACCTGCTATCCTGGACTCAAATCCTTGATTCTGAGGCAATCCTCAACGCCATGGCAGATAGAAGAGCAAGCTTTGGCGAGTAATAAAGTGTTTAGTTCTAACTTGAACTCAACGATGGTCATTGAACCACCTTACCTCGCATAGTAGAACGAGGTTAGAAAAACATCGTTACTTGTCCGAGTGAAATCCTCGGACACTACGTATATGGCGTAGTTTTTGCTTAAACCAAGGAACTATTAAGTTAATTGACAAAACATCGACACATTTTTGTTGGTCGTGGACCTTCCTTTTTATTATGATGTCGGACAAATCAGATTACGGTTCAAGTGGTTGCTTGAATCCATGGAAATAATGAACAAGGTTTATCGTTAGTTATGCGTAAAACACTATTAGCCGCTGCCTTACTAGTGGCATCAAGCCATGCCCTAGCTGCAAACGATCGCAATGCGCCAGCAACTATGAGCAACTTTAGCTACGACTATTTCGAAGCACGTATTGGCGCAAGTCCTGTGACATTTGGTGCTGGATTCAGCAAATCAATTCACCCGAACGCGCATGTTATTGCTCGTATTGACTCTGAGTTTGAAAGTGATTTTGACTCAGCTGCAGGCTTTGGCTTCCATTCTCCGCTAAACAACTGGGCAGATCTTACTGGTGAAATGCTAATGCGCGTTGTGCAACCTTCGAACGAGAGCAGCACAGATGTTGGTATGGAGCTGAACTTAGGTGTTCGCCAATGGTTGGGCCCTCAATTAGAAGTAGGCGGCAAAGTCGGCTACGTTTCTATCGATAACGATGACGATTGGACTGGCTCTGCCTACGCTCGATTCCACTCAACAGAGCTTTTCTCTTTGGGTGCTGAAGCACGTATCAACGATTTTTACGGTGATCAGGTAATGTTTACTACGCGTTTTAAGTTTTAAGATTTGTGCTGTAAGAAAAGAGCAAATTAAAAAAACAAAAACCGAGGTCTCTGCCTCGGTTTTTTGTCTAATTTAATGACTAACTCAATGAAGTGGTAAAAAACTTCAACGTCCTTTTTCCGCTTTTCACACTTGCCTTTACGACCCGCTAACTCCATCGAAACGAGTCAATCATTGTGCGATCAGCTTCGCTTAGTCACACAGTGCCAATAACTGTTTTTTACGCGGCTCTTGGATCAGTTTCCAATGTACGCCATCAGTTGCACCAGCAAATTTCCACAGTAGCTTTACATCAACATCATTACCGTAAGCCGTTTTAACTTTGTTGAAGACTTTTACAGGTCCAAGTTCTAAAAAGGTTTCTACGTCATCAACACCGGCTTTCTTGACCATACGTTCAAGGGTTAGTTGCATGTTGGGTAAGTCTCTTAAGCGTCTACTGGCAGAGGACTTTTGATATTTCCGTTCCTTAATTGAGTATTCAATTGATTTCTGTACCAGTTCATCAAGCCCTACATATCCGGATTCGAATAAATCGGTTACATCATAATAATTTACGGTTGCCGTCGTCTGTTTTTTGACGTGCTTATACTTCTCACAGCTCAGTTGAGTAAACACTTCATCTAGCCCATTACCACCACGTAAGTAGCAGCAATCATTGCTGACAAGCGCAAACATAGCATCATCGGTGAATAAACCAATACCACCGAACATAGAACGTTTTTGGTACTCACTGAAGGTGCGTACATATTTAAAAAAAGCTTGGTCTGTCATGTCCATTGACCTCTTTAATCTGAATAAATTACCCCGATTAGCGATGTCACCAGATAAACAGCAGCTTATAGCGAATTATAAATGTCGATTTGTTGGCGATATTTTTGTGAGTTGTGCTCACCAACTTGCTTAATCATACTTAACGTTGAAAAATAAATTAGGACATAGGTCACATATAAAAAAGTATAAATTCTGCATACGTGATTAGTTTCACACTTATTATTCGTGTGGTGATATTTTTTTGACGCATAGCATGCCTAAAACGCGCCATCATTATGATCTCGCTGGCAATTACGGGCACATAATACGCATTTAATTGATAAAGAATACGCTGTAAGGGTACACTGTACGAAAGATCTCAAGTACAGCGTCACAATGGAACATTTATCATTTTTTTGGCTGCCAAATAATAAAGATAAGCTTATAAACGCACTGGAATCCGAGTTTGCTCAGCTGGTAGAACAGTCCATCGCCACGGGTAAGATTTCGTTACCTCCTATTCCTGATGTCGTGCTTAAAATTCAGCAGTTATGTGTCGAAGAACACACCACGATTGCCGATGTTGCTACCTGTTTATTGGAAGATCCCGGATTAGCAGCGGTCGTTTTACGAGTCGCTAACTCGGTGATTTTCAATCGCAGAAATATCACCTGCAACGACTTAACTACAGCGGTATCTCGTCTCGGAATACTTCGTGTACGTGATATTGTTACCGCACAAGCGATCGAGCAACTTAAACACTCAGTTAATCTCACTAAAGAATGCAATGCCATCTTGGTGAAGAGTGCAGCGATATCGCGTGAGCTCGGTGCCGTCATGGTGATGTTGGTTCAATCGTTTCGTAGCCACGAGCCAGGCACTTATGGTCATCTAGAGCAAGAAAAGGCGTTATTGGTCGGTCTATTAGCCGATATTGGGTTATTTTGCCTAATTAATGAGTACCACTTGTACTTAGATAGGGGCAATTACTTAGACCCAGATATTGCATTGCAGATCTTCCAAACACGTTGTTCTGCCACAAGTAAACTGGTACTTGAGCGTTGGGGGTTTGACAACGACTTCAGAGAAGTATCCTCAAACGAAAAATACGAGTTAACGCGACCAGAAGTGAGTTATCTCGACATCGCTAGAATTGCGCATCATTTATTGATGTTCCGCAATCACGATGAACGCATTGACGAACATGAAGTTGAATTCAACTTAACTGGTGCAGAAGTCTTGTATGAACTTAGTAACATGAGTGATACTGACTTCAATGATCAAATCCGTGCTGTACTCAATGCTAGCGGTTTGTAATTTATCGCTTTCTGATAATACCTTATCCGCGATAAAACGATTCGCTCAAGGCTGAGCTGTATGTGGTGAAATGTCTCTAATTTCAACCGATAGATAATTTGATTTATGCGTGTTGATGTTATCTCAAAAAGGAATCATTGAGCTTTATGTTTTCAGGGATGCTATTTATTTTCGCTCCGCTTGTGGTGGGGTATCTAATTCCTATATCTCGATCTTCGTTATTGGAGAAGATCAATCAGTCAACGTCCTACCTTATTTACGTCATTTTGTCGTTGATGGGTCTTAGTTTGGCGGCGCTCGATAATTTAAGCAGCAACTTACAAAGTATTCTCCTCTATGCGAGTACGTTTTTTTTGTGTCTAAGTGCCTGCAACCTGTTGGCTCTGCCTATTATTGATAAAATTGTTCCACTCCAGACCAATCAGAATCAAAAGAAACTACCGTTATCTTCGATGGCTTTAGAGTCTGTTAAGCTTATCGTGGTCGTTGGCGGAGGGCTAGTGGTTGGCCTGCTGTTACCCATTGATTTGAGTTGGGTAGATACAGCAAGCGAATGGATACTCTTTCTACTTCTATTTTTTATTGGTATTCAGCTGCGCAATAGTGGACTTACTCTGCGTCAAATCCTATTAAATAAACAAGGAATGGCCATTGCGGCTGTTGTCATCGCAACATGTATGCTTGGTGGCGTTCTTGCAGCGGTGCTTTTGGATCTTCCTCTTTATCAAGCACTCGCAATGGCTTCAGGTTTTGGCTGGTATTCACTCGCAGGTATTTTAATGGGTGACGCTTTTGGTCCGGTATTTGGTGGCGCGTCGTTCTTGATTGAATTGATGAGAGAGTTAGTCGCACTGGTTGCCATTCCTCTCTTTATTCGTAGCTATCCGTGCACCGCAATTGGTTATGCCGGTGCAACAGCAATGGACTTCACCCTACCCGTTATTCAAACTACCGGTGGTGTGCGTTGTGTTCCTGTTGCTATCGTTAGCGGCTTTATTTTGAGTTTATTGGTACCAGTTATGATGCTTTTCTTTGTATCACTTGCTAGCTAGATCTCAGGTTTTCGCTTTAACATCCATTACAATACGGCAAAAATTTAAATACCCAGTTAACGTCAAAGTGGTCAATATTTTTTGGCAAGACCCCTCTTTCTTTTCGTCATTCAGCCCAACGATTTGTCACGACCAAATAGAAAGAAGGGAGAAACATCAACTGATGTGCATTGCGTTAATAAAGGGATAACAACCAGAAGGAAGAAGAATGAAACGCTTTGTCGTTGCAGCGCTCCTCGCTACAAGCTCAACTTTTACGCTTGCCGCAGATCAACAATGTCTTGCTAGCAAATACGATGGCTACGTCGATGCCTCACTACAGTGGTATCAAGATCTTGTTGATTTGACGGTTACCCAATATCCAGATCTGAAAGAAGTTAGTCAATGGTTCTTGGATGGACGTAAACATCACTTTGAATTAAACCGCGAAGCGGTTCACTACTTTCTAGAGAACGACCCTAGCCGCGTTGCGACGGAACAGCCAATCGAAGCATGGTTAAAACTAGAGCAACATGACGTTAAGCAGTTAGCGACCCGAAGCGATAAGTTAGGTGAAGTTGCAAAACAGACATTTAGCGACCGTCAATCAACTAACCACCCAAAAAACTACGAGCTTCGTTCAGCATTCGCTGATCTGCTTAGTCATCCCCAACAAATTGATACCGCACTTAATAAGTACAATCAGTCAATAGAAAAGATTGAAAAGCAGAAATGTGACTAAGATTGCTCGCATTAGTCGTTGATTAGCATTCGAAAACACTAGAATGTTTTAACGTACTCAATCTAGAATTTTTTAATGTGAATATCGTAACCTTCACCTAAAATTTTCATTTCTACAACTTGGGTTTCAACAATTAAAACGGGACTTTGCGCCCGTTTTAGTTTAGATTGTGCCGCTCGCATTACCAAAATAACTACAAAGATTCTTTGCTATGGTTAAGGAACAAAAAACCGCTGATGTTAGCTTTGAGAGCTTGCTAAAGATCTTCACTGTCCCAGAAGGTCCGGACTCAACGTTAACTAAAATTGACGAGAGCCTCTCGCGAAATCTAAATCAATTTCTTCGTGAACACATCGTGGCAGAAGAAAAGCCTTTACGCGAAATCGAAAAAGACTTTTCTTCTGCTCAGATTCCTGAGCAGCCAGAGTTCGTGTCAGATCATACAGAGCACTTACTCGACACTTTGGTGTCGCACTCAGTTCACACATCTTCACCAAGCTTCATTGGTCATATGACATCGGCACTGCCTTATTTCTTGATGCCACTGTCAAAGATCATGATCGCCTTAAACCAAAACCTGGTAAAAATAGAGACTTCCAAAGCCTTTACGCCACTTGAGCGTCAAGTTTTGGGTATGCTGCATCGCTTGATATATGGTCAGAATGATACGTTTTACAATCAGTGGATGCACAGTGCAAACCACTCATTAGGCGCATTTTGTTCCGGCGGCACCATTGCCAATATCACTGCGCTTTGGGTAGCACGTAACAAAGCGTTAAGAGCCAATGGCTCATTTAAAGGCGTTGAAAAGGAAGGCCTTTTTAAAGCCATGAAGCACTATGGCTATGATGGCTTAGCGGTGCTAGTGTCTGAGCGTGGTCACTACTCCCTTAAGAAAGCAGCCGATGTATTAGGGCTAGGCCAAGAGGGCTTGGTTGCGGTTAAAACCGATGCCAACAACCGTATTATTGTCAACGACCTGAAAGCGAAAATTGTTGAGCTCGAAAAACAAAACATCAAGCCTATTGCTGTTATTGGTGTGGCTGGCACAACAGAGACAGGTAATGTTGATCCATTGCCTGAAATCGCTGAAGTCTGCCAAGCTCACAGCTGTCACTTCCATGTGGATGCCGCATGGGGTGGCGCAACACTGATGTCTAACCATCACCGTCATCTTCTTAAAGGTGTGGAAATGGCAGACTCAGTAACTATTGATGCACACAAGCAGCTCTATATCCCGATGGGCGCTGGTATGGTTCTGTTCAAAGACCCTGACGCAATGAAATCCATAGAGCATCACGCTCAATATATATTGCGCAAAGGTTCAAAAGACCTAGGCAGCCATACACTAGAAGGCTCACGTTCGGGCATGGCGATGTTGGTCTACGCCGCAATGCACATCATAAGTCGCCCAGGTTACGAGCTTCTGATTGACCAAAGCATTGAAAAAGCTCGATACTTTGCGGATTTAATCAAACAGCAAGATGATTTCGAGTTAGTTTCTGAACCAGAGCTTTGTCTGCTCACATACCGTTATTTGCCGCCATTCATCCGTGAAGCATTAGCACAAGCAGAAGGCTCACAAAAAGAACAACTGAATGAGCTGATCAATGAGTTAACACAGTTTATTCAAAAGCGTCAGCGCGAAACGGGCAAATCGTTCGTTTCACGTACAAGACTGAACCCAGACCAATGGCAACGCATGAATACGATAGTGTTTCGAGTGGTTTTGGCAAATCCACTGACCACAAAAGAAATTTTGAGCTCAGTGCTTGATGAACAACGCGAAATCGCCAAGCAAGCACCAAATTTGATGAAAAGAATTCAACAGCTGGTTGTTGATATTCAATCGTCTTAACAGCCAGATCGAGTTACATCAATTTGAAATTTTTTTTCGTTTTGATGTAACTCAAACATCATTATCGTGCGACTAGCGCAACAAAACTTCGTTTACACATCCAATTCTGTAGTTTTTACAACATTTTGTTTGAGGCCTGTCAAATTCTCACTAAATAGTACCCGTTATTGGTTTAGACTGATTGAAGATCAGGTTTATACTGATTCTATGGCGCTGGTTGTTTTCGTTAACGCCCCACTCTACTCCGGAATCTTCGTGTTTCCTTTCGTTAGCAGAGCCAGCGAGTTGTTCTCTATACCCTCGTGAACACTATGAATACATTAGAAAAAATTCAAAAAAACCTGGAGAATTTCAGTAAGTCAGAGCGCAAAGTTGCGGAAGTAATTATGGCGTCTCCACAAACTGCAATTCATTCAAGCATTGCAACGCTGGCTAAAATGGCCGACGTTAGTGAGCCCACTGTAAACCGCTTCTGTCGTCGTCTGGACACCAAGGGCTTTCCAGATTTTAAGCTTCACTTGGCACAGAGCCTAGCCAACGGCACCCCTTACGTTAACCGTAATGTGGAAGAAGACGATGGCCCAGACGCGTACACCCATAAGATTTTCGAATCGACGATGGCGTGTTTAGATGTCGCGAAAAATAGCCTAGATCCAATGCAAGTGAACCGTGCGGTCGATTTGCTAACGCAAGCGAAGCGCATTTCATTCTTTGGCCTTGGTGCATCATCTTCTGTTGCCCGAGACGCACAAAACAAGTTTATTCGCTTTAATATTCCAATTACTTGTTTTGAAGATATTGTTATGCAGCGCATGAGTTGTATCAACTGCAGTGATAATGATGTTGTGGTTCTTATTTCTCATACCGGTCGAACAAAGAGTCAGGTAGAAATAGCGAACCTTGCTCGTGAAAATGGCGCAACGGTTATTGCGATTACAGCGAAGGATTCTCCTCTAGAAAAGGCAAGCTCGCTGGCCATCACGCTCGATATTCCAGAAGATACCGACGTTTACATGCCAATGGCAAGCCGAGTTGTACAAATGACAGTGATTGATGTGCTAGCAACTGGCTTCACTCTTCGCCGTGGTACAGGTTTCCGTGAGAACCTAAAACGCGTAAAAGATGCGTTGAAAGACAGTCGCTATGACAAACTAAGCCAGTACTAAGCACTAAAGCTTAGTCAATACTTTATCTAGGGGAGCTCAAGGCTCCCCTTTTGTTTTAATGCTGCTAAGGGAGCAATCACCCTAAGTCGTTGACACTCGATAAGTCCGTTCTTGATTCCAGTACTTCAACAGAACTGACATGTTGTGCACTCTCTGCTACACACTCTCCACTACAATCACAGACTTGCTGCAATATGTGTATCAAACGTTCCTGATTAAGAGGTAAAGGATTCCCTTTGATTGCCATTGATTTAAGCGCATCATTCGCCACTTGCTCAAAAGAGGTTTGGCATACTCCAAATTGAGCCAGTAGCGGTAACGCTAACTTATCTAGCACCATATTTACCCAAAGAATTCCATCGTGTTCGTTAGCATTTACTCGCTCAGTGACTAATTGGGCCAGCTTACGATAACGACTTATCACATCATTCCTACCCGCGAGTTTAGCAGCGTTAATGTTCTCCTGCATCACGTGCGGAGCTAGGCGAGCCGTAATAACGCTATGGGGGGCGTCTAACTTGCCTCCTAACGCCGATGCTAACCCATGAGCAGCACCTAATTTGGCATTAGTAATCGCCATACCACCAAGCAATGCAGCGAACGATAAATCAGAGCGCGCCTTATGATTATCTTGCTTACAAGCGGCAATCACTGAACGGCTTAAACGGCGTAGCCCCTCTTCGCAGACCATATCAGTAAGAGGGTTTGGCTCACCACACACATACGCTTCCATTAAATGAGTGAACGCATCCATTGCGCCACGTCCAGATGTGTATTGGTCGGTCCCGTAAGTAAGTGTCGGGTCTACAATGGCAACGTCTGCGAGCATATCAGGGCTTCGAAGACTCACTTTCACTTTATCTTGTCCAGATTTCAGCACAGCATTTCTGGTCACTTCTGAACCGGTGCTTGCTGTCGTAGGAATTGCAATAAAATGAAGAGGCTTTGCTTTTAAAGGGACGCTTCTTCCTACCACTTCTACGTAATCGTAAACATTGCCTTGATTGGGAATAATGGCAGCTAAGGCTTTGCCCATATCGATGACGCTGCCACCACCTATCGCAACCACCATATCAGGTTGGAATTTTCTACCGAGCACTGCGGTCTCTTCTACCATCGTGATGTATGGTTCACCAACGATAGCTACGTGCTGGTAACGCATATTTTGAGCTTTAAGATATTGGATAATGGGGGCGGCTCGTTGGGTATCCTGCCCAGTAACCAGCAAAACACTGTAGCCAAATTGGTTAATAACGGACAATGAAGATTGAAGTGCACCTTCACCAAATATAATCCTTGTTGCAGTCATAAACTGAAACATACACACCCTCCCAAAAGAATATACCCAAATAACCTCTCGCCCTCTGATTTAACACTTATGTAAGAGTTGAAGTTATTTGCGTATAGCCAAAATAGATTGCTATTTTTTTAAACAAAAAAAATTGACCAATTCCACCTTGCCATCATTAACCCTTTAGAATGTATGTTTTTTATGCGTCACTTCACATACTTCAGAGCCGTAAAATAAGCACGCGCGTTTAGTTTTTATTCGATAGATTTCACCTATAGAACCAAGAGGTAATTGCCGCTTTATTTCCGTATCTGGATCGGGCATAGTTACTCCAACAAAAGAAAGCGCACTCAGCCGCTATGTTTTGTACGCTTTCAAAAAAGAATAGATTTAGGAGAAATAAGATTATGTTCGTTGTTATCTTTGGTCGCCCTGCATGTCCTTTCTGTGTTCGTGCAAAAGAGCACGCAGAAACGCTAAAAGCAAAACGTGATGACTTCAACTACCGTTACGTTGATATTCACGCTGAGGGTATTTCTAAAGCAGATCTTGAGAAAACAGTTGGTAAACCAGTTGAAACCGTTCCTCAGATCTTTATCGACCAAGAGCACATCGGTGGCTGCGACGAATTCGAAGCATACGCGAAAGAGCACCTAGGTCTATTTGACGAGTAATAAAGACTGTTTTCAAAAAAGCCGCTTCATGCGGCTTTTTTATTATTTTTCAGCTGGTTATTACGTTAAGTCAACTAATGGTAAAACCTAAAAAAATTCACTTATCTTTTTGCTATATTTAGTTACAATTCACAGTTCTTAATCTTTTTTGGCACACACTCTACCGAGCCACACAGTGAACATAGACGTCGTATACCTTCTTGAGCAAAACCCTATCCTTCTAATCTTCGTCGTATTAGCCATTGGCCTTGCCATCGGAAAAATTCGATTTGGCAAATTACAATTAGGCAACTCTATTGGCGTTCTTATTACCTCTTTGGTAATGGGCCACCTTGGTTTCTCATTTAATGCAGAAGCTTTAACCATTGGCTTTATGCTGTTTATCTACTGCGTTGGCATTGAAGCTGGACCAAACTTTTTTGGTATATTCTTCAGAGATGGTAAGCATTATTTTATTTTAAGCATGACTGTTCTCGTGTCTGCGGTCAGCTTAACGTATGGTTTGAGTCACTATTTCGGCCTCGATTTTGGCTTATCCGCCGGTATGATGGCAGGCGCATTGACCGCAACGCCAGTACTGGTTGGTGCACAAGATGCTCTTAACTCTGGCCTTGCGACTATACCGCGGAATATGGAATTTTCTCTGGTATTAGAAAATCTATCCGTAGGCTACGCGATGGCTTATCTGGTCGGCTTAATTAGCATGATCATGTTTGCTAAATTGTTGCCAAAACTGCAAAAACAAAACCTTTCTGATTCCGCGCAGCAAATCGCACAAGAGCGTGGCCTTGGAAATTCAAGCCAGAGAAAAGTGTATTTACCCATTATTCGAGCTTACCGAGTGGGCCCAGAGCTAATTGACTGGACTGATGGTAAAAACTTACGAGAACTGGGTATTTATCGTCAAACTGGCTGTTACATTGAACGAATCCGCCGAAATGGTATTCTCGCCCACCCAGATGGTGATGCTATCTTGCAAGAGGGAGATGAAATTGCACTGGTTGGCTTCCCTGACAGCCATGCTCGCTTAGACCCTAGCTTCCGTAATGGTAAAGAAGTATTCGACCGTAACTTGCTTGATTTACGCATCGTTGAAGAAGAAATCGTCGTAAAAAGTGACGCAATCGCTGGTAAGCGTTTATCGGATTTGAATTTGTCTGAGTTTGGCTGTTTCTTAAACCGCGTAGTTCGCGCTCAGATTGAAATGCCTATGGACTTAGACATTGTGCTCGCTAAAGGGGACGTCCTTCAAGTGAGCGGCGAGAAAAGCCGAGTACATGGACTGGCGGAAAAAATCGGTTTCATCTCGATCCACAGTCAAATGGCCGATTTGCTCGCTTTTTGTAGCTTCTTTATTTTGGGTATTCTGTTTGGCCTCATCACAATGACGTTCGGTCAGGTGTCTTTCAGTTTGGGTAATGCGGTGGGTCTTCTGTTGTCCGGTATTACGCTTGGTTTCTTACGAGCAAATCACCCTACTTTCGGTTATGTCCCACAAGGGGCGCTGAATATGGTCAAAGATCTAGGGTTAATGTTCTTTATGGTCGGAATTGGTCTAAGTGCAGGTGGAAAGATGTTCGAGCACCTAACGCAAGTAGGACCAAAAGTCATTGGTTTGGCATTTATTGTCAGTGTTGTGCCTGTAGTTCTGGCTTACTTAGTTGGCGCACACGTACTCAAGATGAACCGTGCCCTGCTCTTCGGTGCCATTATTGGCGCCCGTACTTGCGCTCCGGCTATGGATGTCGTTAACGACTACGCTAAGTCCACCATCCCAGCCCTTGGTTATGCGGGTACCTATGCGATTGCGAATATTTTAATGACGCTAGCTGGTACGATTCTGATAATACTAAGTTAATACTCACTTTGACTATGAAATACAAAAAGGCGCTCAATGAGCGCCTTTTGTTTATTGGTTATCTAGTCTGTGATTCGATTAGATTTGAATGAAGTCTGCTTCAACTGCTGGATTCACATCCGCTTCGTAATCTACGCCTTCAACGCCGAAACCAAATAGTTTCAAGAACTCTTCTTTGTACTCAACGTAGTCAGTCAGCTCTTTTAGGTTCTCAGTCGTAATTTGAGGCCATAGCTCACGACAGTGCTGCTGAATGTCGTCACGAAGTTCCCAGTCATCCAGACGTAGGCGGTTCATCTCATCAACTTCTGCCGCGCTACCGTCTTCTTTGTATAGACGTTGGCTGAACATACGGTAGATTTGTTCCATACAACCTTCGTGTACACCTTCTTCGCGCATTTTCTTGAATACCATTGCGATGTACAGTGGCATAACAGGAATTGCAGAACTCGCCTGAGTTACAACAGATTTAAGTACCGCAACATTGGCACTACCACCTGTTACTGCTAACTTGTCGTTTAGCGCTTTCGCTGCACGGTCTAGGTCCATTTTTGCTTTACCTAGTGCACCATCCCAATAAATTGGCCAAGTTAGCTCAGTACCAATGTAGCTATACGCGACGGTCTTACAACCTTCAGCAAGAACACCAGCATCAGACAACGCATTGATCCAAAGTTCCCAATCTTCACCGCCCATTACAGTGACAGTGTCTTTGATTTCTTCTTCTGTTGCAGGCTCAACGCTAGCTTCGATGATCACATCTTTGTTGGTATCAACAGCCGTTGATGTGTAAGTTTCACCGATAGGTTTAAGAGATGAACGAACTAATTCACCAGTTTCTGGCATTTTACGTACTGGAGATGCCAGTGAGTAAACCACCATATCGATTTGACCTAAGTCTTCTTTGATGAGCTCGATAGTTTTCTGTTTCGCTTCATTTGAGAAAGCGTCGCCGTTTAAGCTTTTTGCGTACAGACCTTCTTCACGCGCTAGCTTTTCAAAAGCAGCGGCATTGTAAAAACCTGCTGTACCTGGTTTCTTCTCAGTACCTTCTTTTTCGAAGAAAACACCGATAGTTGATGCACCGCCACCAAATGCCGCAGCGATACGAGAAGATAGACCGTAGCCACTTGATGCACCAACAACAAGAACACGCTTAGGTGCGTTTTTGATTGGACCTTGCGCTTTGGTGTACGCAATTTGTTCTTTTACGTTAGCTTCACAACCAACAGGGTGCGTTGTAGTACAGATAAATCCACGAATTCTAGGTTTGATGATCATATTCAACTTCCTTTAAAAAACCTTGTTAGGATAAAAGTTTCGTTGGGATTTCGCATCTAATTTCTGTAAAAATGCTCTTAAAAGGCAAGTGGTTGGAGCACTATCCCACCATCCACTCCCCAAGAATACAAAAAAGCACCTCATTGAGGTGCTTTTCTTAACATTAGTTGTCTATTATGCCGCCGGATTCAACTGCGACTTTTTTGGGCTATGAGTTCGCACTTCAGAAAAGTCATGACTAAAGTGGTCAACTTGAATCGCCTTGTAGCGCAATTTATCTGCAGCCATGATTTGATCAATTTCTTGCTCAGTTAACACGCCTGCTTCAAATGCTTGCTGCAAACGGTCATGCAGCAGACCTTTACGAGCCACTTTACCATCCTTCGCAGCCTTCATAAGTTTACGCTCCAAAGGTTTAATGTCGTACATTGCAAGGAATGCATTCTCCATTAAGCCTACGCTGTCATCCTCTGATTTTCCGATGTAGCACAGATGCGTGAGGCGATCACGTTGCGCGCCTGGTGTCATCATCGCTTCAGCCAAATTCACACACAGCTCATCACTTGGCTTATTGAAATGATTACCAAGCGGGAACAATAGCCCCTTAAGCACACCGCCAACGTATTTCACAGGGAAGTTGGTGTAAGCCTCATTTAATGACTTAGAAGCGTTATACAAACAGTGTTGAACAGCGTAATGAACGAAGTCTAGATCGCCTTGTTGACGGCCTTCATCTTCATACTTTTTCAAGGCAGCAGATGCCATGTATAGATAGCTTAATCCATCACCCAAACGTGCTGAGATCATTTCTTTACGCTTCAAGTCTCCACCTAAGGTTAACATCGCAAAGTCTGCACTTACTGCAAGTGCACGACTGAGACGAGTAATGTCTTTGTAGTATTGCTGCGTTGGGCCACTCATGTGCGCGTTAACAAATCGAGAACCAGTTAGTGCTGCACCAAATGCACCGAATGTATTACCGAGAGCGTGCTTGATGTGTTTAAAGAGTAAGTTGTCAAATTCTTTCGCACCTTGTTCAGAATCTGGATTCGCCGCAGCTTCCATTTCTTTTAGAACATATGGGTGACATCGAGTCGCACCTTGACCAAAAATCATCAGGTTACGAGTCAGAATATTCGCGCCTTCAACAGTGATAGCAACCGGGATACCAAGGTAATGTTTAGCAAGATAGTTCATTGGACCATCTTGAATCGCACGACCCGCATGGATATCAAACGAATCATTTAGAATGGTACGCGCGATTTCCGTCATGTGGTACTTGGCAATCGCGGTTACAATCCCAGGTTTTTCTTTCATATCGAGAGAAGTCGTCGTTAGCGTACGCGTCGCTTCTAGTAGGTAAGTAAGACCACCAATGCGCCCCATTGCTTCTGCAACACCTTCAAACTTACCGATCGACATTCCAAACTGTTTACGCACGTAAGCATAAGCACCTGTTGTACGTGTAGTAAGGTGACCAATCGCTGTGCCAAGCGCTGGGAGAGAGATACCGCGACCAGCAGAAAGACACTCAACCAGCATACGCCAACCTTTACCTGCATAATCAGCGCCACCGATCAACCAGTCCATAGGGATGAAGACATCTTCACCACGAGTAGGACCATTCATAAACGCAGACCCCAGAGGATCATGGCGTTCGCCTATCTCGACACCTTCATGGTCAGCGGGAATCAACGCACATGTAATGCCAACCTCTTTCTTGTCACCAAGTAGCCCTTCAGGATCCTGCAGTTTAAATGCTAACCCGAGCACTGTCGCAACTGGCGCAAGCGTGATGTAGCGTTTATTCCAACTAACTCGCACGCCAAGCACTTCTTTGCCTTCATGGGTGCCGTAACAAACCACGCCTTGATCAGGTATGCCACCCGCATCAGAACCCGCTTCAGGGCCAGTTAGGGCGAAACAAGGGATGTCTGTACCATCAGCTAAACGAGGCAACCAGTAATCTTTTTGCTCTTGCGTACCATAGTGCGATAGCAGCTCACCAGGACCAAGAGAGTTCGGTACCATTACCGATACCGCGGTACTGATACTTCGAGTCGCAATACGAGAAACAATGGTTGAGTTCGCCAAAGCGGAAAATTCACGACCACCATATGCTTTCGAGATGATCAAAGAGAAAAATCGCTCTTTACGTAGGTACTCCCATACTTCAGGCGGTAAATCCCTGTCTTCTTTGACAATCTTCTGGTCATCAAGCATTTTTAGCAGAGTTTCAAGCTCATTATCCATAAATGACTGCTCTTCTGCCGTCAGTGTAGGCGTTGGATAATGATGCAATGTTGTGAAGTTTGGCTTGCCTGAGAATAGTTCGGCATCCCACCATACACTACCCGCTTCCATCGCCTCTTTCTCTGTGCTAGACAGAGGTGGCAATACTTTTTTGAACACTTTAAAAGCCGGGTCACTAATCCATTTTCTTCGTAGAGAGCTCATAGTTCAGATCCTTTTGTTCACGTAACCGCTCGGGGTATAATCTTATTATTGGTTTAACTTTCTTATTTGTCTTATGCCAACTGCTTTGCTGACATTCCTGCTGACAAATATGGAATCAGTAAATCTACGACAGATTTCACATCGACTTCCTTTTCAAACTTACTTTCTGCCAGCTCCGAAAGAGCTTGGCTTGAAGCCATCGTAAATACACAGGTTCCTAACGTGAAGTGCAGTCGCCAAAACAACTGTTCTTCACATAGTTCCGGGTTCGCCTTCATTATCGAGAAAGTGAAAAGGTTCAGTACCTCTTCGTATCTGGTGGTAATGAACCAGCGTAGATGACCTTGAACGTCTGTATAACCGCGGCCAATTAACAACATAAATAGCGCAGTACCATTTGGGCGTACATCATTTAATGTACGTAAAGGTAATCGCAATGACTCAAAGACATCGTCCATGTTGTAGCTATCGCGCGTGTTTAACTCAATTAATGAAGTCTTAATGCTCGGCATTAGTGCTTCTAAATACCTATCTAAAACCGCTCTAACCAGCGTTTTTTTATCGCCAAAGTGATAGTTTACCGATGCTAAGTTAACGTTAGCTTTACCTGTTATCGTTCTTAGCGAAGTATCATTAAAGCCATGTTCAGCAAAGAGTCCTTCTGCGACATCGAGTATTTTTTCTTTTGTTGATGTTCTCGGGGCCATTTTAATCACTCGTATTAAACAACTGTTTGAAAATATACTCCCGAAACTTAAGATTAACAAATGATTAACATCACACTTTAACCAATTGGTCTGACCAGACAGTAAAAGGTGTGATCTAATCTTTTGAAATTCAATCGAATACTCCAGTGAAGCTTGTCAGAAGAAAACGATCAAATTTCTCAGACCATCGCAATTGAAACGCTAACAATAGCCTTGACGGCTCGGAGTAAGCGACGAGAGTATGAAATACATCTTCGGTTCTAGGGGATATAAAATGAGAAACACCGAAGTTAGTCACTTCACCAAGTTGGTAATCCATCTCGATTTTTCTATTACTTTCGGGTGTGTAAGAAGCTAGAAAGCATTAAGTAGAAATTTTTTGAAAAAAAATGGAACTGTTTGGAAAAGGCTCGGTCTGAATATACGTAACAGTTAGGGCATTTGAAGTTTCACTGGCCGTCAAACTTGTTTCCATCTAATTGTTACGTTGCTGCTTTTTTCTTATTAACTCCTATGTTTGTATCCGCCCAGTCAAATTTTCGGCTGGGCTTTTTTTCGCCTATAGATTTGCCAAGCGCCTCTTTCGATGATTTGCCCCAACTCCATAAGCTAGACCTTAGCTGGTCACAAAAGTAACCAGCCTGAAGTGGTTGATGTGCCGATCTGCAGACATAAAAAAGCCTCCCGAATGGGAGGCTTTACTAAACAGTGTGTATCTTACGCTTGCGCTTTCTTAGGCAAAGAAAAGTGCAGTAACGCGTAGCCAAGTAACGCGGCTGTCGTCGAGCCCATTAAGATACCTAGTCGAGCATAGGTATCAAACTCAGGGCTTACATTTCCAAACGCTAAAGAGGAAATGAATATAGACATTGTAAAACCGATACCACACAACACAGATACCGCAAAGATATGCTTGAAGTTAATGCCTTCCGGTAGCTTAGCTACACCCATTTTTACAGCAGCCCAACTAAAGGTGAAGATACCTAGAGGCTTACCAACCAGTAGCCCCAAAGCAATACCTAATGGCAGCATTGAAGTTAGGCCTGACATCGATACGCCTTCTAGCGAAATCCCCGCATTTGCAAATGCGAATAGAGGTAAGATACCAAATGCCACGTATGGATGAAGTGCATGCTCCATGTGCTTAAGTGGGGAATGTTCGCCCTGTTTACCCTTAAGAGGAATAGCAAAGCCGATCACTACGCCTGCAAGTGTTGCGTGAACACCAGATTTAAGTACCGCAAACCATAAGATCGCGCCGACTATCATGTATGGCGTCAGTTTCGTCACTTCCTTCGCATTCAACATGAACAGGACACCAGTCATGATGAAGCCAACAAGCAGCGCCATGCTAGAAAGATCACCTGTGTAAAACAGTGCAATAATAACAACCACGCCTAAATCGTCGATGATAGCGAGAGCTAACAAAAATACTTTAAGGCTTACTGGTACACGCTTACCTAGTAGCGCCATGATACCTAGAGCAAATGCAATATCCGTCGCAGCTGGAATGGCCCAGCCAGAAACCGCCTCTGGGTCGTTAGCATTAAACGCAACGTAAATAAGAGCAGGGGCTAACATACCACCAACCGCTGCAATCGCAGGGAAAATTGCGGTTTCTTTTGATTTTAGCGCTCCTTCAAGTAGCTCTCGCTTCACTTCAAGGCCAATAAGTAAGAAGAAAACAGCCATTAGGCCGTCATTAATCCAGTGAGAAACTGACATACCGAATACATAAGTATGCAGTACAGATTGATAAGTTTCGCCCAGCGGTGAGTTAGCAATGGTCATCGCAATTGCCGCTGCAATTACGAGAAGAATACCACCTGCTGATTCCATTTTGAAAAAGTCACGAATGACATCGTTCATGGTTTCGTCCTTATATTTATTATCTTAATAAACGATTAACAAAGAGTGATAAGAGTGTATAGCTGTCGAAAACTTTAGAATAATCGCTTCTTCAGAGTATAAACTTCGGTTTTTTCGATGTTAAGTTTACTATACATCGTATTTTCCAACATGACACTCAATTTTGATCGGAGATCGTATTTGTACTTGTCGCACCAAATATTTATCAAGATGATGAGAAAATCAGCATAACACGGCTTGTACCATCATGATAACCCCGTACTTTTGAGAAAAAGCTAGGAAGCTTCGCGCACCAAAAAACCACCCGTAGGGGGTGGTTTTCTTCACAACTCAATAGCCTGTCAGCTGCATAAAGCCCCAAGCCTCATTGGAGCCGGAAGCTAAAGTAGGCCCTTCCCAGTAAGGTATTACAAAGGGTAGCCACATATCTGACTTGATAATGCGGGTAGTCAAATTAATTTGATGCTTCGGAATATTGATAATCCACTGCAAAGGTAACCTTCTTCCATTGGATAAACTGGTCACTTGCATTGGTTTAATACTGATATCATCGTCTGAGAGGTTGATGACTTTACCTGAGCGTGTCGACAACGTGCCAAATACGTGCGGTGTTTGCCCATGGTGACGATAACGGCTAACAGTTAATGCTCGACCATCATCTAAATTGAAAACAAACCAATCCCAGCCTTGTTGCCCCTCACCAATTAAGCCGCTGCCCCATTCTTTTTGCGCCCATGCAGAACCCGTCACTGAGAATCGCTTACCATTTAAGCTTAAGCTGCCTTTTACTTTTAAAAATGGAGCACTGAAGCTAAAAGAAGCAACAGATTGCAACGCATGTTTAACTTGGAAGCCTTTGTCTCCATTCACCACAAAGGGGCCGCTTGTCATGGTATTGAGCTCAAGTCCAAACGTATCAGTATTCACATTCAAGTTGCCCGGGAAAGGCGTCGCACCGAGTGATCGCCAAGTCCAATTATCAATCCATAACCTGAAAGGACGATTGATCATACCAGCTTGGCCTATCCCACCTCTAGCTACCCGTTGCTCTTTCCATACATGCGAGCCATGACTGACGACAACATGTGAAATGTACAATTGAGGGTTCTGCCAACCGCTGGTTTCTCGCTCGTCCGTCGCAACCCTGAAATAGCTCCATTGAACATTGTAGATCTTGCCTTGCTCATCTTTTAGCTTCGCAAAGTAGTGCCACCATTCATGCTGATACTCGGGATGAAAGCGAAAGTCTGAGGGTAAAGAGACATGCTCATTAGGTAGTACAGGCTCGAAAATCGTTTGATTTTCACGCGTTAAGATAGAATCAAGTTCGCTTTCTCGTGTTGCTGTCGCCTCTAACCAAAAAGTTGAGTAAAAAGCAGCCCCAGTCAGAAAAGCGAACGTAACAACAATGAGCGTTGAAACCAACAAGCGTTTTTTAGAGCCCATTTTTTTCATTACAACGCGTCCCTTAATGACTTCATCGGTGTACTTTTGATCATTCTAATAACTGGCAATGCGCCAGCAACCATGATGGCAAGCATCGCCCAAGCAATGGTTTGAGCATACTCCCATGGAATCGTTTGAAGCTCTAGAGACCAGCCAAATGATTGCTTAATGATAATATCAACGATCAAATGTGCGAGCGCCAAGCCGAGCGGCACTGCAATAATCGCAGAAATGGCTCCGAAGACGAATAGCTGCAAACCACCTAATACGACAAGTTCTTTTCCGGACACACCCATGCACCTTAATAAGGAAAAATGCCGCTGCCGTGAAAGTTCTCCTGCCAACGTCGCAAAGAATAAACCAAACACTGCAATAATCAGCGTGATATTGCCCAAGGTTCCTGCTATCGCAAAGGTATGATCAAACACTCTCATTGCTTGGCTATAAATATTACCGTTATCAAACACACGATCTTGCTGGAGACGGAATACATTCTCTAAGCGATTTTTCAGCCCTTCTCCATTGACGTTATCTTTTAATACTACGCCAAGACCAACATTACCCGTACCTGCAAATGCATACAGCCAATTCCGGTGCGACATCATCACCTGGTTATATGGGTTTCCATAATCGTAGTAAACGCCTACGACTTGCCAGTCACCACCAAGCGGTTCTTGCAAGTTAATGAAATCGCCAGGGCGGATATCCAGCTTCAAGGCCATCGACTCACTGACCATTAAGCTCTTGGTAGCGTGCAGTTGATACCAGTAATTTGGGACACCTAACTTGACGGTAAGTGAGTCTAACTCACCTTCAGAAGAGCCCGTACTCACAACTTGCAGAGCACCATGCTCGGTCGGCATATCTTTTTCCCAGCGCCACCAAACCGAGTTCACCTCTGGCTGATTCTGGAGCCATGCGCTCATCCTAGCGGCTGAATTGTTGGTCGGATAGATGTACACATCAGCCGCTAATCGCTGATTTAGCCACTTATCGGTTGTATCTCGAAAGCTTCCGACCATTGTTTCTACACCAATGTTTGCCGCCAGCGCTAACATAAACGCCATCGTAGCCACACCGCGATAGCTCATGCTGGCTGCTGCATCAGCAAAAAACCAACGGACACGAACCCATCGCATGGTATAAGAAAAACTTTGGAACATATGCCACATAATAAATGGCATAAACAACGCCACACTAACCAACATCAGAGCAATAATAGCAAAGCCGGTTTCTTGTGTTTTCGGCGCCTGATATACCGCTATTGCAGCGACACAAAACGCACATGCCGCAAGCGCCTGCCAAGAGAACTCTCTTCCAGCAAATCGCATTAGCGACAGTCGAGAAGAAAGGCGGATTGGTTGTGACTTCAACAAACGGATTAATGGCCACAGACACGATATCAACGCACCCATCGCTGCCATGATTAGACTGTATAAGCTAGATTGCCATGACCATCCTATGGTTAAGCCTACGTTGGCATCATACAAATCACTCAGGCTCGAAGACACTGCTGGGATAAGTTCATTTGCTAAGATCAAGCCAAAAAAGTTACCACACGCCCACGCAATAAAGACGAGCAAAGACAACTCTAGTAATAAAGCTTGCGCTAACTGTGTTCCGTTAACACCAGTCTGTCTCAAAATACCGACCAAACGTTGTCGCTGGATGAAAGACAGAGACATCGCTTGATAAAAAATAAACAACCCGACCAAAAACGACAGCATTCCCATCGCGGTGAGATTCATATGGAATGCGTTAGTTAGCGACTCAAGCTCTGTACGCGTATTCCTAACGAGCGTCATTCCGTTTGGCAGCATGTTTTTCAGTGCTATTAGCTTTTCCTCTGGCATTTCACCACAAGAAATCGCAGACAAACCTGAGCTCCGCTTGAGCATACGCAACAACGATATATCAGTAACCAGCCGAGTACCCGAAAGCATCTTGTCCTTATCTACTTGAATAGGCCCAAGACGGCTTCCGTCATTCATCTCAATGAAGTCCCCATCCTGCCAACTCATGTAAGCGGCCAAATCTTGACTAACAAGAATAGGATAAGGAGGCTTCATTAGTGATAAAACAGGCATCTCACCTAGCGATTTTCCTTGTTGTAGTGGGATCATCGCGACAGGATCTATCCCCACCAACATCAGGCTCATATCGGTCTTGGCATCTAGATGAAGCACGTCAAACGGTGCACATTGGTTAAACCCAGCTCGACGTAACTGAATATAGAAACCTTGAGGAATTTTATTGGCAGAGTGCTTCGTTCGGATTCGGTATGGCAAAGGATTGGAGAAAAGCTTTTCCCCAGTAGCATAACTTTGTTTTGCATGCTGGTTGATAGAAGTAACACCAACAAGGAGGGACACGCCTAAAGTTAATCCCAGCCAGACAAGAATAATTTGTAGAGGGTAACGACGGTAATGACCGAGTAGTGCCTTAACTACGGGCCATAACATGTAACTGCCCTCCTTGAAGTCGAATCTTTCCTTCCATATGGGCGGCCACTTTTTCACTGTGCGTCACTAACAGCAAAGTACACTCCAATTGGCGAGCGAGACTCGTTAATAAGCGCATTACTGCTTCTGCGTTTCGCTCGTCTAGGCTACCAGTTGGCTCATCAGCAAGCAGGATTTTGGGTTCCATATAAAGGGCGCGAGCAATCGCCGCACGTTGTTGCTGACCACCAGACGCCTCTTCCGGATAACGTCCTAGCAATGGCATTAAGTCCAAAGCAGAAAGAATTTGACGCCACAACTCTTTATCTTCCGGCAGACCTTTTAACTGACGACAAAAACGAATATTGTCGGCAATATTAAGTGTAGGAAGCAGGTTGAATTGTTGGAAGATATTACCAATATTGTTGCGGCGATAAAGGGTTCTTAAATGCTCCGGTGCTTCATGCATAGCAAAATTTGGAAACTGCACTTCACCAGAGTCGGCAGTATCTAATCCGGCGATTAAATTCAGCAGAGTACTTTTACCCGAACCACTTTCTCCCATCAGAGCGACTTGGTCACCTTGCTGCAATGTTAATTCTGCCCCTTGTAATACAGGGTGAAACTCTCCCCCGTCTACATAGCCTTTACATAGGTCTGACAGTTTTAACATTGATTATGCCGCTCGGATGGTGTTTAAAAATTGGGATCAGAATCTACACTAAAATCCTGTTAGTAGAAAGTATTTTGAATGCTTGATCACACTATGGAAGTACAAATGCAACTCGATTCACTTTCTGTTGCTAATTTTGTTGACGTTTTGAGCAGATTTTTGCAGCCAAAATAAACTCTGTTCCTCTTTACTGGCCAATCAGGTTTCTCATCCATTTTCGGCTAACCATTCTTGGCAAGCAAATCGCCCCCTTCACAACTTCTTCCGTCAAAAAGAGTAAGTAAACCCATTGTGGATCCCAATTGAGATAAATCGCTGCAAATGCTGCGAGTGGAATCCCGATCACCCACTGTGCCAAGATGTCTTGATACAAACAAAACTTAACATCACCGCCCGCACGTAATACACCAACAATCGCCATCATCGGCACCGAGCGTAGCACAACACCCAACGCAAGAATCACCATAAACTGTTCAGCTAGCTCGCGAGTGTCTGTTGTCAGTGCACTAAACGCATTAAGGATCCATTGATTTGACACTATCAACAAGACGGCGACCACAAATGCGATAAGCACATTCAAAATGACCGTAGCCCATGCTTGATAATAAACGGGTTCAAAATTACGAGCGCCGAGCTGGTTCCCGACTAGAACTGCAGCCGCATTCGATAAACCAATCATCATCGCCAATGCGATCGACTCAACAGGTGTCATTACGGAAAGTGCCGCCAAACCTTGTACACCTGCTTGCCCCATGATGGCGTGATAAGCAAACAGCCCACCAGCCCACGCCAAGAAGTTAAATGTGGTGGGCAAAGAGAGGCTCAAGAAACGCGTAATTTTATCTAAGACCAATCCTGCGCGTATATCATCCCAACCAAATGCGATTATGTGCTTTTTCAACCATAGATAACCAAACAAGCAACCTACTTCGATCGCGCCACTGATTACCGTTGCGATCGCTGCTCCCGTAATACCCAGAGCAGGAAAGCCTAATTGACCAAAAATTAAAACCCAGTTAAGAAACACATTAGATAAAATGCCTATACCACTAAAAAAAGTGCTTAGGCCTGGTTGGTGCATCGCCCTTAGGCCCACCGACATACTGGCCACACATGCAACAGCAAACATGCTAACCGACGAAATAATGAGATAGCTGGCCCCTAGCTCAATCACTTCTTGTGAATCGGTAGTCAAGCTCATGATGAGTTGTGGAAAAACAACAAACAAAGCAACAGCAATCGCAGCAAACATCATTGCGATCATCCATGTTAAAGCGGTACTGCGACGCACCCCAACTTTATCGCCAGCCCCCCAATATTGAGCGGTTAACAACGCACCGCCCGTTGTCACCCCAACTAACATGATGGTGGTGACGAAAGTCGCGCGCGCAGCAACTCCAACAGCGGCAATTTCAGCTTCACCAAGTTGACCAAGCATAAGAACATCGACGAGGCTTCTGCTAGAAAACATCATGCTTTGCAGTGTAATTGGTAACGCGATTGCAAATAAACGACGTAAGAATGCTTTATCTACGTGTATTGAGAGTTGAGAAAGAAAAGTCACAAGCGCTCCAACGACAACTTATTGATAGAATGGGGAAAGTGTCTCATGATTATACTCTGTGGTGTTTATTCCACCAACGATAAAAGGACAGATAATGAAAAAGGTGTTGGTGCTAGGCGCCTCGGGTTACATTGGCTCTCAACTTCTTCCGTTACTTTTAGATAAAGGTTACGCCGTCACAGCAGCGGCGCGACATATTGATTATTTAGAGTCAAGAACTCAGCCTCACCCTAATTTAACGTTAAGGTATCTCGACTTGGCTGACGCAGAGACCACGAAGGCTGTAGTGAACGATTTTGATTTAGTCTTTTTTCTCGTGCACGGGATGGCTCAAGGTGATGACTTTGTTGAGTACGAACTAAACCTTGCTTTGAACTTCAAATATGCGTTGGAACAAAGCTCCGTCGAGCATGTTATCTATTTGAGCGCTATTCAACCTCAAACCGGAAACTCTCGCCATTTAGCCGCTCGTAAAGCCACGGGAAAAATAATTCGACAGTCTGGTATTCCAGTAACTGAATTGCGTGCAGGCGTTATCATCGGCCCCGGCTCTGCTGCTTTCGAAATCATGCGTGACTTTGTCTACAACTTACCTATTTTGATCGCGCCTAAATGGGTCGACTCAAAAGCGAACCCTATTGCCTTGCCCAATCTCAACCACTATTTGTTGAAGTTAGCAGAAGCCCCCTCTCCAGAAGAAAGTCAAATTTATGAAGTTGGTGGGCCAGATACACTTAGCTACCGCGAACAGTTCAAAGTCATTTGCCGAATCACGAACAAGCCGTATCGACTGTGGTCGACCCCGCTACTTACTCCGAAAATGGCATCGTACTGGCTAGGTTTAGTTACCTCAGTGCCAACTAGTATCGGTAAAGCATTACTTGCGGGCTTAGAGCACGACTACATTGCAAACTCCAAAGCGATTGAAGAACGATTTCCTCAAACGCTGATCAGCTACGAGCAAGCGGTAACTGATACCATTCAAGATGAAGGCACATTTGTACGCAGTAATGTCTGGGGGTTTGAACCCGCAGCGCTTCGTCGATGGCAACCAGGATATGGCTATTACCCAAAACAAGCTGGAGCGAGCATTAAAACTCATGCCTCCGCTGCGGCATTATGGAAAGTGGCGCAAAAGATCGGGAGTCGCGAAAAAGGCTATTACTTTGCCAACATCTTGTGGCGTACACGTGAATGGCTCGATATCTTTTTTGGTGGCGGAAAACCGATTCGCGTTTCTCCTCCTGGACCAGAGCTTAAAGTCGGTGATTTTATTGACTCTTGGAAAGTGATTCGCTGCGATAATAATCAGTTTCTTTCACTGTTTTTTGGTATGAAAGGCCCAGGCCTTGGGCGTTTAGAAATTACCATCAAAGATCTCGGTGACGAACGAGAGCTGGATATTACCGCCTGGTGGCACCCGCAAGGGTTTCTTGGGCTGCTTTATTGGTTTGCAATGATGCCAGCCCATCTTTTCATATTTAAAGGCATGGTCAAAGCCATCGCGAAAGAAGCAAACCGTTTAGAAAACAAAAAGCCCCAATAACAGGGGCTTCTAAACACTCAAAATGTCACTTTAGTCAGCTTTGAACGAGAGTGGAATTTCGGCTAACTGGTTGCCTTCGTTTGCTGGAAAAATAAGGTACTCGCCATGGTATTTCACCATCGATTTGTAGTCTGTTACCTTATGAACCATAAAGCCCGCTTGCGCTGCTTTCTCAACAAACTCAGCATGATTGCCACGCACAAACCAACTCATTGGCTTTACGAGCAACTCGCCATCAAAACAGCTTTCGCATTGGTCTGCACATAACGCTAAAGAGTTTTGACCTTCAGTGAAGATTTGTACTTTGCCGCACCCAATCAGTTGCTCAGATGTTGAGACTTCCCAGCCTGCTTGCTCCATCAAATCAAGAAAAGACTCAATATCTGAATCTTTGAACACTTTGGAGTCTTCACCTTCAGGGAAGAATTGCGCATAAAAAGAAGAAATACGTTTAAAGATAAACAACAAACCAGCATCGTTCCCCTTTGAGCGACCTGCTTTTTGCCAACGCGTTAAGTCATCGCCTACCGTACGTCCGAAACGTTGTGATTTTAGCGCCTTTGTTACCCAACGCACTAAATAATGGTTATTCGCAACAGGGGCATTGGCTAACTTACCTGAGCGATGCTCTTGATCTAACTCTTCAAGTGCTGAGTTAACCAAGTTTTGAATTTCTTTGGTGTAATTCGACATTACGCCTTTCTTCCTAAAGTCCAATAAAACAGTGCTGAAAGCACAGAACAAGCAAACATTACGATGATCATCGGCCAAGCAACATTCCCGGGCAGTGATGCCACCAGCGCACCAACCAATGAACCGATACCGAATCTTAATGTCCCCGCTAGAGACGACGCCGTACCCGCCATTGATGGGTAACCACTTAAAAGCAGCGCCATCGCGTTACTACCTATCGTCGACAATGTACCGATAAACAGCACAACAAAAGGTACAATGCCCCATAATCCGAAGTCCATTAACCAACTTACGAATAAACCAATCCCCGCCAAAAGTTGCACGAACAACCCAAAACGAAGCATGGCATGGGAACCAACTTTCTTCACCAAGCGACCATTAATACTGGTCATGATGATCATCGCCACAATGTTCAAACCAAATAGGTAACCAAAGTGGTCTGGTCGAACACCATATAAATCAATATAAACAAAAGAACCCGCCGTCAAAAATGCAAACATTCCGGAAAATGAAAACGCACCTGAGAGCATCAAACCGATCGCTTCAGGATTGGAGCATAATCTGGCGTAGTTTCTCAGCGTCGTGCGGAAACGAAGAGGCTGACAATTTTCAGGCTGTAACGTTTCAGGGATTTTCCAAAGTACGAGAAAAATCACAACTACAGCGAAAATAGCTAGTACCCAAAAAATGGAACGCCAACCAAACCAAATCGCGAGATGGCCACCGATCATCGGTGCCACCAACGGCGCAATAGTAATGACCAGAGTAACGAAGGACATTGCGCGTGCAAAGTCTTCACGGTCAAACATGTCACGCACGACAGCTTGGATAATGACCGCCGCTGCCGCGCCAGCAAAACCTTGTGCCGTACGTACATAGGTCAGCGCATCAATGCCATTTGTTGTCGCACTCACAACAGCAGCCAAGCCGAAGAAAAGTACGCCTAAAATCAACACAGGTCTGCGACCAAAGCTATCGGCAAGCGGCCCGTGAATTAACTGGCCGATCGCAAAACCCGCGGTATAAGCCGTCAACGTAATCTGAACCGCGCCAGGCGCGACCCCCAAATCTTTCGCAATTGTTGGCATCGCAGGCAAATACATATCGATCGCCAAAGGCGTCAAAGCACCAATCGCTCCTAGTACCAGAAACAATAGAAAACTGATTTGGGATTGCGGAGCACTTTGAGCTTTTTCTGTCATTCTTTTACCTCTTGTTGGAGCCCTACCGTCAATACTTGCAGAACAAAGTGAAAATAACGGAAGTTCTCATATCGCTGAATGTAGAAGCCAAAAACCTGTTCTATCCAACGTTCGAGAATCATAAGGGCAAATATGTACCAAGGTGTGACCTTGACGAACTCGACATAGAAAAGCATGTGAAAGCGAAATGTGTTTATGGGAAACAAACACAATGCAGTAAAAATGATGGCGTTGACACCATCATTCCATTCACCGTAGCCGAAGGCTTTGCAATAAGAGTATGCATGCATCAGCTAAATGCAAAGGCATATCACTGAGATGAGTAAGCACACCGGAATTGTCTAGGCACTAATTTTGGTAGGAAAATTTATTTTGAGCCAATTCCTACCAAAAGACTAGTTCCTATTAGGAACTAAAGAATTTCCCATGCCGACAATTAATTCCAAATAGAATCAATTTCTTCTTGCGTGAGGTAGCGATAATCACCTGGTTCTAGTGCCTCATCAAGTTCGATAGAACCAATACGCTCACGATGTAAGTACTCAACTTTATTTCCTAACGCCGCGAACATACGTTTCACTTGGTGATACTTACCTTCCACGATAGTTAAGAATACTTCATTCTCGGCCTCGTTCACGATTTCCAAACGAGCGGGCAATGTTGCTTCTGATTCATTGCGCAAAATGATGCCTTGTTCGAGCTTTTCCGCGTAATCTGGCTGAATAGCATCGACGAGCCAAACACGGTACGTTTTCTCACACTTATGCTTAGGTGAGGTAATACGGTGAGACCACTTACCATCATCCGTAATCAACACTAAACCAGTTGTGTCGACATCTAATCGGCCCGCAAAGTGAAGGTTTTCAATTTTAGGCTCATCAAGCAATGCGAATGCAGTTTGGTTGTAGCCATCTTCATGTGAACAAACAAAGTCAGCAGGCTTATACAACATAATGTAACGAGGACCAGGAGCACCAATAACACGGTCTTCCCACATCACTTCCGCACCTTCAGGTACTTTAAATGCACCACTTTTTTGAACCTCACTGTCTACGGTGATGTCTCCACTTTTGATGATCTTTGTTGCCTGTTTGCGTGTTGCACCCAGAGCGTCACACAAATATTTATCTAAACGCATGAATACCTCATTGAATTATACCCAAGTGATCTCTAAATCTTGGTTTAAAGGTCACTTGGGTATAAAAGTCAGGTATTATAGCGTTCCTCGTTCGAATAGTTGAGCAATTTCACATATTTTCATGTACACACTTCGTCCTTATCAAGCCGACTCGGTTAAAGCCGTTATTCATTACTTTCGTAAACACTCGACACCAGCAGTGATCGTGCTGCCAACCGGTGCAGGAAAAAGCTTGGTGATCGCAGAACTTGCTCGCCTTGCGAAAGGACGAGTGTTAGTCCTCGCCCACGTAAAAGAACTGGTCGAGCAAAACCACGCAAAGTATGAAGGTTATGGTTTAAAAGGTTCCATCTTCTCAGCAGGATTGGGACGAAAAGAAACTGACCAGCAAGTCGTGTTTGCTTCGGTTCAATCGGTCGTACGTAACTTAGATTCGTTCAAAAACCAGTTTTCTCTGCTCGTTATTGATGAGTGCCATCGTGTGCCAGATGACAAAAACAGCAGCTACCAAAAAGTTATTACTCACTTACGAGAACTGAACCCTGGCATTAAGGTGCTAGGACTAACTGCAACGCCCTATCGTTTAGGAATGGGCTGGATTTATCAGTATCACACCCGAGGTCAAGTGCGAACCGAAGAGCCTCGATTCTTCCGCGATTGTATTTTCGAACTGCCGATCCGTTACTTGCTCGACGAAAACTTCCTCACTCCAGCCCGCATGATGGATGCGCCCGTTTTGTCTTACGACTTCTCTCAGCTGAAGCCCGCTAACACCGGACGCTACAAAGAAGCAGAAATGGACATGGTGATCGATAAAGCCAAACGTGCGACTCCACAAATTGTTGAGCAAATCATGCAATATGCGAAAGAACGTCAAGGTGTCATGATCTTCGCTGCAACTGTTCGACACGCACAGGAGATACACGGTTTATTGCCAGAAGGCGAAACTGAAATCGTCATTGGTGATACACCTACGCCGGAGCGCGATGCGATCATCCAAGCGTTCAAGAATCGTCAAATAAAATACTTGGTCAATGTTTCGGTACTGACAACCGGGTTTGATGCGCCGCATGTCGATTTAATCGCGATTTTGCGACCAACAGAGTCAGTCAGTCTGTACCAACAGATAGTAGGACGAGGATTACGCTTATCAGACGGAAAATCAGAATGTTTAGTGCTTGATTACGCAGGCAACAGCTACGATTTATACCAACCTGAAGTCGGTGATCCCAAACCAGACTCTGACAGTGAAATTATCACGATTCCTTGCCCGGCTTGCGGATTCAATAACAACTTCTGGGGTAAGTTGGATAGTAACGGTTTCTTGGTTGAACATTTTGGCAGACGTTGCCAAGGTTACTTTGAAGATGAAGACACAGGCGAACGTGAACACTGTGGCTACCGTTTTCGTGCCAAATACTGCGGTGAATGTGGTGCGGACAACGATATCGCTGCACGAATTTGTCATGAGTGTGATGCGACGCTCGTAGACCCAGATAAAAAGCTAAAAGAAGCCCTTAATCTCAAAGATGCATTAATCTTTGAATGCACAGAAATGGACCTATCTGTATTTAAGTCCAGTGATGGTAAATCTCAGCTAAAAGTGACGTATTCTGGTGAACCATACCAAGGCGAAGGCAATGCGTTAGTTCATGAGTTTTGGTCATTGAGTACCAAAAAACAAAAACAAACGTTTAAAGATCAGTTCGTACGCCCCCACTTAGCAGACAAGCATCGCCCTTTTGAAGAGGCTTCACCGACACGTGTTGTTGCCAATCAACATCGTTTCCGTTTACCTCAGTTTGTTATTGCTAGAAAATCTGGTCGCTTTTGGAAGCTGCGAGATAAAATTTTTGAAGATGAGTTGAAATAACATCCACAACACATGGCAAAACTTAATTAGCTGATTCACTCTCTGTTCATCTATATCCGATATACTGCGGCTAACGCTCCAGAAAAGGTTTGACTATGTATAAAGCAACGACTTCTCTACATTCTGCGTTACTTTTCGGCCTTATTGCGACATTCATGTGTGCACCAAGTTTTGCCAAGCATGACAACGAGTACACATCACAAAATGGCCACGCCATCGTGCAAGATGTCGAAAAGCCAGGAACACGCATCGAATTCGATGAAGATCAAGATGAGGTCTACCGCGCGGTTCAACAAGGATATATACGACCATTTTCGGAACTTTACGCCGCAGTAGAAAACGACTTATACGGCCGCATCATCAAGGTCGAGCTTGAAGAAGATGATGATGCTTGGGTGTATGAATTGAAAATTCTGTACAACAATAGCGTCCTGAAAGTTGAGTACGACGCCGCCACGCTGGAAATGCTTGAGATCAAAGGTCGCAGCTTTAACAAAGCGTTAAAGCCGCAAAACAACTAAACTTGTCTAATGCGTAATCCAGACACGATGCGTAACTTACTTCGATAAAAATCCAAACATAATAAGAATCATCAATATGAAAATACTTGTTGTTGAAGATGATCCTCGTTTAGGCGAGCAAATCATCGAAACATTAGAAAGTACCGGCTGGGTACCAGAATTGTCCCAAGATGGCATAGACGCTCTGTATCGCGCGACTTCGGAAGAATGGGACGCCATTGTTCTCGACCTCGGCTTGCCAAAACTGGATGGTCTTACCGTCCTAAAAGGCATCAGAGATGAAAACATTAATACTCCTGTCGTGATTCTAAGCGCTCGCGACACCCTAACGCAGCGAGTTGAAGGCTTAAACGCAGGTGCAGACGATTACCTAACTAAACCATTTGAAATGGTTGAGCTTATCGCTCGTATTCGTGCACAGCTGCGAAGAGCCTCTGGTAATGCCTCTCCTGTGATGCAAATTGGCGACTTGAGCTTGGATACACGCACTTCTAAAGTCATGTGGCAAGGGCAAGCGGTAAGCTTGACGGCGCTAGAGTATAAAGTGGTCGCTTACTTTATGCATAACCCGGAAAAAGTGATTTCTCGAACCGAACTCGTCGAGCACATTTACAAACAAGACTTTGATCGTGACTCCAACACAATCGAAGTTTTTATCGGCCGAATTCGCAAAAAAATCGCACCAAAGATCATCAAAACTGTCCGAGGGTTGGGATACCAATTAAATGCCGAATAGAAACAGGCTACCGTTGAACGCAATAAAACGACTGAGTATCAAAAGTCGCCTCGTTTTAGCGGCGATCGTTTGGTTAACGGCAATGATCCTCGCCGCTGGTGTGACGATACCGACGCAGGTCTACAACTATATGGTTGATGACACTCGCTCACAGCTCAGCATTTTTATGGATGAAGTCGCCGCACAGTTAGAAGTCGATAACACCGGGCATCTTTCACTCGCAGCTCAGCTATCAGACCCTCGATTTAACCGACCTTACAGTGGTTTGTATTGGAGTGCCTCTACAGAGGCAAGCCTCGAACGTTCTCGTTCGTTGTGGGACAAAAAAATCGAATACAAAGGTTTGGATAAAGATGCGTTTGGAGCAAGAGGCGAAAAACTAATTACGCTAGAAAAAGCACTGTATCTTCCTGATTACGATGGTCCTATTCACATTATTATTGGTATTGACGAAGAGCCCATTAAAAATACCCTTCAAACGTTAATCGGCCAACTTTGGCTTATTTTGGGTTTATTATTCGCGGGCGTACTTACCGTCATTTTACTGCAAATTGCTTGGTCATTGAGTCCGCTTACAAAGCTACAAAAAGAATTAGCCGAGCTGAAGTCTGGTAATAAAAAGAGTCTAGAAGAAACCTACCCAAAAGAGATTTCTCCTCTAATCTTCGACCTCAACGCTCTGCTGTTCCATTACCAAGAATTACTAGAGAGAGCTCGCAATCATGCAGGTAACCTATCTCATGCACTTAAAACGCCACTTTCTGTTCTAAAAAATGAAGTTCAGACGTTAGAACCTGAGGCACAATCCCGTCTCCGAGCTCCAATCAATCAAATACAAGACCATATCGATTACCATTTGGGTCGTGCCCGTATGGCCGGATCGATGAACATATTATCAGTGAAGTCGAACCCAGCAGATCGTGTGGATGCTATCTCAATGGCGTTTGATAAAGTGTATGCGAGCCGAAGCATTACCTTAATTAATGAACTTGATTCAGAGCTGAATGTAGCAGTAGAGCAGACCGATCTCGATGAAATGCTAGGTAACTTGCTAGAAAATGGCTATAAGTGGGCCAACAGCATGATTCGTGTGCACTCCTCTCAGGATAAGGAAAATATACACATCATTATTGAAGATGATGGGCCAGGCATCCCTAAAGAGAAACTGAGTCAAGTAATCAAGAGAGGAGTTAGATTGGATGAAACAACCCCTGGCTCAGGTCTTGGTCTAAACATAGTCAGTGAAATGGCACACAGTTACCGAGGTCAATTAACATTGGATACAAGCGCTTTGGGTGGATTAAAAGCATCTTTAGTCTTACATCTCAGCCGAACATAAAGCATATAACAGTAAACTTTGTTCTTCGGACCTTGATCAGTAAACCGATGAAAATGAAGTCGATGTGAACAAAATCCAAGCAAAGCGTTAAAAGGGATAGCCTTCCACCCCGCTAAATCATACCTTTTTGTTGATTTGGATACGATTTGGGTTGCCCATTTATAAGTGGAATGATAGTATCCGCGCTCGCTTGAACAGTTCCTGTTTCAAGCTTTACCACGAACAACAAGGTCGCATTGTTGATTGTGAACATTTGATTTTTACTAATTTGAGAGTAAATACTATGAAATTCGAAGCAGTAGTACGTACTGAACTAGGTAAAGGTGCGAGCCGCCGCCTACGTCACGCTGGCAAATTCCCTGCAGTTGTATACGGCGGTGAAGAAGCAGCAGTAGCTATCGTTCTTAACCACGACGACATCGTAAACCAAATGGACAAGCCTGAATTCTACGAAGGCATCGTTCTAGTTATCGATGGCAAAGAAGTTAAAGTTAAGCCACAAGACGTTCAACGTCACGCGTTCAAGCCAAAAGTTGAACACATGGACTTCATCCGTATCTAATTCCCTACCAAGGAATTAATCGGATTAAATCCAAACCTTTTGCATAAAAGATAATCGGACTTACCAACCGAGACATCTACAAAATTTCAAAACCCCGGAGTCTTACCACCTCCGGGGTTTTACTATATTTGGCATATAGCATTTGATTTATGAACGGGCAATATACTTCACTAAAGTGAGATCGGTCAGCGTCATACTCTCAATCACTTCCGACTCTTCCTCTCCAGTACGCACAAAACCACACTTCTTGTAAAAGTTAAGCCCCTGTTGATTAGTATCCAGTGCTTTCAAACTGATCTGCATAACTGACGTAGAGAACAAACGTGTCTCTAACTCATCTAACAGTGCACTTCCTGCTCCTTGCCCATAATGTAGCGGCGTAACGTAGCAACATGTCACTAATGCCGTTTTATCTTCGCTGGTGTGGTTAGGTAACTCGTAACTTAAAAAGCCAACAATTTCTCCTTGCCTCTCAACTACGATCAATTGGGCCAGTTGCTCCGTCATCACTCGCGCCCACATCCTTTCTCGACGCTCAATCGTAAACTGCTCTATGTAGCTCTTTGGCATTAATCCTTTATACGCCACCTGCCAAGAATCAACGTGTATCTTGGCGATTTGGGCTGCTTCCTTTTTGAGTGCGTCCCTTACTGTGTATCTCATAAGCATCCTTTCTTAGCGTTCACCACTTACAAATTCTTTTAACCCTACCCTTTAAACCAAAGCTCAAAGATAACAGCTACAGTCGCAACGCTTTACATTAATCCATTTCATTTTCATTAATTAAATGATAGTTCACATCATAATATTCGAAGAAGAACGATCCATTATTTACTTTTCATTTTGACTCATTAGGTTGAATCTATTTGTTTAAACATTCGAGTGTCAAATGCGGAATAAGCACGATAAGGTATCGGATGAGGATAAATAAACGATGCTTAAAGCATAAGGTTTCTAAACGATCGCAATTATAGTAAAGAGATAAATACAATTTTTGATAGAGTTTGGCAGAATAAAGCCATGATCAAATGAGTTTAAGCTCTGTGCTGTTCATTATGCATACAAACCGCCACCCCTCATCATCAGAGCGAAAATTTATAACGATTTGTGTCATACCTATTAGGAAAAACATAAACTTGGCAAAATAATCACCAAAATCAGCGTAATACTTCGCAAAAATGCGCATTGATTCACACAAACAACACACATTCAGTTAACTACCTCACAAAAAACAGAGCTAGCTATATAAAATAAATACTAAATACCAATTCTGTTTATTTATAGACGTAGTTTGCAGGCTTATTAATTCATTTCTCCGATAGAAGTATAAATAAGAGATAGATCACTAAAGTTTCACATTAATTCCGTATATTTCACGCCGTAACAATAACAAAATCACAAAGAAAGGATCCCTTATGAAGTTTTCCAAATCTCTTTTGGTAGTGGCAGTAGGCGCTGCGCTAGCAGGATGCGGCTCAGACAGCGACAATTCTCCAGTAACCTGCGAGACTGCAGATTCTTGTACTAAGTTCACCGTTCTCCACACTAACGATAACCATGGTCGCTTTTGGCATAACAGCGACGGCGAATACGGCATGGCTGCGCGTCACACTTTAATCGAATCTATCCGCGCAGAAGTCGAAGCAAAAGGCGGTGAAACCATTCTGCTATCTGGCGGTGATATTAATACCGGTGTACCAGAATCAGACATGCAAGATGCGGTTCCAGACTTCGTAGGGATGAACCTACTTGGTTACGATGCAATGGCTGTCGGTAACCACGAATTTGATAACTCACTAGATATTCTCGATATGCAAGCCGAGCTAGCTGACTTCCCTATGCTGGCTGCGAATATCTATAAAAAAGATACAAACGAGCGTTACTTCGACCCTTACAAAGTATTTACTATCAACGGCCTTAAGATCGCTGTTATTGGTCTAACAACGCAAGACACTGCGAAGCTAGTCAATCCAGACAACGTATCAAACATCCACTTCGAAGACCCTCAAGTAGAAATCAAAAAGGTACTGAAAGAAATCGAAGAGAACGAAAAGGTAGACCTAGTATTTGCAACGACGCACATGGGTCACTACGAAGATGGCAAAAACGGTAGTGAAGCACCAGGTGACGTTAAACTCGCTCGCTCTCTTGAAGAAGGACAGCTAAACGCTATCATCGGTGGTCACTCACAAAACCCTGTATGTATGGAACCAGGTACCAATGAGTATGCTGATTTCAAACCTGGGGATGATTGTGCCCCAGACCAACAAAAAGGCACTTGGATTATGCAAGCGCATGAGTGGGGTAAATATGTGGGTCGTGCAGACTTCGAATACTACGACGGCAAGCTTCACTTAGCGAATTACGCACTGATTCCTGTAAACCTTCTAGACGAAAACGATGAAGTTATCGGTGAACGAATTCAACAAGATGCAACGGTAAAAGCGTTACTACTGCCATACCAACAACAAGGTCAAGAGTTATTAGATGAGAAGATTTCTAATACGACGGGTAAGTTAGAAGGTGATCGTAACGTAGTTCGCTCTCAACAAACTAACCTAGGTCACCTACTCGGCGAGGCATACCGTACTTACAAAACGGTAAATGCTGACTTTGGTGTGATGAACTCTGGCGGCGTGCGTGATTCAATCCAAGATGGTGATATCACTTACCGTGACGTACTAACGGTTCAGCCATTTGGTAACTTCGTGACTAAAGCAACTATGACAGGTAAAGAAGTTAAAGAATACTTAGATGTGGTTGCGACGAAATCTGCAGGCTCTGGTGCTTACGCTCAACTAGATAACATCACTTTAGATGTAAATTGTGATGCTGGCTCAGTAACCATTACCGATATTAACAATAAAGGCTTCGATCTAGACGCAACGTACACATTCTCTGTAATCAGCTTCAGTGCTGCTGGTGGCGATAACTATCCAATCATCGATGTTCAATCTACACAGCTAACCGATGCATACGTTTTGCGCGAGTTCTTCGTAAACAACCCACAAATCTCTGCGGATAACTACAACAAGAACTTAGAGAACATCAAGTACTTCAGTAATGGCCAACCAGTAAAAGGCTGTCCTGCATCTGGTAGCTAATACTCAACACCTTACCCCTGGCACTAAGAGCTTTTACAAGCAATTTCGTCAGGGCTTTCCTCAAAACCGAAGCTTTGTGCTTCGGTTTTTTATTTTCGATAAATTACTGAAAACTCTCCACCTTCACAATATGTTCAAAAATTGTTCATTTGTGTTATTGACGCCCCTGTGTTGGGCTTCTATGTTTGATAAGGTCTTTTAAATATGCAGGTTCATTGGCTAAATTTCGCGAAACATTTTTAATCGCATAGTCAATGATTCTGAGAAAGATGTGAATGGCGTTACAAACACTGCTCTCAAACAATTTGTCTTTGGACTTCAAACGATGGTGATGTGCCTCCACGCGCACACTAATGAGCAGCGATCTGGACGTCAATGTGTTCAAACTGCTGCCATCGAGTTCTGGAGGTCAAAAATGAAACGAGCCAGCAATAGCTACAGACTCCAAATGATCAAAGAAGTAGTTACCCGTAGAGAGCGTGAAGCTTGTACGGATCCTATGGCGAGATACATTCATCAACTCATGGATGAACGCCCAACAAGTAAATTAGATGTTGAATTCAATCATCGATTTTCAGGAAATCACTTCGACGAACAAGCGGGAGGCTGGGTTAGCGACCGTTGGTCGATGAAATAACGCCAATTACCGCTTTATAGGGAAAATGGATAGGAGATTCCCGGTTCTTAAAGGACACCTTGCCGGACCGGGAATATGTAAAAGCCTAATCAGAACCGAAAGCGAAGGCGTAACCCCACAGACTGAACAAGAGTTCTAGAATAAGTCTTGTTGAGGCGATGACTCATCTTGAAGCTGTTCTGGCTTCGTCTTCCCTGCCAACATCTTTCTTCTGTACCTTTGACGACACAACTTAATAACGTGCAACTGCTGAGCGGGGGTTAAGTTAAGCCAATTAAACCTTTCCTCTCTCTTTCTCATACACCCCTTGCAATACCCTTTTTCATCGGAGGTACATACTCCAACACAAGGGCTTGGGACAGTAAAAAACTCCAGTTGCTCCATACTAAAACCGCTCTTTCCATATTAGGGCGTATTGGCCTAGTTTAAATAATGAGAAGATTAGTCAGCAACAAAACCTGCGATATACTTCGTTATGTCAAAAACATACGAAACCATAACCTTATGCTGACAAAAACAGTGTTTTATTACTTATACTTACCGCGTTTATAAAAACGGAGTCTATAAAATGAAGCTTAGCCTAAAAACGTTAGTTACAGCAATCTCTCTCCCTGTTCTTATGACTGCTTGTGCTAGCAACGGTGATAATGTGAAAGAAATAACGGCTCAAGATTTGCAGCACCACAACTGGGAACTTGTTCAAGTTGATGGCAAAAATATCGTTCTAGACGAACACCAAAAAGCGGCTCGCCTAGAAATTGGTGAAAATCTAACCGCAAACGGCAACGCAGGTTGCAACAACTTCTTCGGTCAAGCCGAGCTGAAAAACAACCAACTACGCATCGAAAAAATGGGCATGACCATGAAGATGTGTATGGAAGATCAAATGAAGATCGAAAACGCAATGACACAAACACTATCTAACTGGAGCGATATCACGCTAACTAAAGATGGTCTTGTTCTGAAAAGTGCCGATCACGAATTGACGTTTACACTACGTGACTGGGTAAACTAATCCCAACTAAGTAAACCAAATAGTATTTTGAAAGCAGCCAGACGGCTGCTTTTTTTATGTCCACGAGTCATTGGTCGTGCATGCCAAAGTCATTTAAGTGACAAACTTTCTTTCTCTTTTGCCCTCAATTCCATGCTTTAAACATCAATTTTGCTCTGTAAAACAACCTATTCATATCTCTGGGGACAATAATTTTCAATTACTTGAAAGAATATCCTCAAACAAACGGTCCGCTCCTAAAATGACACCAAATTTGTCCTTTCTTCGTTTTGCTTCACATTGAGAGTAATTCTTTGAATCAATGAGTGATTCCGTTTGGGATTGGCATTGATAATAGAGAGAGATGAATTACTATCCTTGTAACAGAGCGGAACGACTTGCGAAAACGTCAATAGAAACGAAAGCAAGAACCAAAAGACATAACACGGAATAGATATGAAAAAGCTACTCAGCAGCATTGGCATTTTAGCCACGACTTTTGCGACACCTTCTTTTGCCGATTCATCAGTGAATAGCGAATGGCAAAAAATCGAACATCAAGCCGACGGGCAATCCGTCTACTTTCATGCTTGGGGCGGAAGCCAAGAAATTAATCGCTACATACAGTGGGCGAGTAGAGAGCTAAAATCACGTTATAACGTGACGCTAAACCACGTTAAAGTAACTGATATTTCTGAGACCACTACTCGACTTATCGCAGAAAAAGCGGCAGGCAAAAACAGCGGTGGCAGTGTTGATATGGTTTGGATCAATGGCGAAAACTTCAAATCAATGAAGGATAACCAATTGCTATTTGGTCCTTTTGTCGAAGGTTTGCCAAGCTGGCAATATGTGGATAAATCTCTACCAATTGATGTGGACTTCTCCGAGCCAACAGAAGGTCTAGAAGCACCTTGGGGAGTAGGACAATTAGTGTTTATCCATGACGAGCAAACCCTCCATAACCCTCCAAAATCATTCGCAGAAATGCTGAGCTATGCAAAAGCGTTCCCGAATCGCCTGACTTACCCTCGACCACCAGAGTTTCATGGCACAAGCTTTATCAAAGCATTACTCATTGAACTGTCTAACAACGCCCCTGAGCTGCAACAACCAGTTACCGATAACACGTTTGAGCAAGTCACTCAACCGCTGTGGTCTTATCTAGATGAGTTCCATAAAGTCGCTTGGCGCGGTGGTAAGCAGTTTCCAGGTGGTACAGCAGAAACCCTTCAGCTACTAGATGATGGTCAGACTGACCTGGCGATTACCTTTAACCCGAACGCGGTTTTCTCTGCGCAGTCGAGCGGTAATCTTGCAGAGAGCACCAAAGCGTACGCAATGGACGCAGGAGCACTCTCAAATATCCACTTTTTAGCGATTCCTTGGAACGCAAATGCCAGTGCTGGTGCACAAGTTGCGATAAACTTTTTATTGAGCCCTGAAGCACAGTCTCGCAAAGGTAACCTAAACATCTGGGGCGACCCTTCGGTACTAAGCAACCAATACCTAACTGGTTCGGCCAAAAACACTCAACAATTCAAATCTATCGCTGAGCCACATCCAAGTTGGCAAGCGGCGTTAGAAAAAGAATGGTTGAAACGCTACGGGAATTAGTAAGAATCCATGTTAAGAGCGCTGTATTTAGTCATTATCGCAGTTTGTATTTTGCCTACCATTCCGGGACTACTTGGAGTGGTGGTCTCTGCGCTCGGTTATGTGCCTCCTATCGGCTTGCACCACTTTTCTTTAGATGGCTTTAACGCTGTTTTTGATTGGGAGGGTGTTTGGACATCCATCGGGCTTACTTTCTACTCTGCCATTTTCAGTAGCTACTTGGCTTGCTTCATCACGTTTGCCATTCTACAGGCGTCTTGGGGCAGCAAGTTTTGGCGAAAAATTGAAGTAAGCCTCTCGCCACTTCTTGCCATGCCGCACGTCGCGTTTGCGATTGGCTTTGCGTTCTTGTTTGCCCCAACTGGTATGGGCGTTAGGGTTCTCAACCAACTGTTTGGTTACGACCCGAATGCACAAACGGTGAATGACTTAGCATTGCTGATTAAAGATCCGCACGCACTCGGTTTGATCATCATGCTTGCGATTAAAGAAGTGCCGTTTTTATTGTTGATGAGTATTCCAATTCTTCAGCAATTGAAAGTCGATAAGATTGAAAAAGTCAGTCATTCGATGGGCTACAGTTCGGCGCAAGCGTGGTGGAAATGCGTGTTCCCACAGTGGATAGCAAAACTGCGCTTTCCAATGCTGGCGGTATTGGCTTACAGTTTGTCCGTTGTCGATGTCGCCCTGATTATTGGCCCCACCAACCCGCCGACGTTTGCGGTTTTGGTATGGCAATGGTTTAACGATCCAGATTTATCGCTCCTACCAAGAGCGGCCGCTGGCGCAGTAATACTGTTTGCGATCGCAAGCCTTTTGATTGGATTTGCACGCTTAATGGAATGGTGTATTACCAAAGGCTTCAAACGCTGGCAGTACTCTGGTCGAAACGGGTTTCGTTTACCCGGTAAAACCCTATTTTCACTGGTCGCGCTACTTGCACTTCTAATGATTCCACTCATGGTGCTGTGGAGCTTTGCCCAACGTTGGCGCTTTCCAGATTTGCTCCCAAGCCGTTACAGCCTGCGTTTTTGGGAATACGAATGGCACAGTATTCTAGGGACTCTAGAACAAAGTATGTCAATCGCCCTAATCAGCGCGACTGTCGCGCTAGTTCTTGCTTTAATAGCACATGAGTATCGTCTCCGTTATCGCTGGCAGGTGCCCGGTTACATCATCGCCATCCCAATGCTGATTCCTCAGCTATCCGTGCTATTCGGTATGCAAGTAGTGACGCTGTACTTAAACAGTAATGCGTATTTCTTTTGGGTATGTTGGGCGCATATATTCTTTGCGTTCCCATTTATTTACCTCTCGCTAGACGGTCCGTGGCGCAGCTTCGATAACGGCTTAACTCGCGTCGCACTCAGCTTGGGTAAATCACCGATGCAAGCTTGGTTAAAAGTGAAACTGCCAATCCTCCTGCCTGCAATTGCATTCGCGTGGGCTGTCGGTATTAGTGTCAGCCTGGCGCAATACCTACCAACATTGGTGCTAGGGGCTGGGCGCATTAGCACCATCACAACCGAAGCCGTTGCACTATCCAGTGGTTTTGACCGACGTGTCACCGCTATTTACGCCATTTGGCAAGCTCTGCTGCCATTCTTGTTCTTTTCTTTTGCGATACTGCTTAGCCACTTGCACAGGAAGTATCGCCGCTTGTCTATAAAAGGTTTACTACTGAATGAGTCTTTGTCTCGAAAACCTCGCCATCCGTAAAACCAATGGCGACGCGCTTTTTTCAGCGTTCAACATGACCGTAGAAAAAGGTGAAATCGTTACCCTGATGGGGCCTAGCGGTTGTGGTAAATCCACTTTGTTGGATGCCATTGCCGGGCACCTATCCGCCGAGTTCAACTACTCTGGATCCATTACGCTTGATAACGAAAAGTTGGATGCCCTCCCTGCCCATAAGCGTCAGGTCGGTATTCTATTCCAAGAAGATTTGCTCTTCCCTCATTTAACGGTGTGGGAGAACCTTGCCTTCGCGCTACCAAACTCAATCAAAGGTGAAGAGCGTAAAGCTCACGCTATGCAAGCACTGAAGAACATTTCATTGACCAAACTAGCAGAGTCCTTTCCTGACCAAATTTCGGGAGGGCAACGTGCCCGTATCTCATTGACTCGTATGCTGCTAGCAAAGCCAAAAGTTGCGCTACTTGATGAGCCCTATAGCAAGCTGGATAAAGACCTGCGCGTGCAATTTCGCAATTGGGTGGTCGAACAATTGCAGCAAGCGAACATCCCTACTTTGATGGTAACGCACGATGAAGACGATATTCCTGATGGCAGCAGCTGCCTAAACTGGCCGTGGGAGACAAATCATGCTTGATAGCCTGAGTATAAAGCTCATCCGCAAACCGCTGGCACTCAGTGCGAAATATCTCGATAAATGTGGTATCACTGCAAATCAGACGACAGTGTTTGGTTTTGTACTTGGCTGTTTTGCCCTGCCGGCTTTGATCACCGAACAGTACTTGTTGGCGTTGCTGTTTATTTTGCTGAACAGAATCTGTGATGGGTTAGACGGTGCACTGGCGAGGATTCAAGGCATTACCGATGCGGGTGGTTTTCTTGATATCAGCTTAGATTTTTTGTTCTATTCGTTGATTCCTTTTGGCTTTGTGCTTGCCAACCCAGAGCACAATGCCGTTGCAGGCGCATTTTTGATTTTTTCCTTCATCGGCACTGGTAGTAGCTTTTTGGCTTTTGCCATCATGGCAGGAAAACAAGGCATCGATAATCCGGTATATAAAAACAAATCGCTTTACTACATGAGCGGCTTAACCGAAGGTACAGAAACCATTGGCTGCTTGGTTTTATTTTGTTTGCTACCGCAACACTTTGCCGTCATCGCGTATATCTTTGGCGCGGCATGCTGGTTTACTACTTTTACACGTATTTATTCAGGGTTTCATACGCTTAACGATCATTAATACTGCTTAGACAATCGCGTTTCCTTAAGGGACAGGCCGCTAAGCCACTGTTTTATAAAGCACCAAAACGCAGGTTAAATTGGGGTATATACTCTTTGAATGAAGAAACCATTCGGAGGCTATATGAAAAAACAGATCAATTTAGGCATGTTGCTCACCATTACTTGTGCGCTCGTGCTTGGCGGCTGTAGCTCACCTAACCCGTACGGAGATGCATACGGCTCATCCGACACTCGCAAAGTTCAGCAGGTTTACTACGGCACAGTAGAAAAAGTAGAACCCGTAACCATTGATGCCTCTACCCAATCCAATGCCATTGGCACCATCGCTGGTGCTGCCGTGGGCGGGATCTTAGGCTCAAAAGTTGGGGGCGGTTCTGGCTCGGATATCGCTGCCATTGGTGGTGGTCTATTGGGTGGCTATGCAGGCAGCAAAGCGGCTGAAGCAACCGCGAAACGAAATGGCGTGAATCTGACCATTCGTTTAGAGGACGGAAAGATTATCTCTATTGTTCAAGAAGCAAATCCAAACATGATTTTCCAACCAGGCCAAGCGGTCCAAATCAATGTTTCTGGTAATAACGCCAGAGTCGTTCCTCGTTAATTCGGACGAACCAAACCTTTGGCCTGCTTTGATTCAAACACCTAACCCGCGCAAGCTCACATCACTGGCTTGTTAACTTGCGCGTTTCTTTTCGTATCAAACTTGATCGTCGTCAATGGAACATCAATCTCCCACACCTTTCGATGTTCAAATGACATCAAGTTGCTAGCATGAGCCCATTCCAGATAACTTTGGGCTTGTTATGACTCCGACTATTGACCACGTACTCCTTAATATCGCGCTAAACCTCAGCTCAAATCGCTCTCACGAGCAGCAATATCAAAACCTCATTGATGGGGTCGCGCAAGTATTCCCATGTGATGCGAGCTGCCTGTTTATCTTCGATGAGGATGGGTTTCTAACTCCTGTCGCGGTAAAAGGCTTATCCAGCTCAGTCTTAGGTCGTCGCTATTTCCCCAAGGCGCACCCTCGCTTAGATGCCATTATTCATAGCCGTGAACCGGTGCGTTTCGATGCCGATTGTTCACTGCCGGATCCTTTCGACGGCACACTATTAACTGAAGACCAATGCATTGATGTTCACGATTGCATGGGCTTTAGCTTGTATGTCGAAGGCCAACTTGTTGGCGCACTAACGATGGATGCACTAACGGTGGGCGCGTTTGATGACATTGACCCTGTCGCTATCGAAACCTTTGCGGCTTTGACCGCTGCGACATTGCGTAACATAGCTCAATTAAAAGCGCTCAAAGCGCAAAACCAGAAGCAAAAAAGCGTCACTCAAACCCTTATCCAACAAGCCCGTTCTCAACATGGCGAAATGGTGGGTTTGAGTCCGCAGATCAACCAGTTACGAAACAACATTGCGACTGTTGCTCAATCAGATTACGCGGTACTTATCTTAGGAGAAACCGGAACTGGTAAAGAACTGGTCGCGCACTCGGTACACGCGCAATCTCATCGTAGCGATAAGCCGATGATTTACGTCAACTGTGCGGCCCTGCCTGAAGGTCTGGCTGAGAGTGAACTGTTTGGCCATGTCAAAGGCGCATTTACAGGTGCTAATAGCCACCGTGCCGGTAAGTTTGAACTGGCAGACGGTGGAACGATTTTCCTTGATGAAGTGGGCGAACTGCCTTTGATTTTGCAAGCAAAATTGCTGCGCGTAATTCAGCAAGGCGAGCTGCAACGTGTAGGTAGCGATCAGCATTTGATGGTCAATGTGCGCATCATCGCCGCGACCAATCGACAATTAGAAAAAGAGGTCGAATCTGGCACGTTTCGAGCAGACCTTTTCCACCGTTTGAACGTGTTCCCAATCCAAGTCCCCCCACTGCGTGCCCGTGACGGGGATATTCCCGTTTTAGCAGGATATTTGTTGGAAAAAGTACGCCAACAATTCAATGCACCCAATCTGCACGTTCACCCTAAAGTGTTGACTCAACTGGAGTCTTTACCTTGGTACGGAAACGTGCGCGAGCTCGAACACACTTTAACTCGCGCGGCTTTACACGCCATTCAACAAGGCGCAAGCACGATCATGCTTAACCATTTCGACACCTCATTGGCTCTCGATGATGTAAAAAACACATCGCATTATCTGCCTAAAGAAAGCCAACCAATGCGAGAGCTAATAGAAAGCTATCAACGTGATTTAATTGAACATGCTTTGAGCCAAACTGGTGGCGTTTGGGCAAAAGCAGCGGAGTTTTTACAAATGGATCGAGGGAACTTATATCGGATGGGTAAAAAGCTCGGGATCAATAAATAACCAACCACAAGAAGCCGATGTAATTAAGACATCAGCCCCGTTGTCTTAATTACATCAATCATTCGCCTAAAAACAATAAAATCCTATATAAATCAACAAAATAAAAATTGGCACACATTCTGCTCTCTAGTGGTCAACATCACGACTATTAAAACAATCACTGGAGAACCCAATATGTTCTGTATTCAATGTGAACAGACAATTCAAACCCCTGCTGTTAAAGGTTGTTCTTTTGCACAAGGTATGTGTGGTAAAACTTCTGAAGTATCTGACCTGCAAGACGTGTTGGTTTACACACTGCAAGGGGTTTCTTTTTGGGCATCAAAAGCACTTGAATTCAACATCATTAACGATGAAATCAACCAATGGGCACCCAAGGCATTTTTCTCTACATTGACGAACGTTAACTTCGACCCTGAACGCATCCTAGAGTTAACTTCTCAAGCCGCAACGTACAAAGCATTGTTAAAAGAGCAAGTAATGTCTGCTGCGACTTTGTCAAACACCAACCTTACTGACATTCCTGCCGTTGCCAACTTCGAGCTACCAAACAGCGCAGAAGCGATCTTAGCTTTTGCTCCTCAAGTCGCGGTTAACCGTGGTAAAGACCAAGTACATGAAGATGTTATTGGCCTACGCCTACTTTGCCTATACGGACTTAAAGGTGCAGCCGCGTACATGGAGCACGCACGTGTTCTTGAGCAAACCAACAACGATATCTATGCCGAATACCATGAAATCATGGCGTGGTTGGGCACAGACCCTGAAGATCTTGGCGAACTACTTGATTGCTCAATGCGCATTGGCCTGATGAACTACAAAGTGATGGAAATGCTCGACCAAGGTGAAACAACGACCTTCGGCCATCCAGAACCAACCACGGTGAACGTCAAGCCAGTAAAAGGTAAATGTATTCTTGTTTCTGGCCATGATTTGCATGACCTAGAAAAAATCCTGCAACAGACCGAAGGCAAAGGCATTAACGTTTACACCAATGGTGAAATGCTGCCTGCACACGGCTACCCTGAGCTGAAGAAATACTCTCATCTTGTCGGTAACTACGGCAGCGCATGGCAAAACCAGCAGAAAGAATTCGCCAACTTCCCTGGTGCAATCGTAATGACGTCAAACTGCTTGTTGAATCCAAATGTGGGTCAATACGCAGACCGTTTATTCACTCGTAGTATTGTTGGCTGGCCTGGTGTGGCTCACATCGAAGGCGATGATTTTAGCCAAGTGATTGAATGTGCTCTAGCGCAAGACGGTTTCCAACACGATGAAATCGAACACCACATCACGGTTGGTTTTGGTCGCAATGCACTGATGAACGCCGCCCCTGCGGTTATCGACCAAGTGAAGCAAGGCAACATCAAACACTTCTTCCTAGTCGGCGGTTGTGATGGTGATAAAGCGGAACGTAGCTACTACACCGATTTTACGGCTGAAGCGCCAGAAGACACGCTAATCCTGACCTTGGCGTGTGGTAAGTTCCGCTTCAACAAGAATACGTTCGGAGATATCAACGGCATCCCTCGCCTATTGGATGTGGGCCAATGTAACGATGCTTACTCTGCAATCCAGCTTGCACTTGCACTGTCGAAAGAGTTTGACTGTGACATCAATGAACTACCACTCACGCTTGTGCTTTCTTGGTTCGAGCAAAAAGCGATCGTTATCTTGCTAACGCTATTTGCATTGGGCGTGAAAGGCATTTACACAGGCCCTACTGCACCAGCATTCCTAACGCCAAACCTAATCGCCATCATCCAAGAGAAGTTCGATATGCGCAGTATTGGCAATGTTCAGGATGATCTAAAAGCCATCCTAGCAGCTTAATAAACTTGCTTGTTACGCGCCTCCTTACGCGGAGGCGCTATCTATTTCGAACCAAAAATAGCCAAAACCAAAGAGATTGTTATGTTTTTTGAATGGCAAGGTAACCAACCCGTCACACTCCGTTGCATCGACAAATACTTCGAAACACACGACACCGTCAGCATCAAATTGGCTGAACTAACCGAGTCACTTCTGTTTCAGTTTAAGCCTGGCCAGTTTATTAACTTGGGCGTCGAAATTGATGGAAAAATGGAGTTTCGAGCCTATTCAATCAGCTCTATCAATGAGGACGATCACCTTCAACTCACCATCAAACGAGTATCTGGCGGTAAAGTATCGAACTACATCGTTGACTCGCTGCTGCTCGGTGATACCGTTCAAGCATTACCACCAGCAGGCGAATTTAACTGCATCGACCATCCACCCGTGTTACGTGATGGCGAAACAAAAGCCTTGCTTATCAGTGCAGGTTGCGGCGTCACGCCCGTATTTTCGATGGCAAAACACTGGCTGAGTAATCAAGATGAAAACGACAACGATGTGGACATCGCATTTCTTCATATCGCACGCAGCCCAGAAGAGACGATTTACTACGATCAGCTAGAAACGTTAGACGCCGTATATCCCAACTTCCATTTAAAGCTGTTGCTGAAAAACCGCGAAGGAACGTCACACCCACAAGGTCGTTTGAATGCCGACTGGATTAAAGAGCTTGTTCCTGATTTCAAGCAACGCACCGTTTACCTGTGTGGTCCAAGCCAGTTTATGCTAGATGTACACGGCTATTTGAATGACCTTGGTTTTGACATGACGAACTTCTACCAAGAGAGTTTTACGCCAGCGACTGGCGCAGAAACATCGGTCTCCGATGAGACGGTTAACGTTTTTGTTCCTGATTTTGCTCAAAGCATCGATGCGCAAAAAGGTCAGGTACTGGCCGATGTGCTCGAAGGCGCAGGTTTACCATTAATCGTCGCTTGTCGAAGCGGAATTTGTGGCTCGTGCAAATGCAAGGTTCGTAAAGGCAACGTCTCTTCCACTAGCCAAGAAACATTGACGCCAGAAGAAATTGAACAAGGCTATGTGCTCGCCTGCTCATCAATCATCGAAGCGGATCTTGAAGTGCAGATCGGTTAATGCTGCTGGTATCGATCTTTTATTGTTTCCCGTCATTCCGACGAGCCTAGGCGAGGTCAGGAATCTAATATCAGCGTGTTAGGAATAACTCACTCTGATAATAGACTCTGAATCACACTTGCGTCTCGCTATTCAGATTAACGGGGTATCGTGGAAATGCCAGCCGTACTCAAACGGCTGGTATTATAGATAGGTACAACTTTCGTTTCGTCGTCATTGCTTCTCGCTAAACAGCAACACTTTCAATGCTGCTTCGCTGTCTACGTCCATAAACTCTGGTGGGTTATCCAGACGCTCACGGAATGTCAACTCTGGCGCTTCTTCTTTCATGCTTTCAATCAAGAAGTCGCTTGTCACAGATGGTGAGTTCACACATGCCATCACTTGACCGCCTTCTGCCAACAAATCCGGCAATCGACGTAGAATCTTTTTGTAGTCTTTCGTAAGCGCAAAGCTGCCTTTCTGGAATGAAGGCGGATCGATAATGATCAAATCATACTGACCAGATTTTTTAATCTTACCCCACGATTTAAAGATATCGTGCCCCATAAAGCTTACCTGGTTGATGTTATGACCATTTAGCTTGTGGTTCTCACGACCTTTAGACAGCGATGCTTTCGCCATATCGACGTTAACCACTTTATCTGCGCCCCCCGCAATGGCAGCGACAGAAAAGCCACACGTGTAAGCAAACAAGTTAAGCACGTTTTTATGCTTCGCATTTTCGCGTATCCAATCACGACCGTAGCGCATGTCCAAAAACAGACCGAAGTTTTGGTTGCGGCCAATATCCAATTGGTATTTCAAGCCGCTTTCTTCAACGACAGGGCGAGCGTCTAATTCACCGACAAGCACTTCTGAAGGCGCACCATCGGCATAACGGTGCTGAAGAACCATAGTACGACCTTGCTTGTCTGCCCACAGTGGTGATAGTGCCAACGCATTGAGGCCGCTTTTCAGCTCAGCGAGAAACACGTCATCGACTTCTTTAAACAAGTTGATGATCAACTGACCTTGTAACCAATCACAGGTGATTTGCTCTAAGCCCTCAAAACGACGGCCACGACCATGAAACAGTCGACGAATTTCGTTCGGAGCTTGCGCGAGCTCGGTTTCTAGATGCTGAAAAAACAGCGGAAGTTGTGATGCTTGCATCGAGTTCTCTTATTAGTTTTCTTTGTGACGGTTATTTGATCGTAGGCCAGTTCAGTTCCCAAGGGGAAAGCCAAGTATCCAAACCCTGAGAGACGATTTCACTGTGCCATTTGTTACCCAGCACTTGGTATTCTCGTGGGTCGCAAACAAAGCGATATTGCTCATCTCGGTATTGGAAGCAAAGTGAAAGTGCATGCAGGTAACCGCGATCAGCCTCATTGCCTGCATTGTAAATCGGGTCGCCAACAATACCTGAGCCAACCGATTTTAATGCCACGCGGATTTGATGCGTTTTACCAGTGTGTGGCTTACATAAAAATAGGCGCTCTCCGGGCTCTGCCGCAAGAGAGAAAAACTGGGTGACGGCTGGGTTATTTTTGCTGTTGACCAGCTTCCATGATGAACGGCGCGAACGCTCCATATCACCAACGACCAAACCTTGTTTCTTTTTCGGCTTTTTAGAGCCAATCGCCAGATAGAACTTTTCCACTTGGCGGTCAGCAAAAGCTTGCGATAACGTACTGGCCGCTTTGGCGTTGCGTCCGAGGAGCAGAATACCCGATGTCATTTTATCCAAGCGATGGATAAGATAGAGCTGCTGATCACCACTCTGCTTAGCCACTTCTTGCAGCAGCATTGTGTCGCCATCGTCTTTATGAACAGAGACGTTGGGATGCTTATTGATGATCAGAAAATCGGGATGGGTATGTAGAATATCGAACATAAAAAACTGGCTCCACGTTTGGAGCCAGCAGTATACATAAGTTATCGGACAAAGCTATCGAGGCTTGCCCCCAAGGTATTTGCTAAAGCTTCTTCGAGAAAATGCCAGCAAGACCAATGATTGCGATACCCAGCAGCATGATTTCACCTTTGCCACTATCAAAGCCAGACTTAATCCCCATGAAGGCAACAATAGCAATCGCAACAGGAATCAGGTATTTAACTAGGTTGTACCACAATCCAAATAGCGGGAAGGATACTTCGCCGTCATTAGTGATCTCTTTTTCTAGCTCAGCACGGCTTAGGCGCCATCCAGCAAAGATACAAACCAACATACCACCAACCGCTAGGAAGATTTTGTCCGTTAGCAAGTCGAAGATATCAAAGGCACCTGTACCAAACAGCGTTGGCCCCATTCCACCTAACGATAGTGACGCAAAAATACATAATGCCGCCATAACTGCACTTGCAGACAGAACCGCGTTAGAGCGCTTCATGCCTTTCTCATCGATTAGGTAAGACACGACAACTTCCAATAGTGATACTGAAGAAGTTAATGCCGCCACCGTCAAGCCGATGAAAAATAGCAACGCGAATAGCAACCCAATCACACCGCCCATTTCAGCAAATAGTTGAGGAACGACAACGAATACAAGACCAGGGCCTGCCGCAGGCTCCATGCCAAAGGCAAACATAGCTGGGAACATAGCAACACCAGCAAGAATCGCTACACCTGTATCCATCGCAGTAACCATACCGGTTGTTTGAACTAGGTTCTCTTTCTTCTTCAGGTAAGAACCGTACGTCATCATACAACCCATACCTAAGCTAAGTGAGAAGAACGCCTGTCCTAGTGCAGCAAGAACCACGTTGCTGTCGACTTTAGAAAAGTCCGGCATGAATAAGAACTCAAGGCCAGCCATTGCACCTGGCAGCATTAAGCCCTTAACAGAAACAACGATTAGGATTAAGAACAGAAGCGGCATCAGAACCTTACCGGCTTTCTCAATACCACCCGAAATCCCTTTCATCACGATCATGACGTTAAGAAACAGGTAAACACCCATCCACATCAAAGGTTGAAGCGGATCTGAGATGAAACCGCCAAAACTGTCGCCAATTGCTTCTGGCGCGCTGAGTAGACCACCACCCACTTTAAAGATGTAGGCCAATGCCCAACCACCAACCACAGGGTAGAAGCCCATGATCAAAAGACCACTGAAGACTCCCATAACGCCAGTGAACGTCCAGCGTCGGTCAGTTGTTTTGAATGCACCCACGGCAGAAAGACCTGTCTTACGACCAATAGCGAACTCTGTCAGCATCACGCTAAAGCCGATAAAAATTACAAAGATAAGATAGATAGCAACGAATGCACCGCCGCCACTCTCACCTGCTGTGTAAGGGAATTTCCATATATTGCCTAAACCGACAGCGGAACCCGCTGCTGCCATTACGAAGCCTAGTTTAGACCCCCACGTATCACGTGGTGCTGCTGTATTAGTTGTAGCCACGCTTTTTCTCCAAAATTAGTTTGTTGTGTATGCATAGAGATAGGCGTCTAAAAAGTTTATGTAAAAATTATTGTACACTTATAAAATAAGCGTTCGACGCACTATGTCTAGAAAGTAAAGCAGCTCCCCTTTAAAATTGGAACCCCAAAAAAGTACATTTATCGCACAAGTGTCGAGTTACGCAGGTTAAATGCTGCTTTTTTGTTCAAAAGTTAAAGAATGACCTTATTTTTCACATTAAAATAACAGAATCAGCTGTTATGAAATTCGTTCCTCATATAAGGTCAATCCCACGTCTAAATGGGAAATCTATTCCCCCAACCCACTTTTATGCTTAATATCCTAGAAGGGCATATTACTCTGAGCGTATATGGACAAGTTTTATCACTTTCTTACTTTAGCTGGCATCGGGCTATATTGGTTACTGGTCGCAGGTGTGACCATTCGTGTCGTTTTAAAGCGCCGTGCAGTGAGCGTGTCTTTAGCTTGGCTAATGATCATTTATATCCTTCCCGTTCTGGGTGTCGCATGTTATTTCCTCTTCGGTGAACTGAACTTAGGCAGAAAGCGAGCCGAACGTGCGAAAGAGATGTTTACACCATTCGAGAAGTGGTTCAGTCAGCTTAACGACTGTAACGCGCACAACCCAGAAACGATGGGAAGGCACATCTACCGAATTGATGAACTATGTAACAACCGCCTTGGTCTTCCCGCATTGAGCGGTAATACATTGTCGCTGCAACAGTCACCTAATGAGATTTTGCATTCCATTATTGAAGACATCGAAAACGCGCAGAGCAGTATTCGAATGGTATTCTACATTTGGCATCCAGGTGGTTTGGCTGACTCTGTCGCTTCTGCACTTATCCGAGCGGCTAAACGCGGCGTAGATGTCAAGCTATTGCTCGATTCAGCAGGTAGCCCGCGTTTTTTCAGAAGTCCTTGGTATCGAATGATGCAGGATGCTGGAATTGAAGTTATTCAAGCGTTAGAAGTGAAGATGTGGCGTATTTTCTTACGTCGTCTTGATCTTCGCCAGCATCGCAAGATCATCGTAATTGATGATGAAATTGCTTATACCGGTTCAATGAACTTGGTTGACCCGGCTTACTTCAAGCAAAATAGTGGCGTTGGGCATTGGGTGGATATCATGGTTCGCATTACGGGACCAACGGTAAACGTATTGAGTGCCATCCACTGTTGGGATTGGGAAGTCGAAACTGGCGAACGCCATTTACCGAGACTACCTGAATGTAAAATCGATGAGAGTGAATTCCAACACCCTATTCAGGTTGTGCCTTCTGGCCCAGGTATGCCGGAATATCTGATCTATCAAGTATTAACATTGGCAATAAACCAAGCCAATCGCTCGGTACGAATCACAACACCATATTTCGTGCCCAATGCTGATTTACTCGAAACGTTAAAGATGACAGCACAACGAGGCATTGACGTTGAACTCATTATTCCCCATAAAAATGACTCTATGATGGTGCAATGGGCGTCACGCGCTTTTTATAGTGAGCTCTTGAGTGCAGGGGTCAAGATTTATGAGTTTTATGGTGGTTTGCTGCATACAAAATCTGTCGTAATTGACGACCAATTCTGTTTAGTTGGCACCGTAAACATGGATATGCGCAGCTTGTGGCTGAACTTCGAAGTGACCCTCGCCGTTGATGACGAAGAGTTCACCAAGCAAATGTCTTGGTTACAAGATAGCTATATTAAGCAATCTCACACTGTTGTATTGGAAGAGTGGGAGAAAAGGAGCCTATTTTCTCGGTTCTTAGAGCGAGTGTTCTATCTCTTCAACCCACTCCTCTAATACCTCAAATACACCGACTAAAAAACCTCCAGCGCTACATGCATCCTGCTGGAGGTTTGTTCTTTTAGCTCCCTATCTACACGATACCTCTCGACATCATTACCTGTTCATCTTGGCTGTTATTGGCTGATAGTCGACTTTTCCCTTGCATAACCTACGTCGTCCATGTTTTAAATATTCAAAACCGCAATATTTAAGACAGGGAACTTTTATGTCAGAGGGAAAAAAAACCAAACTCATTACCGCTGGCCGCGATAAAAAGTGGACAAATGGTGTTGTAAACCCACCCGTTCAACGCGCTTCAACTGTGGTATTCAATACCGTTGCAGAAAAGAACCAAGCCACCATTAATCGTGCAAACAAAACGTTGTTTTATGGTCGCCGAGGCACCAACACGCACTTTGCTTTCCAAGACGCAATGGTTGAGATTGAAGGTGGAGCTGGTTGCGCGCTTTACCCTTGTGGAACGGCAGCAATTTCAAACGCCATCCTCTCTTTCGTTGAAACTGGCGATCACATTCTAATGGTGGACACTTGTTACGAACCAACTCGTGACTTTTGTAACACCATAATGAAGAAAATGGGCATCGAAACCACCTATTATGACCCAATGATCGGTGAAGGTATCCGAGACTTGATTCAGCCGAATACCAAAGTCCTTTTCTTGGAGTCTCCTGGTTCAATAACCATGGAAGTCCAAGATGTACCTACATTAGCGCGCATTGCCCACGAGCAAGATATCATCGTGATGCTTGACAACACATGGGGAGCAGGCGTGAACTTCTCTCCTTTCGAGCATGGCGTAGACATTTCCATTCAAGCGGCAACTAAGTATATTGTTGGACATTCAGATGTCATGCTAGGTACTGCTGTGGCTTCTGAAAAGTATTGGGATCAGCTTCGTGAACAAAGCTACCTGATGGGTCAGTGCGTTTCTCCTGACGACGCATACCTAGGTCTTCGAGGTATTCGCACGTTGGATGTTCGCCTAAGACAGCACGCAGAAAGTAGTTTAAAAGTCGCTCAGTGGCTCGCTTCTCGCCCAGAAGTTGATCATGTCCGCCATCCAGCTTTAGAAACAAGCCCTGGCCATGAGTTTTTCAAACGAGACTTCACAGGTGGAAACGGCTTGTTTTCATTTGTTCTCAAAACGTCTTATCCAAAAGCGACGACGGCTCTGCTTGATGGTATGAAACACTTCAGTATGGGTTACTCTTGGGGCGGTTATGAAAGCCTCATTCTAGCTAACGAACCTAAGAGCTTTAACAGCCTGAGAACCGTAGCTCACCCACACTTTGAAGGTACTTTGGTTCGTATTCATATTGGCTTAGAAGACGTAAATGACTTGATCGCTGATTTAGAGGCTGGTTTTGCGCGTTATAATGCCTTAATGCTTGAAAAAGAAGCCTCCCTATAACAATGATTGAATCGCCCTGCATTGCGGGGCGTTTTTATAACCCTCTGACTTAATTAGAATTAACTAACATTCGCCCGAACCATTAATTAATGTTAATCATTTGTGTTGTTTTTCAATTGAGCAGTCACAGAATGAAATAATGTGCCATAAATAGGCTTTTCAAATTTAGAGTTTCTCTCTTACTTTTTATCATTCATAAGAGGTCATACCACAAGGAGATAGTTTTGAAACTCAAATTTATAGCGCTAATGCTTTTTACCTTAGTTACCGTCCCAATAACCTCCGTATACGCTGCAACAGGTTATACCCAAACCAAGTATCCGATTGTTCTGGTTCACGGTTTGTTTGGTTTTGATACCCTGGCAGGCGTTGATTACTTTTTCGGAATACCACATTCCTTAACAAAAGATGGTGCTAAAGTTTATGTTGCACAGGTATCCGCGACCAATAGCAGCGAAGTTCGAGGGGAGCAACTGCTTGCTCAAGTAGAAACCTTACTTGCAGCTACAGGCGCAGAGAAAGTCAATCTCATTGGTCACAGTCATGGTGGTCCAACAACGCGCTATGTTGCCTCTGTCCGTCCTGACCTAGTCGCATCAGTTACGAGTATAGGAGGCGTTAATAAAGGGTCTAAAGTAGCCGATTTAGTTCGTGGCACCGTATCTGAGGGTTCGGGGAGTGAGCAGCTCGCGGTAAAACTGGCGCAAGGTTTAACCACTCTTATTAATCTTCTATCAGGTGGTTCTGATCTCGACCAAGACCCTTTAGCCTCATTAGCAGCCTTGACCACGGAAGGATCATTGGCGTTTAACCAGCACTACCCAGAGGGAGTCCCTACCAGTGAATGTGGTAATGGCGACTTGCTAGCTTCAAATGGCGTTTATTACTACTCATGGACCGGATCATCCACTTTTACAAACGTTTTCGATCCGACTGACGCTGCCATGATGGTACTTGGCTTAGCCTTTGATGGGCCGAATGATGGCTTAGTTGGTGCGTGCAGCACACATTTAGGCAAAGTCATACGTGATGATTATCAAATGAACCATTTGGATGAAATTAACGGTCTACTCGGTATTCATCATCTTTTTGAAACCGATCCAGTCACGCTTTATCGCCAACATGCAAATCGTCTCAAACTTCAAGGTTTATAAGAGGTCATCACAATGAAGAAAGTCGCTCTCACCACTTTTATCCTGCTCTCGATATTTGGCGTGGGAGCGCTTTCTCTGTTGCAAAGCGACAAACAACAAGAGATAACCTCTAACCATTCGCCATCTCAGCAAGATATAGCCGCCGATGTCTCTTCCCCAAAAGATTTCTTCGAATATTCTCTTAGCCGGCTGGGCGAAGAAGATCTCGATACGATCAAAGCGGAAGTCAATGATGACACTTTAGCAAAGCAAACTCTGAATATTGATGCCAAACTTTTTCAAACCTACCTTTCCTACAAGCAAGCACTCTCTGCATTAGAGCCTTTTGAGCACAATCACCTAACGCTTGAACAGTTAACCATGCTGAATGAAGCAATACTGAACTTACAGCTTCAATACTTTAGCGAGGCGCAGATAACCCAATTGTTTGACGAAGAAAACCGACTTCGCCAACTTGCTTTAGAAAAGCTGACGATTAAAACACAGGCATCGGATATCGAGAGTCAAGAACACCTTCTCAATCAAGCGTTATCAGAACAACCGGATTACATACGAGAAAGTGAACGCAATAACGCATTAGCAAAGCAGCTCGAGCAAGCTTCTCAGCTTGATTCACAAGACATGTACATCGCCCGTGTTGCTCTGGTAGGAGATGCCGGAGCGCAGAGGCTGCAAAAACTTGATGAGCAAAGAGAATCATTTGAGACTCAACTCGCCACTTACTTAAAGCAGCGTCAAAATATTCTGAATAGAGATTTTCTAGGGCAAGACGAAAAACAGGCAGAAATCATTGCTTTAAGAAAACAAAGCTTCGATGCCACTCAATGGCGTCGAATCGAAGCTTTGGAACGTATTCATGATAGCCAGAACTAACAACATTAGCTTAATAGCCAAACGTTACTTATTCTGCTTTTTAGGACATCCAACGATATGGTCATCCACCATGCCGACGGCTTGCATGAAAGCATAACAGATGGTTTCACCGACAAACTTGAAGCCTTTCTTTTTTAGGAATTTACTCATGGCTTTGGATTGCTCTGTCGAAACTGGCACGTCACTCATATGTTGCCATTGATTAATGATTGGTTCGCCGTCCACGAACTGCCACAACGCGTCTGATAAACTTCCGTATTCAGCAATTAACGCTTTGGCCGCTTTGGCATTACTGAAAACCGAGTTAATCTTTCCGCGATGCCTTACAACATCGAAGTTTTCCACGATGTATTCAGCGCGTTCTTCATTTCTTTGTTCCAACGCATCTAGATCGTAATTCTCGAACGCTTCTCTGTAACCTTCGCGCTTTTTAAGGATGGTGATCCAACTAAGACCAGCTTGCGCACCTTCCAAAGTAATAAATTCAAACAGGACTTGGTCGTCATATACTGGCACGCCCCATTCGGAATCATGATATTCGCGCTCTAATGGGTGATTCATCGCCCACGCACACGTTTTTTGTTCTGTCATTATTCTTCCTTAAAAAGCGCCTCTAACTGATGAGCTAGAGGCGCGATATTTTTCATCGTTATATCAGTAGCACTAAGCCTGTTTCGGTACTGCCACTTTATGGAACAAACGATACAACACTGGCACGACAATCAGTGTCAGGACTGTCGCAAAACCCAAACCAAACATAATCGTAACCGCCATTGGTTTGAAGAAAATATCTGGCAACAGTGGGATCATACCAAGGATCGTCGTGATAGCAGCCATACAAACGGGACGGACGCGACTTACCGCAGCATCAACGACCGCGTCATAAGCCTCTTTACCGGACTTCATTTCAATTTCAATTTGGTCCAGTAATACGATGCCATTTTTGAGCACCATTCCCGATAAGCTTAAGAAGCCGAGCAATGCCATAAAACCAAACGGCGTGTTGAGTGCCAACAAACCAGTGGTGACGCCAATTAACGCCAGCGGTACGGTAAGCCAAACAATGAGTGGCTCTTTGATAGAGTTAAATAGGAATACAGTGATCAAGAACATGAACAAGTACCCCATTGGCATAGTAGTAAACAGTGACTCTTGAGCATCACCTGAAGATTCGTATTCACCACCCCACTCTAAGGAATAACCTGGTGGTAATTGAATCGCTTCGATTTGGGGCTGTAAGCGTTTTTGCAATGTCGATGCGGTTTCTTCACCTAGAATATCAGGGTCTGCCATCACAGTGAGCATACGCTTACGGTTCTTACGTACGATGATAGGATCCTCCCAACGCATGTCGTAACCCATTGTGACTTGTTGAAGTGGGATAAACTCACTCTGTGCTGGACTCCATATTTTCATGCCTTCAATGTTACGAATATCAATACGTTCATCTTCAGGTAAACGAGCCACGATAGGCATGAGCGTCGTGCCGTCTCGGTAAAGGCCTATCGTCATTCCAGAGAATGACATGGACAAGAAGTCATCGACATCTGATTTGGTAATGCCATAGCGACGTGCCTGACTCTCGTTAAACTGAGGTTCAAGAACTTGGGTTCGTTCACGCCAATCATGCCTGATATTTGTTGCCTGAGGGTCGGCGTACATGATGTCCTTGACCTGAGCGGCTATCGTACGAAGGACGGTTGGATCTGAGCCAATAATGCGAGCTTCAATTTTTGCACCACCACCAGGGCCTAACTCAATCTGTTTGAGCTTGTAATTGATTTCTGGGTAGTTGGCTTTTAAATACTCTCGAAACTTCGCCATTAATGGTTTCAACGCTTCGTAATTTTCCATACGAGTGGTTATCTCACCATAAGCCGCATAACTTTTCTCTGGCGCGTACGTTAACATGAAGCGCTGTAAGCCTTTACCCGCGGTCGTCGTGATATGGTCAACATGCTCTTGCTTAGCTAACCAACTTTCTAACTCTTTAAGCGTTGTGTTGGTTGCTCGAATATCAGTTCCTTCTGGCATCCATACATCTAACTGAAAAATCGGCGTTGTCGAAGATGGGAAAAACGCTTGCTTCACAAAGGTGAACCCGTAAACACTTGCCGCTAATCCCGCAATCAGCACCACAACGGTAAACCAAGCACGACGCATACAAAACTGAAGAAACTTTTTATAAATAACGAAAATAACCCCGTTATATGGATCATTTTCTTCCCCTTCACCTTGTTTAATCTTCTGGCCTTTAAAGAAGATGTCAGCAAAGAATGGTGTCAACGAGATAGCGGTAAACCAGCTCAACATTAAAGAGATCAGCAGAACCGTAAATAAAGTGCCACAGTATTCGCCCGTCGAGTCTTCAGACAGTCCAATTGGCGCAAATGCAGTTACCGCAATCACAGTTGCCCCAAGTAATGGCCACTTTGTTTGGGTAACAATGTCGGTCGCTGCTTGGAGTCGAGTTCGCCCTTTTTGCGTACCAATCAAAATCCCCTCAACCACGACGATTGCATTGTCCACCAGCATACCTAACGCGATAACCAAGGCACCTAATGAAATCCGCTGCAAATCTATCGCGAGATACTTCATGAAAATGAACGTACCCAGCACCGTCAGCAGCAAGATTAAACCGATTAGTAGCCCAGAACGTAGCCCCATAAAGAACAGAAGTACGATAATGACGATACCGACAGCTTGAGCCAAGCTGACAACAAAACCGCTAACCGATTTATCCACCTCTTTAGGCTGACTGTAAATTTCCGAGATTTCGATACCGACAGGTTGTTGGTACTTTAGCTCGGCAAGGCGATGATCAAACGCTTTTCCGACTTCAACCACATTGACGCCTTCAGCAAAAGAAACACCCACGTTCAGTGCAAGGCTGCCGTTAAAATTAATAACATTACTCGGTACTTCTACATACCCGCGTTTTATTTCCGCCACATCTTTCAAGAAAATGAGCCCCTGAGCGCCCGACTCAGTAATCAACAAATCACCCAGCTCCTCCACACTCTGGAACTCGCCAGTCGGCTGAATTCTGATGTACTCGTCACCAATTCTGATCGCCCCTGCGTCAGAAACCACGTTTTGCGTCGAAAGAAGATTAAACACGGTATCCGGAGCAAGACCTATACTGCTCAGCTTTTTCATCGATACTTCGATGAAAACTTGCTCTTGCTGTTGCCCGGATACCGAAACTTTACTCACGCCATCAACCAGTTCGAGCTCTCGGCGTAAGTAATCGACGTAATCCAGTAGCTCTTTATAGCTATAACCGTCGCCAGTCACCGCTAACAAAATCCCGTAAACATCACCAAAATCATCGATCACTTGAGGTTCATTCACACCTGGAGGCAACGTCCCTTTAAGGTCGTTCACTTTACGGCGCAACTCATCCCAAATTTGTGGTAGATCATCAGGGCCATAATTGTTCTTCATCGTGACCGTGATTTGAGATAATCCCCGGCTAGAAATCGAATTTACTTCATCAACATAAGTAAGCTGCTGAATCGCTTTTTCGATTGGGTACGTCACTTCTTCTTCGACTTGTTGCGGTGTCGCACCAGGGTAAGAGGTCACTACCATCGCATCTTTAATAGTAAAAGCAGGGTCCTCAAGACGCCCTAAACCAAAGAATGCGGCGATACCACCAATCAAAAATATCAGTGCGACCATCCAACTGATGACGCGATTTCGGATGAAGTACGCAGCAATACCGGTCACATCATCATCACTTTGAGGCACTGATTTATTAAGATCGCTCATAGACCGGCCTCCTGCGTAGCCATTTCCTGTATCACTTCCACTTTCATGCCATCCCTTAATCGAGAAACACCGGCAATCACGACTTTGTCTTTGAGCATGAGACCATCAAGGATTTGAATGGACGTTTTAGATGCCTTACCTGCTCGCACCTGTTTGCGCGATACCGTATTGTCGTCATTCAGTACCCAAACAAATTTGTTTTCGCGCCCCAGCTCGTCACCATCCGCATTAAAAATGGCTTCGATAGGAACATTAATTCCTAGGTTGAGATCAAGCCCAACATTCTCGTCTTTAGAAGTTACCTCAACAGCCATACCATCTAGGATGTACTCTTCTTCCGGCATAGGAAGCGACAGTGTGACAGTAAACGTACCTGTTGTTGGGTCGGGTTCGGTTGTAAATTCTTTTACCGTCGCGTTATATTCGTTACCACTGGGCACGCGCACTAATGCTTTGATCGCGGTAAGCCTTTCTTCCGTTGGCGGTTGGTTCACATAGAGGCGGTCAGGAAGCTGAATCAACACTTCGACTCGCTCCAAGCTGTGAATATTAACGATATGCTGTCCGACTTGAACATTTTCGAATTGGTCGATATTAACTCGCGAAATAATCCCATCCACGGGCGCTTTTAAGGCAGTAAATGATAGACGAAGTTTGGCTAACTGAAGCTCAGCTAAGGCGATTTGTCGTTGTGCTGCAATTTCATCAAACTGAGACTTAGCTAATAGGCCTTTATCAACCAAAGGGCGTGAGCGGCGATACTGACTGTCGACAACAGAAAAACGCGCACTCGCATTATCTACATCCAACTCATAGTCAGTGGGATCTAGCGTTGCAATAACATCACCCTTCGTGACTTTGTCGCCCTCTTTTACCATGATGCGGCTGACTTCTCCTGCCACTCTGAAGCTCAAATGAGAGCGATCCGCTGCATTCGCAACCGCAGGGAAGTACAAGTTGTCGTCCACCTTGTTTCCCGCTAATGACGTAACTCTAACTCGTGGCGTTTCGAGCTCTTTTTCTGGCGCCTTATCCCCACAGCCAACGAGAAAAAGCGTTGAAAGTAAAGTCGCTAGAGAGATGATTCCTTTCATATTACAACCCTCTTTCCTTAATCCACGCTCTTACCTTAATTCCGGGTTCAATTACACTGACACCCGAGATAATGATTTGGTCGCCATCGTTAAGCCCAGCTAACACTTGATTTTTGTCATTCATCTCAATTGCGGCTTTGGACACAATGCCTTGCTCATCGACACGCCAAACGTATGTTTTGCCGTTCTCTACTAGCAGCGCAGAGTTAGGAATCTTTGTCGCTCCTGCACTTTTGGACAGGAGGTAAGCATTGCCAGACATTCCCGGCAAAAGGCCTATTTCTGCTGGCCGTTCCATGACCATCGTGACTTTGTAACTGCCCGTTTTAGGATCGGCTTCTGTATCGATTTCCTGAAAGGTTAAATCAAAGGCTCGCTCGGGGAACGCATCAAATATCATTCTGGCAGAGACATCGCTCCCCTGCGTGTAACGATTTAGAAGATAGTCTGGGATTTGGAATATCACTTTGAGGAGTTGGTTGGACTGAATATTCATCACCCCTTCTTTCGCGGCAACATATTCATGGTTTTCTGCTGGAATGTACGAAATGGTGCCATCATATGGCGCGACAAGTTTGGTATACCTTAAGTTTGCCTTTGCTTGATTCCATTGAGCTTTTGCCGAGTTGTGATTCGCTTTTGCCTCATCAAAATCTTGCTCAGATACTACTTGGTCTTTACGTAGCTTTTGGTATCGCTTGTATTGCACATCTGCGAGCAAAAAATTTGCCCGAGCTTGCTGTTCGAGCAGAGAATATTCATCTGGGTTTAATGACGCCAAAACATCACCTTTACTAACGACTTGACCTTCATTCACTTCTATCGTTTGAAGAAGCCCAGGAACTCGAAATGTCAGTACTGCTCTATCGCCAGCTTCCGTCGTGGCAGGAAAATGTCGCTCAAACTGGGCATTGCCAACAGATACTGTAAATAGCTTCGCAGGGCGCGATTCAGGTTCAGGAACAGGAGGAAGTTCTTTACCGCACCCCGACAAGACAGCCGAGATGGCAATAGGAATGAGCAATTTTCTCATTACATTCATCCATAAAAATTGGGGGATTATTTTTAAAGTAGATGAATTTTGAACGAACTTCCAGAGCAGAAAAGATTAATAGTGCTTTAAAATTAGTAATTTGTGATAAAAAAGCAGGCTTTATGCCTGCTTCAGTTAAATCTTCTTTGGATACAAAATGCCTAGAGCTTACTGAATTCTCTGTTCACCCTATATGTATCAGACGTAACATAAGCTTCCATGTTACGAATTTTGCCATCAAGACGGTCAAAATCCCTTTCCAACACACTGAGCAGTTGATCAGGGCTTTGCCCTTTCTGCCAAGGCTTACTTTTGAGCGTATGCTCTTGCTGAGCTCTGATATTTTCAGAATACGTTACTGGTTGCTTTTCTAACATAAACGCCATCGCGATGTACGCTAACAATACCAAAAACGTACCACCTAACAGCGCTGCAGAAATCACTACAATACGAATCAACCAAACTTCTGCACCAAAGTAGTTGGCAATTCCGGCGCAAACACCGGAGATTTTGCCATTTACTGGATCACGATACAGTTCTCGATTATTCATACTTTCGTCTCCATGTTGGTGACTCAGCATCCAAGATGCGCTCCAATGTATCAACTCGGGACTGCATCGCTTCCGCTTTTTCAGATAGTACCTGAAGGCGCTCTAAATCTTGGCTCGACAGTGCACTATCTGTTTTGCGTTTGCTGCGATAGTGTAAGAAGAGCCATAGTGGAGCGACAAAGATTAAAAAGACAATCACTGGTCCTGCTATAAAAAATGCCGACATAAATGGCTCCTTTCTTATTTATCTTTCGATGACATCTGTTCTTTCAGTTTTGCCAACTCTTTTTCAATTTCGTCTTGTGCCTGCAACTCTGCAAACTCTTGTTCTAGCGATTTAGCATTACCAGTTTGAGCATACAGGTCTGCTTCCGCTTCCATTTCATCCACTTTACGTGAGTACTGCTCAAATTTCGCCATCGCTTCATTAGTACGGCTAGTGTGCAGGTGTTTTTGCACATCACGACGGTTAGATGCAGTTTGGTTACGAATTGCTAGTGCTTGCTGTTTTGCGCGCGTTTCAGCAATTTTGCTTTCCAACTTACCAATCTCGCCAGTAAGCTTATCGATCGTTTCTTCCACTAAGGTTTGCTCAGTGTGGAGGCCCTTAATCACTTGCTCTAGCTTTTGCTTTTCAATTAACGCTGCACGAGCTAGATCTTCACGCTCTTTAACTAATGCTAAGCTCGCTTTTTGGCCCCATTCGCCAATTTGCTCTTCTAACGTTTCAACCTTACGAGCCAACTCTTTCTTGTCTGCAATCGCTTTAGCCGAGTTAGTACGCACTTCAACAAGTGTGTCTTCCATTTCTTGAATGATAAGACGGATCATTTTTTCAGGATCTTCCGCCTTGTCCAGTAATGCACTGATGTTTGAGTTAACGATATCTGCAAATCGAGAAAAAATACCCATAACGGAACTCCTCTTTTTTCCTATTAAAACTCGACAAGGTGGTGATTAACCTTGTGTCTCCCTGAATATATAACAAGTAACGTGCCAACTTATAATTTTCTTTTAAATCAGATTGTTATTCATTTTGTTGTCGTTACACACTATTGTGCTATGATGTTTTTCACCAACTGTTGGTGAAATTTACCAACTCTATCTCTAAATCATGGCTCGGCTGTTAAATAAGAAGGACTTTATGAAGCAAAACCTGATTGGTGAATCACCTGCTTTTCTCGCTGTACTAGATAAAGTATCACAACTTGCACCCATTGAGCGCCCTGTCCTCATCATTGGTGAACGAGGTACGGGTAAAGAACTCATCGCTCAGCGTTTGCATTATTTATCAAGACGTTGGGATAAACCACTACTATCACTCAACTGTGCGACATTAAGCGAAGGGCTAATAGATTCCGAATTGTTTGGACATGAATCCGGCTCCTTCACGGGCTCTAAAGGTAAACATAAAGGGCGTTTCGAGCGTGCCGAGGGCGGTACTTTGTTTCTTGACGAACTGGCAACCGCACCACTTTTAGTTCAAGAAAAGCTATTACGTGTCATTGAATATGGTGAATATGAGCGAGTTGGCGGTCATACCGCTCTCAATGCGGATGTTCGACTTGTTTGTGCAACCAATGCCGACCTACCAAAATTGGCAGAGCAAGGTGATTTTCGTGCAGATCTGCTCGACAGGCTAGCCTTCGATGTCATTATGTTGCCGCCTCTTCGCGAGCGCAAAGAAGACATTCTCTCTTTAGCAGAGCACTACGCGATGAAAATGTGTCGTGAACTGCAACTGGAATACTTTGTCGGTTTTACCCCAAAAGCGCAGCAGTCGCTTATTGAATATGAATGGCCCGGTAACGTCCGCGAACTAAAAAACGTGATTGAACGTGCGATTTACCAACATGGTCTGAATGCTCACCCAATTGATGAACTGGTTTTCAATCCCTTTGAAACGGTTTGGCACAGCGCGCTTGGCCATAGTGCAAAACAAGCAGAACAACAAGAAGAGGAAGCATCAAGCAACACCATCCAATTCCCTCTAGACTATAAACAATGGCAAGAGGAACAAGATATCCATTTACTCAATCGTGCATTGGAAGAAGCCAAGTTTAATCAACGACAAGCAGCCGAGCTACTTGGCTTGAGCTATCACCAATTACGAGGGATGGTTAGAAAATATGGTTTGGTCGGACAAAGCTAACTTGACCGAGAGAACTCAATCAATACACGAGCTCGTGACTGCGCTCTAATTCGCATGCATTTATGGCATAACACCTTACAGTGTATGGATTTTATGTTTGGAGCGAGTTCACAAAGGTGATAAATTAGCGAGATCATTTTCGCTTGTTAGCTTTGAAAGAGTAAGATCAAACGAAACGAGCAAGATCCAATGAACATTTCATATTATGAATGCTTTTATAAGATTATCGCTGAGCCTTATTGGGATTAGCCTACTTACCGCTTGTGGCGATGAAATTGACCACAATGATATTCGCAAAGCTGGCTTTGTGTTTTGCGGACAGGGTAAGCCGACCACGTTTAACCCTCAGCTTATTGATAGCGGTATTACCGCAGAGGCTCTGAGCCCGCAGCTGTACGATACGCTGCTCACGCTCGATCCTAAATCACATCAGCCCGTGGCAAGCATCGCCGAGAGTTGGTCAGTAAATGAATCAGGGACGGAATACACGTTTAAGCTTAAACGTGGTGTTAAATTCCAAACCACGCCTTGGTTCACACCCACTCGCCCATTGAATGCAAAAGATGTGGTATTTAGCTTCAAGCGAATCATCGATGTAGACCATCCTTTTCACCAAGTAGGTGGTGGTTTTTATCCATGGTTTGCAGGGTTAGATTTTCAAAACCTACTCCAAGACGTGGTTGCAATAGATGAGCATACGGTAAGGTTTACGTTATCTCAGCCAAACTTTTCTTTCTTGGCCAATATTGCCACCAGCCATGCGGTTATCTTGTCTTCGGAGTATGGACAGCAATTGGCTGCAAAAGATCATAAAGAAGAAATCGACCAACTTCCTATCGGTACCGGCCCTTATCAATTAAAAGAATACCAAGTGAACGACTTGATTCGATTAGAGCGTCATTCTAATTACTGGAAGTCACCAGCAAAAATGGAACAAGTGGTATTCGATATATCTCACAGAGGCACGGGTACATTAGCTAAACTTTTAAGAAACGAGTGTGACGTACTCTCTTCACCTATTTCGAGCCAAATACCTGTCATTCAAGAAAATGACAACCTTGAGCTGACGGCTACACCAGCTAACAACGTTTCCTTTATTGCGATAAACACAGAAACCACCGCGCTGAGTGATGCTCGAGTTCGCCAAGCACTTAACTTAGCGATCAACCGTCAAAATATTTTAGATTCAGTTTACTACGGAACTGGCTCCCAAGCTTATACCTTGCTACCACCTAATTCATGGGCTTATCAAAAAGACAGCGTAAAAATTCGTTATGACCGGAATTATGCATTGGCACTACTTCGAGATGCAGGCTACGAAGACGGCCTAGAATTGACCATGTGGGTACCACTTGAACCACGTGCTTTTAACCCAAGCCCTCGTAAGACTGCGGAGTTAATCCAAGCGAATTTTGCCGATATTGGGGTTAAATTAACGCTACTGACCGATGATAGGTTTGAACGTGTGGATTTGGAGAACATCAACGATATCGATTTACTTTTAACTGGTTGGATTGGTGATACCGGGGATCCTGACAACTTTTTCCGCCCTTTATTATCTTGCGAGTCTGACCGCGTTGGCCTTAACGTGTCCATGTGGTGTAACGATGACTTCGATTTCTTGCTCGATTTGGCGTTAGAAACTCAAGAACCGCGTTACCGTTTGAACCTATATCGCCAAGCACAGAACATTTTGAATCAAGAGTTCCCGGTTATTCCTCTGGCGCATGGCGTGCAGTTCCGTGTGCACGACAAATCGCTGACAGGCTTCAAATCAAGCCCTTTCAATGCCCAACCGTTTGATAGAGTTGAGAGAATTCACTGATGTTTTGGTATACCGTTCGACGCTTTAACCTATTTATCATCACTTTGATGATCCTTACATTAGTGGGTTTTTCTCTGCTTCGCCTTGACCCTCTCTCGCACTGGGCAAACGTTGATTTTTGGTCTGGTTGGCAAACTTACTTAATCAACCTTTCTCAGCTTGATTTTGGCATAAGTAAAAACGGCAACGCGATTTATGACGAGCTCGCCGTCGTATTCCCTGCCACTTTGGAACTGTGCTTTTTTGCCTTTTTGGTGTCCCTTTTGATCGGTATTCCACTTGGAACCGTGGCTGGGATGAAGCAAGGTAAATGGCTCGACACCAGCATTTCATTCATGTCGATGTCTGGTTATTCCGCCCCAATTTTTTGGGTGGCTCTGTTACTTATCATGGTTTTTTCATTAGAGTACCAACTCTTTCCCGTGGCAGGACGATATGACCTGCTTTACGAAATTGATCATGTAACCGGATTTGCCATTATCGACGCATTCATGGCGAAAGGTGAATACCGCGCTCACGCACTGCAAAGCGTCATTGAGCATATGGTGCTGCCATGTTTGGTGCTTGCTTTGGCTCCAACCACCCAGGTTGTCGGACTAATGCGCTCCTCGGTAGCGGAAGTGATGAGCCAAAACTACATCCGTGCAGCGAGAATCAAAGGTCTTTCTAACCGCGAAATCGTAACTCAACATGTATTGCGGAATGCGATACCGCCTATCATTCCCAAGGTTGGTGTTCAACTTTCGAGTATGATTACCTTAGCTATCATCACGGAGTCTATTTTTAACTGGCCAGGTATTGGTCGTTGGCTTTTAGATGCGCTAGCAAGCCAAGACTATGCATCTATCCAAGCTGGCGTGATGGTACTTGCGACTTTGGTTCTTACCGCTAACATACTCTCGGATTTGATTGGCGCGATGATTAACCCTTTAGTTCGAAAGGAATGGTATGCTAACAAATAACGTTTATCAGGAAGAGCGCATTCCAACACAGTTTGAGCGTTTTTGGCGAAGCTACCGCGCCAACGGACTAGCCATGTTTGGCTTGTGGTGCTTGGTGTTTATCGTCCTTATTACCATTTTTGCCCCCCTACTTGCACCATTTGACGCCCAAGCACAGTCAGGTGAGTTGCTTGTGCCGCCATCATGGGCTCCAGCAGGAACGGTTGATTACTTTTTGGGGACCGATGACTTAGGTAGAGATATTCTTTCGCGCCTGATTATGGGCTCTCAGCTGACATTTGGCGCTGCTGTCGCCATCACCGCAATTGCTGCCGTTGTAGGCTGTTTAATTGGCGTATTGGCAGGTATGACGAAAGGCTTACTGTCGAGTACTCTCAACCACTTGCTCGATACCGTCATGTCGATCCCGTCGCTCTTATTAGCAATCATTTTTGTGGCATTTCTAGGCTTTGGTGGGTTCAATATTTTACTCGCAATCTGCTTGGCTTTGATTCCGCGTTTTATTCGCTCCGTTTATATCGCAGTCCACACCGAAGTTGAAAAAGACTACATAATGGCAGCACGCCTTGATGGCGCTAATGATTTCTACTTACTGTGGAGTTCAATTCTTCCTAACATTCTGACGGTCATTGCCGCTGAAATCACACTCGCGCTCTCTGCTGCGATTTTAGATATTACGGCACTGGGTTTTCTTGGCCTAGGCGCACAGGCACCAAGCACCGAGTGGGGAGCAATATTAGGTGACTCTGTCGAGCTTATTTATATTGCACCTTGGACAGTGACCCTACCCGGCCTGACCATCATGTTTACTGTTATTACCCTAAACTTAGTAGGTGAAGGTGTACGTCAAGCGCTTAATGCGGGGATCGAATAATGCCGTTGTTAGATATTCGACATTTGACCATTGAGATCGAAACACCTCAAGGGTTGGTCAAAGCCGTTGACCGAATGAGCCTAACTTTGAACGAAGGCGAAATTCGTGGTCTTGTAGGTGAGTCTGGCTCTGGAAAAAGCTTAGTTGCAAAAGCGATTGTCGGTGTGAGTAAAGATAACTGGCGCATCACCGCTGACCGTATGCGCCTTGGCAATATTGACTTGCTTCAGCTTACGCCAAAAGAGCGTCGGCGCGTCATTGCTCGTGATATTGCGATGATTTTCCAAGAGCCTTCAACTTGTCTTGACCCTTCAGAGGAAGTCGGGCGTCAATTGATTGAATCCATTCCATCTCGCGCATTTGAAGGGAAATGGTGGGAGCGATTTAAATGGCGTAAAAAACAGGCCATCGCGCTTTTGCATAAAGTGGGTATTAAAGATCACAAGCGTTTAATGGGTAGCTACCCTTATGAACTGACTGATGGTGAGTGTCAAAAGGTCATGATTGCCATGGCGATTGCGACCAAACCTAAATTGCTGATAGCAGATGAACCAACCAACGACTTAGACCCGATTACCCAATCGCAAATTTTGCGTCTGTTGAGCCGCATGAACCAACTTAATAACACAACCATTCTGCTTATCGGCCACGACTTAGCGACCATAACACAGTGGGCAGGACGTATTACGGTAATGTATTGTGGTCAGTCGGTGGAGTCTGCCGATACCAGTAAAATCATTGCGGCACCCAAGCACCCGTACACCGATGCCTTGCTTAAAGCGATGCCTGACTTTAATGATTGGGTACCACACAAGCAAAAACTCCAATCCCTACCGGGCTCGATTCCGCCATTGCAGCATCTGCCTATCGGTTGTCGCCTCGGACCACGTTGCCCATATGCGCAGAAACAATGTGTAGAAATTCCACACACCAGACGAATTAAGAATCATAAATTTAACTGCCACTTTCCATTGAACACGGAGAAAAAGTCATGAGTGCGTTACTTGAAGTCGATAATTTATCGAAGCAATTTGTTACGCGCTCCCGTCTGTTCAAACGTCAGGTTAATGAGGCAGTTAAACCGGTAAGCTTTACTTTAGAGCCAGGACAAACTATTGGTTTTATTGGTCAAAACGGGTCAGGGAAATCCACACTAGCTCGTATGCTTGCTGGCGTTGTTGAACCAAGCTCCGGAGAGATCCGTGTGAATGGCGAACGATTGGAGCACAAAGATTACGCGACACGCTGCAAGCTCATCCGCATGATTTTCCAAGATCCAAACACATCGTTAAACCCACGAATCCAGATTGGTCGTATTTTAGAAGGTCCGCTAAAGCGAAATACCAACATGCCGCCAGATGCGCGCATGCAGCGTGTAAAGAACACCCTACTCCGCGTAGGATTGCTGCCTGAGCACGCCTATTTTTATCCACAAATGCTAGCTGCCGGTCAAAAACAGCGCGTGTGTTTGGCTCGTGCACTTATTCTTCAACCTTCCATCATTGTCGCTGATGAGGCGTTAAACGGTTTGGATATGGCAATGCGCTCGCAGATCATTAACTTATTCCTCGAGTTGCAAGAAGAAATGGGATTGTCATTTGTGTACGTGTCTCAGCACATTGGCATTGTTAAGCATATTACTGATAAAGTGATGGTGATGCATGAAGGTGAAGTGGTCGAGTTTGGCGAGACCAACCAAGTACTGACTCATCCCGAGCATCCTATTACTCAACGACTAGTCGAAAGCCACTTTTATAAAGCGCCAAGCCATCAAACAAAATAGTTATCAAAGATGTAATCGTGCAAATGTAAAGAAGCCTGCTTTAACGCAGGCTTCTTTATTGCATGGGTACTAATCAAAAAACTAACGGCGGCTCGCTTGTTTGCGCAGTTCAAAATCAAACTCGTCAGGAAACAATACGACCCCTTCTTCATTTTGATTTGGGAATACAACAATCGATAGCTCGTCATCCTCTAGACCAGAGGTCCAACGGCTGTGCCACTTGTTTAAAGAGATCGCCTCAGGCTCGCAATCTTCCCAATCACCATTCGCCCATTGCAAAGCGAACTCTTCGTTTGGCCATACTGGTACACAATCATCATCTTCTGTATTTAACATGACACAGCCATGTTCGTCTTTCAGAATCCAAACCTTACGATTCGCCACAATCTCTTTTACGCAGTACTTTAAACGTTGCTCTTCGTTGTAGCGATTAATGGTATCCATCTGCTCTTGGGTCAGTTGCTCAGACATATTCGTCTCCTATTTCCCATAGAAAAATGCCCGCAGCTAGGCGGGCATTTAAAGTATATGCTAGAAAATTAAGCTAGCTCAGTTTGAAGCCAAGGCCAACCTTGCTTCTTACGGCTTAGCGTGTTTTCCATCATTAGCATGCCGTCTTTTTCGTGCTTAACAAGCTTCTCAGCCCACTCACCTTTGTATAGAAGACGAGTTTGAGCAGTCGTGATGTCTGTTAGCATTACGGCAGCGAACGCTAGGTTATCTTTCTCACAACGAGATTCTAGGTCTGCTTCTAGTGCTTCGATCATACCGTCAACTTGCTCAAGAGTTGCAAGTTCAACCTGACCAACCACTACGTCACGACCGTTGAATGGGTAACCTTTAAGGTCTTTCTCAACAAGCTCAGCCGCTGATAGACCTTCGATGTTTGTTTTAGCAATTAGAAGATCTTTAGTGAACGCGTCAACATCTTGTACGTCTGCGATTGCCGCTAGTTCAGCAACGGCATCTTTGTCTTTTTGTGTACAAGTTGGAGAAGCAAAACCTACTGTGTCAGATAGAATTGCTGACATCATTAGCTTAGCAATTTGTGGAGTAATCGCGTGACCTTCAATCTTGAAAATGTTGAATAGAACAGTGTTGGTACAACCAACAGGCCAGATCCATGCTTCCATTGGGTTTACTGTCATCACGTCACCTAGACGGTGGTGGTCAACAATACCCGCAATTTCAGCTTCTGCGATATCGTCTGGTGCTTGTGCTAGATCTGAGTAATCTACTAGCCAAACGGTCTCACCCGCAACTGATGTGCGAAGCTCAGGAACTTCAGCGCCAGCAACTTCTAGGATGTGCTGAGTTTCACGGTTGATTTCGCCTTGGCGAATTGGCATAGCTTCAACGCCACGCGCTTTTAGAAGTTCAGTTGCAACGAGTGCACTACAAATACTGTCACTGTCTGGGTTCTTATGACCTACAACTAGAATCATGTTTCTTCCTATTCAAGTCAATTTTATACGCCGCCTAATACAGTTAATTAGGGCGTGTTTGCTCACAAAGGCCGATACTTTACCTGATTTCAGAGAGTTTGACACGAAGAAAAGTTCACAATGCTATTGCGAATAAATCTCATTTACATATAATGATAATTATTCCTATTTGCATTTGAGTAAACGATGAACGCGACCCAATTATTACACTCTGCACAACAGTTGTTTCAGCCTACTCAGTTTCGTTTAGCTTATAAGCGATTGCTGATCCCTATCGTCATGCTCATTTTGCTAGGCAATGAAAATACACGTGACGTAGCCGTACAGACGCTATCCGACTCATTCTGGGCGGTGTCATGCTATGTTGCTGCCACATTGGCTATTTATCATTATCTTTCAAACTTTATGTCGAAAACCAATCGAATTACCGAGCTATATCATCGCTCGCGTAATCATCAGGTTTTCTTTGCTTCTTTGTTGGGTGCTTTGCCTGGCTGTGGTGGCGCTATTGTTGTGACAACGCAATTTATTAGTGGCCGAGTAGGATTTGGTGCGATTGTCGCGGTACTTACTTCAACAATGGGTGACGCTGCCTTTTTACTTCTGGCCGCCAAACCAAGTGTTGGATTAGGCGTGGTTGGATTAGGCATTATCGTGGGTACTCTTTCAGGGTTAGTCGTTAATGCTTTTCATGCTGATAACTTTCTGCGACCAGAACCAAAAGAAGCACCTCAGACACATGCTTGTTGCCAACACCAGACAGACCGACACACACCCCTTGAACAACGTGCAATCAATCTACAAGGCGCATTTTGGAAATGGCTTATTGTGCCTGCTAGTGTCGTTGCTGTGTTAATGTCTTTCCAAATCGATATTAATCAGCTGTTGTCTTTGCAGGCCAATACCATTGAATGGCTGGGCGCTATCTTCGCGGTGATCACAATGTCGTTGTGGGCTATGACAAAAGAGCTCGGCGATTATCAGTCAACGGTCTCTGAAGATGAAAAAATCGTGGACTCACACCCGATTCAAAAAGCAGCACAAGATACGAATTTCGTCAGTGCTTGGGTGATCGTGGCGTTTCTGGCGTTTGAACTGACGACCTATTTTTCTGGACTCGACCTTGTAGAAACCTTTTCTCATTGGGGAATTTGGATGCCATTAGCTGGCCTAGCCATTGGTATGTTGCCTGGTTGTGGACCGCAAATTTTAGTCACTAGCCTATACATTTCTGGTGCAGCGCCACTTTCTGCGCAACTGGCCAATGCGATTTCTAACGATGGTGACGCCCTATTCCCCGCTATTGCAATGGCACCGAAAGCTGCTTTGGTCGCGACTATTTACTCGTCCATTCCTGCGTTTATTGTTGGATACGGGTATTACTTTTTATTCGAGTTCTAACGCTCAGAGCATCAAACGAGAAAGGAGCCGCAATAGGCTCCTTTCTTGATCTTGGTATTAGGCGATTTACTTCACGTTTTATGCTGTAACGATCGCTTTCGCATTGAGCCCTTTATCCACGCTCACCATTAACAACTGGCAAGGTTCTTGGTTTAGCTTTTCCCCTGTCCAGTAATCATACCAGTCCACCGGTTGATCAGACGTCAGCGTAAATTCCATCGCTCCGTAACTCGCATAATTAAACAAACAATGGAGGTCATTCTTCGTCGTTAGTTTTAAAAACGCGTGATTTAAACTCAAAGCGGTAAACTTTGCAGATTGCTGGTTACGTTGTTGACGTAACATGAGCTTAGACAGTGTCTTCTTAGCAAACGGCGTAATCTCAGGGAGCGGGTCACCAGACAGCAGCAAACCACCACTCGCTAATAACACCGTGCGATGAAATTCATACTCTTCTCTGGATGCAGATTGATTAGCTAATGAAGTGAACGTGGCGCAATCCGGGTCAATTTGCCACAATTTTCGATGCTGCCAACTACGGTAAAAGGTTTCTTTGGCTATCTGTTCGAATCGACGACTATGACGCTCTACATCGTCAGAAACACGCATTGCATCCACAAGCCCCAGAGATAGCCACATTGGCGCGTTGCAACCTAAAAGCCACGCATCACCAGCGCCTTTGGCAATCGCTTCCATTCCTAAGCGATACGCCTCAACGCCTGTAATACCAGATTGTTTACGAACACCTTTTAAGGTGCCCCAATAGTTCGCGTCTAGCTTGAACAACTCAACGCCCCACTCTTGTCTCATGACAGAGACTACATTCGTCAGATGGTCTTGTACTTCTGGGTTTGAGGTATCGAGTATGTACCAAGGCGTGCATCGCCAACCACCGTATGTGACATCTTCTGCTTTAAGTAAGCCACCATCCTTGTGACGCACAAACCAATCTGGATGCTGTTTGAAGATCTCCGACTCAGGCTGTGCAATGAAAGGCGCCATCCAAATTGCCGGCTTTTTTCCTTTTGCACGGATATTATGAATGAGCTCTTTTACGCCACCAGAAAACTTATCTGATGGGGTTAACCAATCGCCCATAAAGGCTTGATAGCCATCATCCAGAAGTACCCACTCTAGGTCTTCGAGCTTATCTTTCATACAATCTACGTTCTGCATGATGTTTTGCTCTGTCACGTCTGCGTAGTACGCGTACCACGAACACCAACCAACAGGCGCATCTTGTGTCACACCTTGGCGAACAGGATGATGCTCTGCAATCATCTCGCCATAGGTTTGATAAAGCTCGGACAGCGATTGACCACAGAGTACCGCCACGGATTCAAGTTGATTACTTTCCCAATCCGCCACTTGAGTCAACTCACCATCAATTGCGGCTGATAAAACCCAATGCCCATCACGCAGCACAACATCAAAATAGCCTGCAAAGCGATGACATGATGTGAAGCCAAATAATGTGTAGCCCGCTGAACCTTCCACCACTAAATAGTTGTAATAACGCTTAGGTGCATTTTTAGGGTAGATTCGATAAGAAGGATTATTGTCTGGGCAGCGACCAATATCAACGGGGTGATTGATCGTTCCCGCCGTTTGCGCCAACATTTGAAAACCATCCCCAATTACGTTGGCCTCGTGCTCGTACAAAAACGGCATTTCGAATAACACTTCACGGTCGGTAAAGGTTTTATTGTGAAGGCCAGCAAAAGAAAAATGTAATTGATTACCCTCGACTTCAACTTGGAAGTCATTGTTATTCACAGTGATCTCAGTGTGATTTGCTAATTGAATGCTCTGAGCCATAAAGAGTCTACTCACTTAATTATTATTGTTTAGCTTGGCGCATTATCTCCTGCTTGTCTCACCCAATTCGTTACCATCATCACGAATACCAGTCTCGTTTAACGTTATGAAGTTACTATTGAGACAACGCTCACTGAAATTTTGATAAAAAAATACCAGCCCTGAGGCTGGTATTTGGATTTATGCAAACTGCACTAATTAAGCAACTTCGATCGGACCACCAAATGAAGTGACTGGCGGCACTTTACCTGTGAACTTCTCGAAGTCTACGATACATGTGTTCGCAGAAGTCGCCTGTGCAAGCTCAGAAGAACCGATGTCTTGCGTTAGGGTGTTAGGATCACCGTAGGTACAGATTGCGCCTTCTTTCTCGTTTAGAGGACCGTACCATGCACCTTCTTCGATACGAATAACGCCACGTGGGTAGCTGTCAGTCAAAACAGCACCAGCTAACAGCTGACCACGACCGTTGAATACACGTACCAAATCACCATCTTTGATACCTTTTGCTTTGGCATCCGCTGGGTTGATGTAAACCGGCTCACGACCTTGTACCGCGTAAGTCGCGCGGAACTCTTCAGACTCACACATTTGAGAGTGCAGACGCTTGTCTGGGTGACAAGACTGCAACCAGAATGGGTATTTGTCTGAACCAGGGCCACCGTGTGAACGCTCTGATTTTTCGAACCACATTGGGTGCTCTTGACAGTGTTCGTAACCGTAACGGCCGATCTTACGTGATGTAATCTCGATGAAGCCAGACGGTGTACCTAGAGGGTTAAGCTCAGGGTCTTTACGGAAGTCCGCGTGACGAACCCAAGGTTTACCTTCACCGAAGTCTAGTACGCTCTTCTCCCAGAACTCATTGAATTCTGGCATTTCGAACTTACCTTCGTTCGCTTTCTTACAATCGTTGTATAGGCTTTCGATCCACTCCATCTCGCTCATACCACGAGTGTATTCTTCGCGGCGACCAAAACGCTGAGTTAGTTCACTCATGATTTGGAAGTCAGGCTTAGATTGGAACAATGGATCGACGAGACGATGCATCGCGATCAGACCTTTGTTCGAGTATGAACCGTACACGTCGATGTCGTTACGTTCCCATTGCGTACACGCAGGTAGAACGATGTCAGAGAAACGACATGTTGCAGTCCAAGCAAACTCGATCGTTACAACCGTTTGAAGTTTGCGGAACGCTTTCTTCATGCGGTTACGATCTTGATGGTGGTGCCATGGGTTACAACCCGAGATAACCATCATCTTGAAGTCTGGCAGTTTCACTTTACCGCCGTTGTAGTTGATCTCTTTGCCAGGTTCTAGCAGACAGTCGATCCAACGTGCAACTGGGATAGTACGACTGTAACCGTTAAAGTCGTTGTTGTCCCACTTCGGTTTCATACCTTGGTCAAGGTTACGAGGGAAACCACCAGGGCCCGCGAAACCAGTAGAAGGCACACCGATACTTGAGTAATGGTGACCGTAAGAGATACCACCGCCAGGTAGACCGATTTGACCAACCATTGCAGCAACCACAGCCGCTGCCCAGTATGGCTGCTCACCGTGCTCTTGACGCTGGATACACCAACCCATCAGGATCTGTGTACGACCGCTGACTAGCATGCGTGCGAATTCACGGATCTTGTCCGCTTTCACGCCACAAATCGCTGCTGCCCATTCAGGCGTCTTCTCTACTTTGTCTTTTGTCTTACCTTGAACGTATTGAATGAACTCTTCAAAGCCTAGACAGTAAGTATCAATGAATTTCTTATCGTACAGGTTTTCGTTGTACAACACGTGTGCCACAGCGAGCATGAACGCTACGTCTGTCAGCGGGTTGATGTACAAGTGATCGTTCTCTAAGTAGCGCTGAGTTTTGTTCTTCACTGGGTCTACAGATAGAACGTTGATCTCACCTTTCGCCACTTTTTCTTTTAGTTGTGCAAGGTACTTAAACGACTCATGCGTTTCACAGTTCCAACCTACTTGAAGGTTTTTCACTGGGTCGTTAGCCCAAAGAACGATGTTGTCAGAGTTTTCTAGGATCTCAGACCAAGACGTACCTTGTGCGTACACTTCGGTTGAACCTAGCACGTACGGCATAATGGTTTGACCTGCACCCGTCGAGTAGTCACCTACTTTAGTGATGAAGTTGCCATGCATACCTACTGCACGTTGCATGTGCGCAGTACAGTTGTTGAATGAACCCGTTTGGTTCCAACCTGTTTGACCTGCATGCAGCGCCCATGGGCCGTAGTCTTTTTGAATACGTTCTAGTTCGCGATAAAACAAATCTAGCGCTTCATCCCAAGTTACTCGGATGAAACGGTTGTTACCGCGAGTATCTGCGCTGTATTTGTGTTTCTTCAACCAATCTAGACGAACCATTGGGTAACGAACACGTGAAGGGCTGTAGATAATACCCTTAATGCCGTTCAACATTTCTGTTGGGTTTTTGTCTAGCTCTAGCGGCTTGATCTCTTGAACTTTACCCGCGTAGATGTGGGCGCGGAACGCGCCCCAGTGAGAACCGGTTACTTTCCAAGTACCTGTCGTCTCAACGGCATTTGCAGAGGCGGACGCCAATAAGCTAGGACCAATTACTGACGCTGCACTTGTGGTTGCTACACCTTTAAGAAAACTTCTTCGTGTAATAGCCATTTAAAATTACTCCAATCCGACGCTTATTAGTGGTGACCTTCAGCATAATCTGAAGAGTGTTTCTGTAGATACTTCAAGATCAGTGCTTCACTGTCTGTATCTAGGTTAACGAACGCCAACATACCGTCGAACATACCTGGCCAGGTGTTCGCGTCGAAGTGCGCTTCCGCAGGTTGAGTGTGACATACAGAACAATTGGTCTTGTAGGCTTCACGAGATTTTTCCCAAACAGGATTGATGTCGTTCAGCATAGACTCTTTCTTAATCCATACTTTCGCCGCTACTTTTTCCCAAGGAAGGCCTGTTAGCTCATCCACTTTTTTCTCACCAGTCGTCACAATGTTGCTGTCTGTTGCTGCTTCTTTCATCAGAGACGCAGTCGCAATGTTCTTACCGAAGTCTTCTTGAATTACACGACCAAAACCTTTTGCTTTGCGCCAACCGTCAATTTCGATCTCAACAAACTCGCCTTTGTCTTCAAGAACTTTAACGGTCGATGCAGGATTAAGAAGACCAGCTTCTTTACTGCCTTGCGCATCAAAGTAAATTGGTAGGTGACGAACGCTCACGAGTTGCTGACCAACGCCGTAATCCGTGTTAGAAGTCATACCCTCTAGATCACCCACGATACCGCCAATGCTGTCCATGCCTGCTGGTAGGTTGTGCGCAATACCCTTGTGACAGTCAACACAGCTTTGATCTTTCTCAGCGGCTTGCTTCATTTGGATACGAGCCGTAGGAGACATTTGCTCGAAATCCATCGATTCGTAGTTGTGACAGTTTTTACACTCCAGAGATTTGTTTGCCGAGAAACGATCCCATTCGTGTTTAGCAAGTTCGATACGACGCTCTTCGAACACACCCGGTTCGTCGTAGTTGCCAAATACTTGTGCAAATACTTCTTTAGAAGCTTGCATCTTACGAGCGATCTTATCTGTCCAGTTATGTGGAACGTGACAATCAGGACAGGTAGCACGAACACCAGAGTGGTTTTTCCAGTGCACCGTTTCTTGTAGCTCAACGTACACGTTGTCACGCATTGTGTGACAACTAATACAGAATTCTTCTGTGTTGGTTGCTTCTAGAGCGGTGTTAAAGCCACCCCAAAAGATAACACCAGCAATAAAGCCGCCCATAGTCAGCACACCTAGGCTGATATGTACAGCTGGGCGCGTCATGGTACGCCACAGTTTAATGATTAATGATTTCATTATTTGCTCTCTTAAAATCTTTTCAAAAGTGTGGTTATGAGCTCACTGGCTTACATGCCGTGCGCGCCTGGAGGTCCAAAGAAGAAGACTTGCAACATCCAAACGATGAACCCGTAGCCGCCAACAAAGGCCACACTCAGAATTGGGAAGAGAACAACTGCAATGAAGAGGAACGACTTCCACTCCAGGGAGCGTTTTTCACCACTCTCAATTTTATTAACATCACTCATACATTTGCCTATTTTGTATCTAGTGTTATTGAAAAGCCCGCGTAACCAAGCTTAAGTTTTTTACAATCTCTAATGGAAAATGTTAGACCATACTAATAGTAGGGTTCAATCAAATAAGCGACCTCAGACCTTGTAATTCAACACTTTTTTGAGCTCATCCAGAGATATGATGGATTGATGTTATTTATTAAAAAACATGAACAGATGTGACAAAATAAGTCTTTTAAGGAGTTGTTAAATAACCAACATTTAAGAAACATCGATCACATTTAAATCGTAATTACCATGCCATAAATCGACTTAAAAACTCCGAAAAAGATATCCACTTGTAAACAGAATGCTGCGTATTAATGTCTAAAATAGCACTCAAGGTTTACTTTAAGAACAGCAAAAAGTGCACATAGTGGTTCATATAAAGGGGAGGCTTAGATACAATTATTCGCGTATTTTCAAGGAGCGATTATGGATAACGTGGTGGATATAAGCTGGGTCAAACTGGCACTGTTTGGTTTGATTTTATTGGTCCCCTTCTTTATCAATGCCCGCTACAAATTAGGGATAGCAAAAGACACCATAATCAGTGTTATCCGAATGACACTTCAGCTCATATTGATTGGCGTGTATTTAGAATATCTTTTTCAATTAAACAGCTTACTTGTCAATATACTTTGGCTTGCCATCATGCTACTGATTGGTGCCAGCTCAATTGCGGGAAAAGCTCACTTACCTAAAAAGCCACTTATGCTTCCGCTACTAACGGGCCTTACCTGTGGTCTAATACCACTTCTGATAGCAATTACAGCAGGCCTAGTGCAACCATCCCCTATTTACAATGCGCAGTACATGATCCCACTTGCTGGTATGTTATTGGGTAACAGCTTGAGTAGTAATATCATCGCTCTTCAGAATTTGTTTACGGCTTTTGAGCAGAGACAAGCAGAATATGAGGCTGCAATCTCACTTGGAGCCTCTCCTCGCTACGCATCCTTCCCCTTCATTCAAGAGGCTCTTAGAAAGTCCCTTGCCCCGACTTTAGCTTCTATGGCCACTACAGGACTGGTTACCTTACCGGGTATGATGACCGGTCAAATTCTAGGTGGCGCGAGCCCGATGGTTGCGATTAAATACCAGTTAGTAATTATGCTGGCTATTTTCGTCATGTTGAGTGCCTCCGTAACCATAACGTTAGAAATGACATTGCGCTGGGTACAAACCAAAGAAGGCCGAATCAAGATAAAAATCGAGCAACCCGAATCGACCAAAACTCACGGTTAGTTGGCGCTTGTGGGTAAAGCCCGTTAAACAACTTATGGTGCCAAGTCGAACGTACTTATAACTGAATAACTCAACTATTCTTCGAGCACTCATCAAGACGCTTTCAGATGAAAAGTCAGGTAGAATTCTTTTTGATATAAGCCTCTAATTTTATGAAATTTTCTTTGCAAGTTTAGATACGCACGACCTTTGATACAGGTTATCCACAGAAAATGTGGATAAGCCCCCAAAACCCATACGCAACCAGAAACATAGCAACATAAGTGATCAATCGAATCGTCATGCATTGATCACGTGACTGACATGTTCTAATTTTATAGTAAAGGCAGTGACCACAAACTTGGAGAGACGTACATGGATGTCTTAATGATCAAAGAAAATTACGATGAACTCCTGTCCGATGCACCTCTGGATTGGCTCGTTCAAGAACCAAAGGAAGTAACTTCTCATTGGCTCCCAACCGATTTTGGCATCAACGAAGAGTTGATTTAGCATGACTCGACTTATTTGACATTTGCAGAGACAAATAAAAAGAAAGGCGAACCATCTGGTTCGCCTTTCTTGTGATCTTCTAAACTTATCGCAAATGGTTATCTTCATCGCGTAGATAAATCATCCAATACCACATGCCAACAAATACGCCACCACCAATAATGTTTCCTATCGTAACAGGAATTAGGTTGTTTACGATGAACCCCATCATGTTTAAGTCCGCGTAGTTTGCAATATCTGCCCCTGTCATTTGCCAAAACGCTTCTGGCGCAAAGTACTTAATACCAATCGCCATAGGTACTTGGAACATGTTCGCAATACAGTGCTCAAAACCTGCCGACACGAACATAGCCACAGGCAAAATCATGACCGCTATTTTATCTGTCAATGTTCGCCCACTAAACGTCATCCAAACTGCAATACAAACTAATACGTTACACATAATGCCAAGCGCAACAGCAGCAAAGAAACCATGATGTAATTTGTGTTGGGAGATCGCCATCGCGTTAAGACCAACTTGGCCATGATCAAACATATATTGCTTGGTAACTAGCATACAGGCCACGAGCAAAATGGCCCCAACCATATTGCCAAAGTAAACCACCAACCAGTTTTTGATAAGTGCTTGCCAAGAGATTTTTCCACTCGCACGCGCAACTAGTGTTAGCACAGAGCTAGTGAAAAGCTCGCCGCCAGTAACCACCACCAAAATCAAACCAAGGCTAAATGCCAGACCACCAATGAGTCGTGTAATGCCCCAAGGCAGCTCGCCTGCGCCTGTCGTTACTGTGGTATAGAAGATGAAAGCAATACCAATATGAAGCCCCGCAGAAATGGCGAGCAGAAAAGATTTGATTGGAGCTTTCGTTGCTTTGCCTACCCCCACTTCAGCCGCGCGTTCCGCAGCTTGTGGCGGTAATAGTGAGTCAAACTGATTAAAGTTCATTCTGGTGTAACATTTAGAAACATTTAAAGAGGCGCGGATAATCGCTCTATTTCCCTATTTTTTCAAGTGCTATTTGGCGTGTTTACTAAAATCGTTGTTATTGGGAGATCAAGCAATAAATAGCGCCTATCATTCGCTACCGTAAGTATCATTGATACTTAACAAGTATTCGGCCTTTCGAACAAAGATCCTGCGTTATATCAGCCTGATAGCGCCATACTTAACACTTCTTGTCGTTGAATGTTGCCCAACGCTACTTTTCAGACTAGCTTGGTAAAAAAAGCGCAAAGGAATCATTTATGAAATATTCAGCTGAACATATCGCCGAATTGAATCTACTTCTTCAGTTCGACCTAAGTAGTGCTGCAACTGGTATTAAAGTTCATACAGACGCGTCAGAAGAAATGCAGGCAGCCGTTGCTCGTCTATATGAGAAGCAACTTTGTACACAGTCTGACGGTGGTTATCTAACAGACGAAGGCATTGAAGTTGCAGAACATGCAGATAAGATTTTAAGAGTTTTGTCTGTGTAATTTGAACAAAAAACGCCACCGAACTCGGTGGCGTTTTTTAGTCCTATATTTTTCCTGTCGATGCCTGCGGCAATAATCGCTTTTTCATTTTGCTAAATGGTTGAACCTTGTCATACAACCAGTTAAAACCAGTAGCATAAAATAGGAAGAAAACGAGGAAGCCGGCTTCCAGCATCAGAGCTTGAAGAAGCGTAATTTCTAAGAACCAGGCAATCACAGGTAGAGAGATAAAGATCAATCCTCCCTCGAAACCAACAGTGTGTCCAAGCCGCATAGCTAAACTTCGCTCAGCTCGATTGTCACCAAACCACTTATCAAAGTACAAGTTGTAGATGTAGTTCCATATCACGGTATACATGCTCAACCCGACCCCAACCAACGCGAGATCACTAGAGCCCTTTCCAGTGATCAATGAAGCCGCTGGTACAACAATCGCGAGTGCGATTAACTCAAAAAGTACTGCATGAAAAATTCGTTCGTTACGAGTCATATTTCTCTGTCCAAATAGTTCTACTCAATGCTTAGAATTTTATCTATTATTTAGATAACCAAAAGTTAGATACCATCGGTTTAAGCGATATGTTTACCATCGAACAACTGCAAGCTTTTATTGCTACATCAGAAGCAGGATCATTTTCAGGAGCAGCTAGAAAACTGGGGCGAGCTCAATCTGTAGTGAGCCAGCACATCATGAATATGGAGATCGACTGTGGCGTTGAGCTTTTTGATCGATCAGGCAGGTACCCTAAATTAACTGAGAATGGCCTCGCGCTCGTACCTTATGCACAAGCAACAATCAGCCAACTCGACCGCCTAAACAATAGGGCATCGCAGCTCTTTTCCACGCCAACGAACAAATTAGTCTTAGCTATTGATGAAGGGATTCCTCTGACTCGCTTGCCGGATGTGCTAAAGAAGTTAGAGCAACGCTTTCCACACTTACAAGTTGAATGCTTAACGGCATCAAGCCCTGATATCATTGAATTGGTTAAGTCGGAACGCGCCACGACTGGGATTATTTTGAGTGATTTACAAATGCCAAGGCACATCGATTTCACCAATCTTGGCAATATTGCATTTGATGTCTATGTCTCTTCAACACATCCTTTAGCAAAGCAGCAAATCACTCACATTGATCAACTAAAACAACATCGTCAATTGGTCATACGATCCAAAAGTGCAGAGCCATGTGGTCTCAATCAAGCATTTAGCCCAGATATCTGGTACGCTGATAACTACTATATTTTGTTGGAATTGGCGAATAAAGGGTTTGGTTGGTGCTTTCTACCACAGCATTTAGTCGCGTATTCACCTAATACATTAAAAAAGGTTGGGGATGATTTCACAAAACTGGCTTGGCAAGTCAATGTTGACCTTATTCAGCACCAGAAATGGCATTCAGATCCCCTCCATCAACAAGCTAAAGCAGAACTGCTCAACCTATTCGGGCAGACATAAGTAAGTAGGAAGACCCAAATGGCAAATACATTGATCGTAGGTGCAGGCTGGCTCGGAACTCCGCTAGCAGAAACATTGATGAAAGATGGACACTATGTTGTCGTCACTCGTCGTAGCCAAACTCGATTAAAAGAGTTACCCACCTCATTAACTCACTCCGCATTGTTCGATTTCAATCAATTGAACGCCACAGCACGGCTAGATGAGCTGCTCAAACAGCATCAAATTACGCACGTTATCGGCGCTTTTCCTCCAGGATTTCGTAAAGGACGCGGTCAAGAATATGCCCAGCAATGGCAAATACTTGCCAACGCAGCTAAGCAAAACAACGTTGAAAAACTTCTCATGATCAGCTCTACCACGGTTTACCCTAACCTTGCTTCCGATATGGAAGAAGCTGACGCGTCACTCTCTTTAGCAGCCGAAAGCCATTATTTCTCTGACAATGCACGTATTATGCTTCAAGCAGAGCAGCATGTTATCGACTCGAATATTAGCTTTGTTATTCTACGTTGTAGCGGATTAATCGGGCCAGATAGACACCCATCTCGCTTTGCAGCAAGGCTTCAACAAGTTAGTCGTAAAGCACCAGCTAATATGCTTCATCAAGATGATGCTGTCTCGGCTGTGAAATTTGCCTTAGGCAACTTAAGCAACCAAGTCATTAACGTTACGACACCTCATACTGTCAGCAAGGCTGAGTTCTACCAAGCTGCCATAAACAAAATCGGAAGTGAGATACCTCTTCCACCCGTCACAGAGCAAGCTGACAAGCGTATTCTTGCTGACAAACTACTCTCACTTGGTTATCGATTTCACTTCAATTCAACTTTGGATGCGCTATGAGACTCTATAGACATATAGAAACGCTTTGGGATTACATGCAACTTAAACATGAACTGAAGCCTGCGGACTGTTTGTTTGTGATGTGCAGTAATGATGTGCGTGTAGCGGAGCACGCTGCCAAGCTCTACCACCAAAAGTTGGCACCTTTGATTGTATTTTCAGGGGGTGAAGGTCGCTTCACAGATGGACTGTTTGAAAAAAGCGAAGCAGAAACCTTTGCCGAGATTGCAAAGTTGTCGGGCGTTCCAAGCAAAGCAATTTTGCTCGAGACTAAATCCACAAACAGCGGAGAAAACGTCCGCTTTACTGAGCAACGATTAAAAGAGGAAGGAAAACAATGTTCCTCGTTTATTCTGGTACAAAAACCGTTTATGGAGCGTAGAGCAATCGCGACATTTGAAAAACAGTGGCAGTCACCCTACACTCAGCTCCAAGTAAGCTCTGCGGCTCTTCCATTTTTTGAATACATTAATGAAGACATGCCATTAATGATGGTGCTAGAAGCACTAATGGAAGATTTCTCTCGCGTAAAAAGCTATCCAGAGAAAGGATTTCAAACCGAGCAGAACATCCCTCAGCAAGTCGAATCTTCTTACCAGGTTTTACTCGAGCGGTTTGGTTTTGACTTAGTCTAATTTTTTCTAACCGACAACAAAAAGCCACCAAGTTCGGTGGCTTTTCTGTATCAATACGGCTTATTTACCGAGTGCTTCTTTGTAATGTTGGCGGCATACGGAGACATACTTATCGTTACCGCCGATCGCAACTTGATCGCCTTCTTTAATTGCCACGCCGTGTTCATCGGTACGAATAACCATATTCGCTTTGCGGCCACAATGGCAGATTGTTTTGAGCTCAACCAGCTTGTCTGCCCAAGATAATAGATACTTACTGCCTTCAAAAAGTTCGCCTAGAAAATCGGTGCGAAGGCCGTAACACAATACTGGAATATGCAACTTATCAACAACTTCAGTAAGTTGATAAACTTGTTCTTTCGACAAGAACTGACACTCATCAACAAGAATACAGTGACGTTTTTCAACCTCATTCAGAGCTGCGATCTCTTGATACAAATTGGTATCCTGACGAAATAAATGTGCGTCAGATTGAAGACCAATACGAGAGCTCACTTTACCGACACCAAAACGATCATCTAGCGCAGCCGTAAAAATAACTGGCGTCATGCCGCGTTCTTGGTAGTTGAAAGAGGATTGAAGAAGCGTTGTTGATTTACCCGCATTCATTGCTGAGTAATAGAAATACATCTGAGCCACAGAGCATTACCTAAAGTTAAAGTTTTAATTTATGGAAATGGAAAATAAAAGGGCTGAATTATCAGCCCTTTAAAAATGAAAATTCAATTACTTACGACGCCACGTTGTGCCTTCTGGACCATCTTCCAGAACAATGCCCATTTCGGTCAGCTTGTCACGAGCCATATCTGCATTCGCCCAATCTTTCGCAGCACGAGAGTCGTTACGCAGCTTGATCAGAGCTTCGATTTCAGCCACTTCATCATCGTTACCCGCATCACCTTTTAGGAAGGCTTCTGGATCTTGGTGAAGAATACCGATCACATCTGCTAGTTCACGCATTAGCGCACCGAGTTCGCTCGCTTTCTCTAGGTTTTCTGTCTTCAGGCGGTTAACTTCTCTCGCCATGTCGAACAGTACTGAGTAAGCTTCTGGTGTGTTGAAGTCATCATTCATCGCTGCAGTGAAGCGAGATACGTATTCTTCACCACCAGCAGGCGCCGCGTTTAGGTCTAAACCACGTAGAGATGTGTACAGGCGCTCAAGCGAAGCACGTGCTTGGTTTAGGTTATCTTCGCTGTAGTTTAACTGGCTACGGTAGTGACCAGACATTAGGAAGTAACGCACTGTTTCAGCATCGTAGTGACCAAGAACGTCACGGATAGTAAAGAAGTTACCTAGAGATTTAGACATCTTCTCACGGTCTACCATTACCATGCCGCTGTGCATCCATGTGTTCACGTATTGTGTATCGTGTGCACAGCATGATTGCGCGATTTCATTTTCATGGTGTGGGAACTGAAGGTCAGAACCGCCGCCGTGAATGTCGAAGTGGTTACCTAGGATTGAAGAGTTCATTGCTGAACACTCTATGTGCCAACCTGGACGACCAGGACCCCATGGTGACTCCCACGTTGGTTCACCCGGCTTTGACATCTTCCAAAGTACAAAGTCTAGAGGGCTGCGTTTTGCTGTTTCGATATCAACGCGCGCGCCAGCTTGAAGCTGATCAAGGTCTTGCTTAGAAAGCTTGCCGTATTCGTTGAATTTACCTACTTCAAACATTACGTCACCGTTATCTGCAACGTATGCAAAACCGCGCTCGATTAGCTTCTCAACCAATTCGATGATTTCAGCAATAAACTGTGTCGCACGAGGTTCAACGTCCGGACGTTTCATGTTCAGCGCATCAAAATCAGCGTGCATTTCACCAATCAAACGCTCAGTCAATGAATCGCAAGACTCACCATTTTCTGCGGCACGTTTGATGATCTTATCGTCGATATCTGTGATGTTACGTACAAACGTCAGATCATAGCCCAAGTAGCGAAGGTAACGTGATACAACGTCAAAAGAGACGAAAGTACGACCGTGACCAATGTGACAGAGATCGTAGATGGTAACTCCACAGACATACATACCGACTTTGCCAGCTGTAATTGGTTTGAATTCCTCTTTCTGTCTTGTGAGTGTGTTATATATCTTTAACATGATCTCTATCTATGATTGTGAATGAATAAAAGAAGATGAGTATATCAACTCCAACCTAGTTAGGTAATAGCAATTAACCGATAAAACGATAATCGGCTAAACTTCAAGCACAAAACGAAGAATTTCCTCTTCCTGAGTTTTTAAAGCACTAGAACTTAGGCTAGAATCTCGGGCTCAACACAACACAGTAAAGGAAAGTAGCATGATCACCCTTCACACTAATTTTGGTGACATCAAGATTCAACTAAACGAAGAGAAAGCGCCAGAGACAAGCGCAAACTTCCTTCAGTACTGCCGCGACGGTTTCTACGACAACACGCTTTTCCACCGTGTTATTGACGGCTTCATGATCCAAGGTGGTGGTATGGAGTCTGGTCTACGTGAAAAAGCGACTCGTGCACCTATCAAGAACGAAGCAAACAACGGCCTAAGCAACAAAGTGGGTACACTTGCTATGGCACGTACTATGGAGCCGCATTCAGCAAGCTCTCAGTTCTTCATCAACGTAAACAACAACACATTCCTAGACTTCCGTAGCGAAAGCCTAGACGGTTGGGGTTACTGTGTGTTCGGTGAAGTAATCGAAGGCATGGACATCGTAAATAAGATCAAAGGCGTTAGCACTGGTTCTTACGGCATGCACCAAGACGTACCTCTAGAAGACGTAGTAATCACTGGTACAACAATTGAAGAGTAATTCTTAGGAATTATTTTTAAAAGATAAGTTAATGGGGAGGCATAGCTTCCCCTTATTTCTATGACGACATTATTTATTTCCGATCTTCACCTTACCCCATCACGTCCTGATATCACGGAATGTTTTGTGACGTTCATGCGAACAGAAGCAACAAAAGCTGATGCACTTTATGTACTCGGCGATCTGTTTGAGTTCTGGATTGGTGACGATGACAACACCCCTTTTGCAGACCAAATCCGTGCAGAATTTAAAGCACTGACGGATGCGGGTGTGCCAACTTTTTTCATCCAAGGCAATCGAGATTTTTTACTCGGCAAACGCTTTTGCAAAGAAACCGGTATGACATTACTCGACGATGTCTGCACGATTGATCTTTATGGTCAAAAAGCCGTAATCCTACATGGCGATACGCTCTGCATTGACGATGTGAAATACCAAGAGTTTAGAAAAACCGTTCACAAGCCATGGCTACAATGGTTGTTTAACCGTATTCCTTGGTTCATTAAGAAGAAAATTGTCTCAAAAGTTCAATCCGATATTCGTGATGATAAAATGAGCAAGTCATTAGATATCATGGACGTTAACCAAAATGAGGTCGAGAAAGTGATGTCTCAGAACTGCGTCAACATAATGATTCATGGTCACACACATCGCCCGAACACACATTTTTTTGACGTCGATGGCGTTAAAAAGACCCGAATTGTTTTAGGGGATTGGTATACGCAAGGCTCAGTTTTAAAAGTAAATTCTGATAGTTTTGACCTACAAACGAGACCGTTCATACAGAATTTGCGTTAAGCATGTAGAGCGTGTAGAAGATTCACGCTCAAGTCGTAGATATTTTGTAAAAAATCGCTATTATCATAATACTAAGTTAAACAGAACGAAGTACCTAATTGAAGTATTCTT
>NZ_JAWPOJ010000059.1:0-7820 GCF_033344235.1 Vibrio sp. Vb1554 | reverse complement strand
TCCTGCAAGCGTTCCGCAAATAGACTTAAGCAGTCCCATCCTCGCTGCATAGCTTCCATACTAAGAGAATTATGTTCATCTAAGCCCGCTGCTAGACGAACTTTGCGCTTAATTTTAGCCATTGTTTGAACGCTGCCATCGATGTGACGCACAACGAGCATGTGAAAACTGTTCGACCCGAGGTCGATGGCGGCATATAGCGGTGATGATCCTGCTTGACTCATAAAACGAACTCAGTTTCCTATTACGATTGTTTTGGGGCCGATTGACGCGGTTGGCGTGGACGACGTCCCTGCGGCTTACGGTTACCAGAACGGGTACCGCCAGTATTCGTGCGGCGCTGTTGGTTGCGTGGTGCACGCATACGAATCGGAGCCGGTAGATCTTGAATCAGTGCCGACGAATCGTACTCTGAAACTGGGATTGTATGCTCAATGTATTCTTCGATTGCTGGTAGGTTAACCGCGTACTCTTCACAAGCAAAACTGATCGAATGACCGCTCGCACCAGCGCGACCAGTACGGCCAATACGGTGAACATAATCTTCACAGTCGTCAGGAAGGTCGTAGTTGAAAACGTGCGTTACCTGAGGAATATGCAGGCCACGCGCTGCAACGTCAGTTGCAACTAAGATGTCGACATCACCTTTGGTGAATTGCTCAAGAATCTTCTCACGCTTCTTCTGCGGTACATCGCCAGTAAGAAGGCCTACACGGTGTCCATCGGCAGCCAAATGACCCCAAACCGATTCACACTTATGCTTGGTATTGGCAAAAATGATAGCGCGATCTGGCCACTCTTCTTCAATTAGTGTTTGAAGCAGCGCCATTTTGTCTTCATTCGAAGGATAGAAAAGCTCTTCCTGGATACGGTGGCCAGTTTTTTTTTCTGGTTCGACAACGACATGCTCAGGAGTATTCATGTGTTCGAATGCCAGTTCTTGAACGCGGTAAGACAGCGTTGCTGAGAACAGCATGTTCAAACGCTCTTTTGGCTCAGGCATACGACGGAACAAGAAGCGAATGTCTTTAATAAAGCCAAGATCGAACATGCGGTCGGCTTCGTCCAGAACAACAGCTTGAATGTTGTTGAGGTTAAATACGCGCTGTTTGTAGAAATCGATGATACGGCCTGTTGTTCCGATCAGAATATCTACGCCGTCTTGCAGTTTCGAAAGTTGCTTGTCGTAGCTTTCACCACCGTAAGCTAGAGCGGTTTTTAGACCTGTGCTTTCAGTTAATGATTCTGCATCATTGTAAATCTGAATAGCGAGCTCACGTGTAGGCGCCATAATAATTGCGCGTGGCTGTGTAGGCTTACGACCTTCATGTTCCGGAGTCGTCAGAAGGTGGTTGAACGTAGCAGTAAGAAACGCGAGCGTTTTACCAGTACCCGTTTGGGCCTGGCCTGCGATGTCTTGGCCGGTGAGCAGGACCGGCAACGCCAAGGCTTGGATAGGGGTACAAAATTCGAACCCTTTTTTGTCCAATCCTTCAATAACTTGGGGCTTTAAGCCCAAATCGGCGAACTTTTGCTCTGTGATATGCGTCTTTTTCATGGCTATAGAATATCAGCTAAAGCTTGCAATACGAAAGTAAATACATTCCAATAGGGCATCTAATTACTGGTTATCATCCAACCAGTTTCGAAAAACACATTGGAGTGGAAGATGAGTGATAAGATTTTGCAGCTAACTGATGACGGTTTTGAAAACGATGTAATCAACGCTGCAGGCCCGGTTCTAGTGGATTTTTGGGCAGAATGGTGTGGTCCTTGTAAAATGATCGCTCCTATTTTGGACGAAATCGCAGACGAGTACGAAGGCAAACTCACTATCGGTAAACTAAACATCGACCATAACGCAGGTACACCACCTAAGTTTGGTATTCGCGGCATTCCAACGCTATTACTATTTAAAGATGGTAACGTAGCGGCAACGAAAGTAGGTGCTCTGTCTAAAACTCAACTAAAAGAGTTCCTAGACGCAAACTTATAATCACCAAGTGATTACAGATAAAACCGTGCAAAGTTACAATGCACGGTTTTGTTTTTCTAACTCTGGACTAGAATACTAATTAGTGCTAACTTATCGCGCGTTAATTGAACAAATTTCTCTTCTTGGTCGATCCTGAGACCAAATCCATCTTAACTAGAAAACAGATCTTATTTTGACTAAACAAGAATCCACCACCATGAACCTTACCGAACTGAAGAACAGACCTGTGTCTGACCTTGTAAAACTGGGCGAAAGCTTAGGATTAGAGAACCTAGCTCGCTTAAGAAAACAAGACATCATCTTCGCGATTTTAAAAGCGCACGCTAAAGGCGGCGAAGACATCTTTGGCGATGGGGTTCTGGAAATTCTGCAAGACGGCTTTGGTTTCCTACGCAGTGCAGATAGTTCATACCTTGCGGGTCCGGACGATATCTACGTATCACCAAGTCAGATTCGTCGCTTTAACCTACGTACTGGTGACTCTATCGCTGGTAAAATTCGTCCACCAAAAGACGGTGAACGTTACTTTGCCCTTCTAAAAGTCAATACCGTTAACGACGATAAACCAGACAACGCCCGTAACAAGATCCTATTTGAAAACCTTACCCCTCTACATGCGAATGAGCGCATGGTTATGGAGCGTGGTAACGGTTCAACAGAAGACATTACAGCACGTGTTTTAGACTTGGCATCGCCAATCGGTAAAGGTCAACGTGGTCTGATTGTTGCTCCGCCTAAAGCGGGTAAAACAATGCTTCTGCAAAACATCGCGCAAAGCATCGCGTACAACCACCCAGAGTGTGAGTTGATGGTTCTTCTTATCGACGAACGTCCAGAAGAAGTAACTGAGATGCAGCGCCTAGTTAAAGGTGAAGTGGTTGCGTCGACTTTCGATGAGCCAGCATCTCGTCACGTACAAGTAGCGGAAATGGTGATCGAGAAAGCAAAACGTCTTGTTGAACATAAGAAAGACGTGGTTATCTTGCTTGACTCTATCACTCGTCTAGCTCGTGCTTACAACACCGTAGTGCCTTCATCAGGTAAAGTACTAACTGGTGGTGTGGATGCAAACGCATTACATCGTCCTAAGCGTTTCTTCGGTGCTGCACGTAACGTAGAAGAAGGCGGCAGCCTAACTATCATCGCAACGGCACTAGTAGATACTGGTTCTAAAATGGATGAAGTTATCTACGAAGAGTTCAAGGGTACAGGTAACATGGAACTGCACTTGAACCGTAAGATTGCTGAGAAGCGTGTATTCCCTGCGATTGACTTCAACCGCTCAGGTACACGTCGTGAAGAGCTACTGACGAAGACTGACGAACTACAGAAGATGTGGATTCTGCGTAAGATCGTTCACCCAATGGGTGAAATCGACGCAATGGAATTCCTAATCGATAAGCTAGCGATGACGAAGACCAACGATGAGTTCTTCGATGCGATGCGTCGTCAATAGTCTCAAATAAGTGATTCTGCGAAAAGCCACTGTATATCGGTGGCTTTTTTATTGCTTTCTCCCGATAGAAGTATCAGAATGAAGGAAATGTTATCGGGAGGTTAACATGCAACAAGGAATGTTGTCGTCATTACTCCTGAGCTTGTCACTTATCACTCTACCTGCGACATTATCTGCCAAGGAAATGCATGAGTCTGTAGTAGAGCAGTGGCTTCAGGATACTCAAATACAGGCTAAAGTCTCTGAACTGCTTGATTACGCTGTCAGAGATGAAGTCGACTCGCTTAAATTTGCCCTTGATCGACTTGCTTTGCCTCAACAAGAGGTGGTGCGCTTTCAATTGTTGGAAAAGCTTGAAAAGCAAGATGTGATTCTCACGCCTCGAATGGCTCTGTTTGTTGAGTCCCAGATCCGTATGACCCCGACTTATCAAGTGTTAGAGCGAGGTGATGGGTATGAATTTAGTGTACCCGCTTTTAACTTTCCCGTTATTGCGAGTCGCTTGATTAAGCGTTGGAAACAAGACCAAAGTACCTTGGACTTTGTCTTACAAGCTGAACGAAGAGAGCTTAACTTAAAGCAATGGCTTACAGGGCCATCTCAACAAGCTCAAGCACGTGAAGCGCTTTTGATTCGAGAGTTAGACAGCTTATCACCCAATGCGCTTGCTGCATTAACGGCCCAGTTAACCAAAGCAAATGTGACCAGTTGGTTACCCTCGACGGCCGTGATAGTCAGGTTGGCACAAGTTAGTCAGGATGAGGAAGTGTACAACTTACTCTGGCGGATGAAAGCCGATTACAACAGCCAGTCCGAACTTGAGCGTTTAGCTGCGGTTGGAGACGTTTTTTCCATTCAGCAATTGATGAATGCCACAGTTAACCCATCACTCAAGCCAGAAGCTATTAGTCTACTTACAAAATCTAACCCTCTATCTCCGCAAGTAAAGCAGTTTCTAGTTAGAAAAATGGCGTTATCAGAAGAAGCAACCATGGTTGCTCGAGAGCTTGCTCAACAAGGGCATCAAACCTGGTTGGAAGAGTTAGTATCTTCGAACCATCAGATAAAGACTCGGCAGATTGAACAAGTATTAAAGTAATCTTGCTCACATACCCACACAAAATAGGAGGATCTTAGAGTCCTCCTATTTGTTATACTGCGGACAGTTTAATCAGCCAGCATGAAGGCCTATGAGTTTTAAGGATTTACGCGAATTTATCGACCACCTAGAACAGAAAGGTCGACTTAAACGCATCACTCACCCTGTCGATCCCGCTTATGAAATGACAGAAATCAGCGACCGCACCTTGCGTGCTGGTGGACCTGCGCTGTTGTTTGAGAACCCAATCGGCTACGACGTACCTGTTTTGACTAACCTGTTTGGTACACCAGAGCGTGTCGCAATCGGTATGGGACGTGAAGATGTTAAGGAATTAAGAGAAGTCGGTAAGCTGCTGGCTTATTTAAAAGAACCTGAGCCACCAAAAGGCTTCAAAGACGCTTTAGAAAAACTGCCTGTGTTCAAACAAGTATTGAACATGCCGGCTAAGCGTTTACGTAAAGCACCATGCCAAGACATTGTTTGGCAAGGTGATGAAGTCGACTTGGATAAAATTCCGGTAATGAGCTGCTGGGCAGAAGATGTAGCGCCGCTGCTTACTTGGGGCTTAACCGTAACCAAAGGTCCAAGTAAGAAACGTCAGAACCTAGGCATTTACCGTCAGCAGAAAATTGCCAAGAACAAAATCATCATGCGTTGGTTAGCCCATCGTGGTGGTGCGCTTGATCTGCGCGATTGGATGGAAACCAACCCAGGTAAACCTTTCCCAGTTTCGGTCGCGTTTGGTGCAGACCCAGCAACCATTCTTGGTGCAGTAACACCAGTGCCAGATACGCTATCGGAATACGCATTTGCAGGTTTGCTGCGTGGAAGCAAAACGGAAGTCGTGAAGTCAGTCAGCAACGATTTGGAAGTGCCAGCGAGCGCGGAAATCGTGATGGAAGGCTATATCGACCCGAACGAGTTTGCTGATGAAGGTCCTTATGGTGACCACACTGGCTACTATAACGAAAAAGAAAAGCACCACGTATTTACTATTACGCACATTACTATGCGTAAAGACCCTATTTATCACAGCACCTACACAGGTCGTCCGCCAGATGAACCAGCTGTATTGGGTGTGGCATTAAACGAAGTGTTTGTGCCTATTCTGCAAAAGCAATTCCCAGAGATTGAAGACTTCTATCTTCCGCCAGAAGGTTGTTCGTACCGAATGGCCGTCGTCACCATGAAGAAGCAGTACCCAGGACATGCCAAGCGCGTAATGATGGGCGTGTGGTCTTTCTTACGTCAATTCATGTATACCAAGTTTGTTATTGTGTGCGATGAATCGGTAAACGCACGAGATTGGAATGATGTCGTGAAAGCCATGTCAGAGCATATGGACCCTGTACGTGATACCTTGATGATAGATAACACGCCAATTGACTCGCTCGACTTTGCTTCACCAGTGGTTGGGCTTGGCTCCAAAATGGGTTTGGATGCGACCATTAAATGGGATGCCGAGCTGGCGACGCGAACCGAGGTCACTGAGCGAGACAGCAAAGCGATTACCGAAGCAGAACTAAATGAGTTGAAACAGCAACGCCCTGAGATTGTTGACGTCTATCTTCCAGTTACAGCAAACAACCAATTTGCTGTCGTGACTATGAAGAAAGACCAAGCTGGTCAATCCCAAGAATTGATGGAACATCTATGGGGCTTCTTTGCTCAGTACACGGATAACAAATTCATCATTTTGTGCGACGATGACGTTAATGCACGAGATTGGAATGACATCATTTGGGCGGTGACAACTCGAATGGACCCAGATAGAGACACGATTCAAGTGCTTGGTAAGACTGAGAGTTCATCCAAATTAGGACTGGATGCGACCAACAAGTTCGAATCTGAAGTCACGCGCGAGTGGGGCACGCCTATCAAAAAAGATCCTAAACTTGTGGCTAAAGTCGATGAGATTTGGGACCAGTTAGGTATTCTATGAGTCATCAAGTCCACCTTCTACCAATGGACGTTACGTTCCAAGTAAAAGAAGGGGAGACGGTGTTGGAAGCTGCGCTCAACAACAATATTCGCTTCCCACACCGTTGCCAAGTTGGCGCTTGCGCCATGTGTATGTGTAAAAAGCTAACGGGCGAGGTGAGTTACCACCTCGAACCGATGCTAACCGAAAAAGAGCAACAGCAAGGTTGGATATTCCCTTGCCAAGCCTATACAGAAAGTAATTTAGTGCTTACTTTTGATGAGTAAGCGAGAGGAACACCATGACCATCCAATGTAAAGTAAAGTCTATTCAGCCGTTAGCTTGTAATACTTACCAAATCCTTCTTCATCCAGAATCAACAGTGCCTTTTAAAGCGGGTCAGTACCTAATGGTGGTGATGGGTGAAAAAGACAAACGTCCTTTCTCTATCGCAAGCAGCCCTTGTCGTCATGAAGGTGAACTTGAACTGCACATCGGTGCGGCGGAACACAACGCTTATGCACAAGAAGTTGTCGAAGCAATGCAAGCGGCGCTTGAAACTGATGGTCAGATTGAAATTGATGCGCCACATGGCGATGCTTGGGTTCAAGAAGAAAGCGAACGCCCATTATTATTAATTGCTGGTGGTACAGGCTTCAGTTACGTTCGCTCGATTCTGGATCACTGCGTAGCGCAGAATAAAACCAATCCTATCTATTTATATTGGGGGGCGCGCGATAACTGCCAGCTTTATGCTAAAGACGAACTGGTCGAGATTGCCGACAAGTTTGCCAATGTTCACTTTGTGCCAGTAGTAGAAGAAGCTCCTGCAGACTGGCAAGGTAAAGTTGGTAACGTGCTACAAGCTGTAGCTGAAGATTTCGAAAGCTTAGAAAACTACGATATCTATATTGCAGGTCGTTTTGAAATGGCTGGCGCAGCACGTGAACAGTTCACTCAGAACAAGAAAGCGAAGAGCGAACGTATGTTCGCAGACGCGTACGCATTCATTTAAATACGGCTTTTAAGGCAGAAAAAGAGGTTTTTTTACCCTCTTTTTTGCTTTTTTGATGAAATAGTCATCGAACAGTCAGTTTTTTCCATTTTTTTTCAAAAAAGGGTTGCGAACGGATCTGAGTTCCCTATAATGCGCATCCACCGACACGGCAGACGCGATAAGGCTTCAGCAGGGTCGGAGAGGTGAAAGCTTCTACGAAAAATAAAATTGAAAAAGTGTTTGACACTGTCAATTAAATCGCTAGAATGCACCTCCGCTTTGAGAGAAAAACTTCTCGCAAAGCAAGCTCTTTAACAATATAGACCTATCAATCTGTGTGGGCACTCG
>NZ_JAWPOJ010000058.1:0-9614 GCF_033344235.1 Vibrio sp. Vb1554 | reverse complement strand
AGACTATTTTTTCTCTTAGGTAGAATCGTAAAAATAAAAACTCTTAAAAATCAATGGCCGTCATGAATTTTCCCTGCTCCCTGCCCATAAAACACAGCATAAATTATTACAACCTAATATCTGTAACTTAACCTCAGCCTTAGTTTTTTATCAATAGTCTTTAATAAATTAGAAATGACTACATTATTAGATACGGATATTTAACTTGATTGATTTAAATTACGTTTACTTTCTTAAGTCCAATAGTGATGGTGTTCAAAGCTAAACATGACATGCATATATATAACACATGCTTTTTCTTTGCTTCTTGATCGGCTGATATCCTGAAAACTTACTTTACATCTAATAAATTAGAAAAATAGTCTAGGTATCGCTTTGCCATTATTTCACTAGAAAAGTGCCTATCGAATTCATTTTTTGGTTCATAAAGTTCATAGTGTTCTACAACATATTTAATTGCTTCTGCGCATTCGCTTGCATTACCGACCCCAAAAGATCTCCCTATGTTATAATTATCAATAAGATAACTAAGGGATGGTATGTTTGAAACTACGACAGGTAAACCAACACTCAATGCTTCAAGCATAGCCATTGGCATACCTTCAGCCTTAGAAGACATAACAAAAATATCAGCATCTAGATAATGGTTTATTACATCTGAATGTTTAACAAAACCAAAAAACTCAAATTCAGGGTATAAATTCTGCAGTTCCTGCCTTAAATCACCATCACCAAGGATTTTGACTTCTAAATCCATTCCACTCCTAATTAGGATTTTACAAGCATCCAAGAAGGTTTTAGGATCTTTTCGGCTGTTCATATGTCCACAAAATACTAGTTTCGTTTTTTTAGAACAGGAACTATAAACTTTATTATAATTTAGACTCAATACTCCATTGGGAATAAATGTTGCTTTGCTAGATAGATAGTCCGCTCCTTCCTTAGACACTGTAATAACGTTTTCATTTGAAAGAACTACTTTGTGTATAAAGGCCATAATACTGCCTTGAAACCAACCATAGTTAAATGCATAGTCTTTTTTAGGATGATTATGAAGAGTACTGATAACTGGAGGTGTATCCTTATTAGAAGAAAGCTTATTTATTATATCAGGTATAAGTCCATGAGAATTTATAATATCGAAATTAAACCTTTCTATTAAACGGATATATTTTTTAATGGCTGATATGAGTGATGCTTTATTTTCTAACTCTAACGAATACAATGATGACAGGTCTTTAAATCGTTCAGACTCTTCTTTAGAAAATGGTTTAACTGAAATAATCGTAACTTCACAACCTAAGCTAACCCACTCCTTGACCAAGTTGTATATAACATTATTTGGCCCACTTTTCTTTCTCAATGAGGTAGTTAAAATACATACATTCATTAATCAAACACCAATTTCTTTAAATTTATCCAACCAATCTGACACAACCACTTTCTGGGTGAAAGGGGCATAGAAGTTATTATAATCCAAACCGGTTAAGCTTGAGGCCGCCACTATTTTTTCTGCAATTATACGGGGAATCTCTTTTTCATTTTGCATGTCTACTAAAAACTGCCTCATACTTCCTGTCATTATTTCTTTGGGTCCGGTCTTACAGTCAGTTGACACTACTGGTGTATTTAACATTAATGACTCAATTAAAACAGTTGGTAACCCTTCAGAGTCACTTGATAAAACCAAGCATTCTGCATTTTTGATGAGATAAAATGGTGACCTAATAAAACCAAAGAAATAAACCCGGCTTTCAAGATGGAGGCTCTCAACTAGTGTCTTTATCTGATCTTTTAACGGTCCTTCTCCACAGATAACTAAAGACACCGACTCATCAAGATGAGTCAACGACATCACAATTCTGTCAACTCTTTTTCTTTCACATATCGTACCTACATATATAATATATTTTTTTGGTACTTCTCGATTTAATATTATATTTGCCTCGTCTAATATTGACTCCTTACTTATGATATTATAAATACTAGACGAGCTTTTAACACTTGGAAACATATCTTTTAACTCTGTTGCAGATTCTTTTGACACAGCAACACAATGTCTATTTTTAAATAGTTTCTCTGCTTTTCTTAACGAAATACCCCTTGAATTAAATAGGTATTTTGGTGCCGAGTGAAGGCATATAATAGAAGGGCAAACAGATTCAAAAACATCATGGTAATAATGTTTATTTATCACATTATTATTTATAATAACATTTGGAGAGAGTTGCTTAATGTTACTTTCAAACTCTTTCTTATCAAACTTTATATAGTTATTAACATCTAGAATCTTTCGCCTTAAATATCCATACACCTTGGTTAAGATCTTATTTTTTCGAAGTTTATTTTTTATCCCAGTTTTTTTCTCTGTAAAATCTTCATTCTTAGAATTTAATTTTAATATTCTACCATTTTCAATTTTTAAAACTTCAATTTGATTTGGGATATCATATGCCATAGAGTTTAAATCATCGACAATTATGGTGACCTTGTGTCCTCGATTTACAAATCCCCTGGCGAGATTTAGCATAACCCTTGGGCCACCCGTACCTTTTAAGTTATTTATATATATCAATATGTTCATAATTGTATTAGTTATCTATATTAACAAGTATAACAACCTTGGTAATAGATTTCAGTCCCTCTTATTTTACTCTATCCATTATTTAATTTAGTGTCCGTTAGTACCATATGAATAACGAAAACATCACTTATTGGAAAATTTTAGTTTTTTGGCCACAGAAAATTTAATCTAAGTATTATTTATTTTTATACCCTATAGCACCAATTAAAATAGGAGAACTATTTATCTCTAATAGATAAACCCGTCTTGATATTACAGTGATCTCATTCAATTTACTTATTGTCTTTATTTGTACGTGTACTACTCGATTGTTAGTGGAAAATGCAGTTATCAATTCGGGGCATTCTTGTCAGCCCATTTTTCTATCGATAGTACATATTGTCAGCCAACTTACTAGCATCACTCATCCTACAGTAATTTACTAATCGAAGTCGGAGGATCGAGTCTTATAGACGTCGTCGATTACAGTGTATTACACCGACACTCATATAATAAATAAACTATAAATGGGCTTGAGAACAATCTATATATCTTTCACAAGCTACAATAATTGAATATAGAATGACCAACATAACGTCAAACTTTTAACAGATAATGTTAATCGGCTAGAAAGGAGCTAAATGTTGTGAATAATAATCTAATTATAAAATATAACTTCTAAAATTAATATAGGTTAACATCTGAGCTATAATCTCATAATTTTTTATAATCACTCTTAAATTAATGATTATAAAATGAGTCCATAATCAAGACTTACTACATAATTAGGCTTAAATACCCATGACTATTTCTATTTTAAATTTAATAGGAGAATTAATATTTGGGGATGACTCAAGCCCCTAATTTATGTAAATATTATAATAGTACTTATACTTTTAATTTAACAATAACTAGTTGATAACCAGCATAAGAAATAAAATCTTTATATAAAAAAGGGGCTAAGCAAATATTTAATTCTATTTTTATAGAAGCATTACTATACAACATTCATTTCTATATTTATTTATAGATCAATAAATTTTTTCTGTTTTGAGACTGTCCAAAGATCTTTTTTCTCTAAAGCATGAATAAAAAGATCATCACTATCCCCAAAACCAAATTCTCTTTCTACATCAAAAGAGATATTCTTCACTATTGATATCGTCTCTAATATTTTCTTTGAATCTTCAGCTATGTTGAAAATCGATTTAGCATTTGAACGATTATCTTGTCTAGAGCCTAGGTTTATCGATGGTTTACCATAAAATGGGACTTCACGGACCCCAGCGCTGGAGTTGCCTATCATAAAGTTAGCATTTTTAAGTAAAGTCAAAAAATACTCAAACCGGATGCTTGGGAATATTTTAAAGCACTTATTATCTTTAAGGCGGCTTAATTCATTAATGATTATCTCTGAACCGTGATCATTATTAGGATAAATGACGATAAAGTTCTCATTACTTTTTAGAAGAGCATCAACAGTATTTGATATATTCTGTTGCAGCTTATCAACTTCTGTAGTCACAGGATGATACATAAACACCGAGTAATCATCATAAGGTATTGCATATCGATCTTTAGCAGCATCAAGTGTTGGTAAGTCTGGGGAGGTCATGATGTCCAAGTCAGGAGAACCAATTACAAAAATACTTGAATCAGACTCGCCTAACTGAAGTAGTCGAGATTTAGCCGTTTCATTAGAGACAAAATGTAGATGGGACATCTTCGATACCGAATGTCGAATAAGTTCATCAATGGTCCCAGAAACTTCACCGCCTTCAATATGAGCAACTAGTATATTATTTAGCGCTCCTACTATTGCACCTGCCATAGACTCTACGCGGTCACCGTGAACAACAATCATGTCGGGTTGAAGTTCTTTTACGTAATCTGAAAGGCCTTGAATTGTTTTAGACAAGACAATATCCATCGAATCATGGCCATTCTGGTTAATGTACTTGTAAAGTGATTTAAAGCCTGCCTTTTCTACTTCGTTAGCAGTCATACCGTACTTTGCAATCATATGCATTCCAGTAATAAAAATATGTGCTTCAAGCTCTGAGTGCTCTTCGACTTTTTGAATAAGGCTCTTCAACTTTCCAAAGTCAGCACGAGTGCCTGTTAAAAATAATATCTTCTTCATTTTTATTTAGTTAACGTATTCTTTCTTCAATTGAATATCTTCAGGAATTGCTCGTGTCGCTACTTTCCCTAGAAGCGACTCATAATCTTCCGCTAAAAAGTCTCCTGTGCCCGGACGTTTTACCCACAGGTTGTCACGCGTGAACTCTTCTCCTTCTTTGATTTCAGCAATAGTCACGACACTTGCGTAAGCAAAGTCAATTGTCACTTGCTCTTCTTTTGCCGCTTCTTTCTTACCTCCACGCATTTGTGCCATACGCTTAGACTGAGCAATCAACTCTGCACAATCCTTTGCATCCATAGAACAAACAATATCTGGACCTGGACGATCTTTACTGTCTGTGAAGTGACGCTCAAGAACTGAAGCACCTGCCGCCACTGCGCCTAAACAAGCCAAGTTATCAATACTATGGTCAGAAAGCCCCACTACAGCATCAGGGAAAGCTTCTTGAAGTTGCTCCATCGCACCTATCCGAATTAGATTATCTGGAGTTGGGTATAAGTTGGTAGTATGCAGTAAACAAAATGAGGTTTTGTGTTTGCGAAAAATATTTACTGCCTTTTCAATTGAAGGGATAGAATTCATCCCAGTACTCAAGATAATCGGTTTACCAAAACTTGCGATGAGATCAAGTAATGGATAGTTGTTGCACTCACCTGAACCAATTTTGTAAGCAGGAACATTCATACGCTCAAGACGATATGCTGCAGAACGTGAAAATGGGGTACTAATGAAAATCGCACCTTTTGATTCCACATACTCTTTCAACTTAGTTTCATCTTCTTCATTAAGAGCGCAGCGCTTCATAATTTCGTAAATAGACACATTAGCATTGCCTGGAACAACACTTTTTGCCTCACCGCTCATTTCATCATCAACAATATGTGTCTGGTGCTTAATCACTTGTGCACCACCTTCAATAGCAGCATCTACCATCTCAAATGCCACTTTCAAAGAGCCTTCGTGGTTGATCCCAATTTCGGCGATAACCAGTGGGTCATAATCTAGACCAATCTTACGTCCAGAAATCTCAAATACCGGATTTGTCATTACTTAAGTTCCTTCAATCTTTGCTCCACCACTTTTAAGTCTTCAATCGTATCTACATCAATAGAATCCGATATTGACATCACGTATGGGAGTACATTGGTTCGTGGGAAGTGGTTGTTACGTTTAAATTCTTCTACAGAAAAGACATAGATTGCGCCATTTGGTTGAAATGCACGAGGTAAGTCTTGTCTTCTCATGTACGGCGCTTCATCACTGTATAATCCTTCAATTGCTCCATCCTCACGTTCTATATAGGACTTAATCGGGGTATGGGAGGGTTCGAAAACGCTGATAACACAGTGAGCATTCTTTATTTGAAAAAGATTTAGTGCTTCTTCTATATGATTTGTTGTTCGTAGCGGTGATGTTGGTTGCAACAATGTCATACAATTGCAGGGGATATTATTCCCCTCTAACCATTCAATAGCATGTTCCACCACATCAATACTGCTTGCTGTATCTGATGCTAATTCGTCTGGACGCGGAATTATTTCAGCACCAAACTCTAAACTAACTGCTGCAATTTCATCATCATCCGTCGAAACAAATACACGCTTAATTAGAGAAGAATTAAGGGCAGCTTGAATTGTCCATCCAATGAGTGGACTACCATTAACCGGGAGTATGTTTTTTCTCGGCAGCCCTTTAGAGCCACCTCTTGCCGTAATTAGAGCAATATGCTTGTTACACATGTAATATTTTCCGATGAACTAATACTCATTTATATCTCACTGAAAAACCGTTCCAAGACAGTTTTATCTATTTCGGGAGAGGCATATCACATCAATCAAATTTAATGCGTTAATTTTATTTACTTTTAATAAATTCTAGTGCCCTCATATGTAAAAATCAGGTACACTATTTTTCATAGTATGAATAAATAAAACCACCACCGAACCTCATCTTAATAAAAAGCTTTGTACCACTTAACAAACTCAGCAACCCCTTCGCGAATATCTACCTCAGGTTGATACCCTGTTTCCTCAAACAAAGCCGTGGTATCCGCATAGGTCTGATATACATCACCAGGTTGCATCGGCATAAAGTTCTTTTTCGCTTCAATTCCTAAAGACTCTTCTAATGCATGAATATAATCCATCAGTTTCACTGGTTGACCATTGCCTATATTGTAAACACGGTAGGGTGCAGAGCTAGTTGCCGGGAAACCATCTTCAACAGTCCAATTACTGTTCTTTTGAGGAGTAACATTCTGAATTCGGATGATGCCTTCCACGATGTCATCGATATAAGTGAAATCACGACGCATATCGCCATTGTTATAAATATCGATGGTTTCACCTTTCACAATTTTATGGGTGAACTTGAGCAGCGCCATGTCCGGACGCCCCCATGGACCGTAAACAGTAAAGAAACGTAATCCGGTTGTAGGAATGTCGTAAAGGTGGGAATAGGTGTGCGCCATCAACTCGTTAGATTTTTTGGTCGCAGCATATAGAGAGATAGGATGGTCGACAGAATCATCGGTACTGAAAGGCACCTTTCCATTTAGACCATAAACAGAACTGGAGGAAGCATAAACGAGGTGTTTCACTTTATTGTGGCGACAACCTTCTAAGATATTTAGGTGTCCCACTAAATTGCTATCTGCATAAGCAAGCGGATTATCCAGGGAGTAGCGTACACCAGCCTGCGCGGCTAAGTGGATAACTCGATCAAATTGCTCACTGGCAAATAGCTCTGGGATCGCCACGCGGTCAGCAATATCCAGTTTGATAAACTTAAATAGAGGGTGTTCGATTCGCTCTAACCGAGCGTACTTTAAGTTAACGTCATAATAGTCGTTAATGTTATCGATACCAACGACATCGTGACCCATTTCTGTCAGGCGCTCGACAACCGCACTGCCAATGAATCCAGCAGCGCCTGTTACTAAGTATTTCATATTATTTTCCTAGACAACCTAAATCCCCCTAGACGTAAGGGACATATAATGGTTTATATTGTTCAACACGAGACACGTACAGAAAGCGTACTGGCGTTATCAAACCCAACGATTGCAGCCAGCATTTTTCTTATTGATTTTTGTTATCTGTGTTTATTGCCGCATGCCCATTGTGTTAAATAGAAGCGTTTTTTAGAGAAGAGTCTGTAAAATTCTTCACTTTAAATCGTGAAGTTTTTCTACATTTCATCTCAGACTTCGGATGAGCTTGAGACAGTTTTTATTCATTTTGAGACAGTCAGTTTTCGCTAACCATTTGGAATTGCATGATTTGGCCTATTTTGGCTACCCTGCCCCAATAGGCCTTTTTTTTAATTTTCTACTTAGACGTAAACTGAAGTCCTAAAGTATGAAATAGCTTGTTAAACCAAGAAGAGATACGCCAAATATGGCTAATTACCGAAAAATAGCATGCAAACAAAATCAAGAAAGCTACAAACATTACTGATTCACTAATGCCAACAAAGTCAGCCCACAAGCCGATAGCGGCACAAATCGATGCCATCGAACAGATGAAAATTAACGTTGCACCTGGTGAAAGCCCAATACGTTGGCAAATATGGTGTAGATGTTCTCTGTCTGGTTGGAATGGGGACTGACCTTTACGAATACGACGGATCATAATGGTTGCCATGTCCATCAAGGGTAAGGCAATTAACCACAGAGCGGTGACTGGCTTGAAGGCTACAGCTCCTGGTTCTTGCGTGCCACTAATTAGCATCCAGACCACAGTAAAGCCGATGAACATACTGCCTGCATCACCCATGAAGATCTTAAAGCGACGACCTAGTGGGAAACCTAAGTTCAGGAAGATATAAGGAAGCATCGCAGTCACTATCATTAAACAAATCGTCACCAAATATTCATTTCCGTTGTACGCAAAGACAATACCCAACGCTGTAAAGGTGACCGAGGCTAACCCGCCCAGCAAGCCGTCTATGCCATCAACCATATTAAATGCGTTAATTGCGCCTATTACCGCAATAACGGTGATCACTGCGCCAGCGACTTCATTAAGGGCAATGGTTTCGCTCCCCATTAAGTAGCCTAAATCGTGTAAGCTGTGGCCTCCGATGTAAATCATCGCAAGGGATATTCCGGCTTGGATAATAAGACGAATTTTGAAACTTACATCGTAGTAGTCATCTAATGCGCCGAGCACTATAAGCACAGCCGAACAAGATAAGTAGAGTGATAGGTTGTCATTCATTGGTAGGAACAGAAGGAACCCGACCAGTATAGTAGAGAAAATGGAGATACCTCCTACAAGGGGTACGACACCTTGGTGAAGCTTTCTTGCATTGGGTTTATCTACTAGACCTACGCGCTTAGCAACTTTGCGCATAACAAAAAGTAGAACGAACGACAAAATAAATACAAATAAATATGCATTATTCATGATAGCCAACTGTGTTATTAAATAAGTTTGAGGTAAATCTATAACGCATCCGACTGATTTCCTTTACGGATTCCATTGCATCACAGGTCCGATACTGCTAATTCTTGCTTCGCTCGTATCTAGACACGCCGAACTCTAAGAATGAGCAGGTGATTTTTGGGCGTGACAAAACCGAATTAGCCAACGTGGGTTGTAACGCATTGCAAACGCTAATTCCTAATATTGAATATGTAAGTAACTGAGTTCCACCGACACTAGCTCGTGACGGTCATCGGTTCTCAGCCTTTTATAGGCAGGCCAAATACAAAGCTGAACATACTAACTGACGGTTTGGACCGGTAGTTAAGTACTTCTATAAACCTAGTATTTGGTTTTGATAGGTATGAGAAATGAAGATTTAAATTGTAACCTATGCCTAACCAGGGAAAATTCATGAACATTCCCGTCCTACAAGGGCTGTCAAAACCTTATAAAGGTACTCCGGTTCCATCGCACA
>NZ_JAWPOJ010000057.1:0-10151 GCF_033344235.1 Vibrio sp. Vb1554 | reverse complement strand
CGATATCTGCATATGTCCTGCTTAAAATAGAATTGGATCACTTTCCTTTTCTTGTTGTAGTCCGCAAACAGCCAATCTTCTCGTTCGCCTACTCTCACTTCTGTTGCTTCATCAGGCTGTCGTTTAAGCATACCAAATGAAACCAATATAAACCCACCAGCTCCGGCAAGAACCATGGGTCCAGCAACCCCAACCATCACGACACAAACTATTGCTCCAATCCAGCCCATGGCTTGAGTCGCAGAGTTGACCCAATTCGGTAAATCACGTCGTTTTTTTATAACCAATCCGCGATCGGACAAGATGTAATCATAACGATTGTCCAAACCAAATGTCAGATAAGATACACCAGACATGATTATCGTTAGACCCGATAAAATATAAGTTAAGATCATGTCACTGTTATCATGTAGGAAATAGGTAAGGAAAAATAATGGACTGACAGCGGCTATAGCAATCGATAGGTATAAGTATCGAAAAGGCTCTTCAATATCGTGCTTGTGCCAGGTTGTGAGATCTTTCCCCTTTAGAATTTGTTGCTCTTGTTCTTCTTGATAAGCCGAAAGCTCGTCTGGCGTGATGTAAAAAGGTAAATAAGCCAAGGGTTACTCTTTGGCTGTTGTTAGTTCAGATTTAGATTTTTCAATCTCAGATTCGGTTTGCCACTTGCCGTTGTAAAGGTATTCTTGCTCTGGGAGAGGGGCGTTCGAAGCCCTTAAATCAAATACCTCATCGGTTTGATATTCTCTATTACAAACAGGAATGTTAAACAGTCTAGCTTCTGGCTTCGATTCAAACAGCTTTTTGTGGTCATCTACCTCTGTACAATCCAGCTTATATTCCGTAGCTAACTGATTTACCATCGACTCTAAGTCCGTTTCAGTTTTGAAAAATACGTAGCAATCGGATCTACTGTGTGAACGGAAAATAGTTCTGTGAGCAGTGTCGATATATTCACACTTATCCTGCTTAAAGTAGAACTGGATCACTTTGCGCTTTTTGTTGTAGTCGGCAAACAACCAATCTTCACGCTCTCCAACTCTCACTTCTGTTGGTTCATCAGGCTGACGTTTAAGCATTTTAAAGGAGACTAATATAAAAGCACCAGCGCCTGCTAACGCCATCGGGCCAACCATCGCTACCATCACCACACACACCACTGCACCTATCCAGCCAACGGCTTGCGTGGCGGTATTCACCCACTTAGGCATGTTGCGACGTTTCTTCATCACAAAGCCATTGTCAGAAAAAATATAGTCATAGCGATAGTCGAGGCCAATCGTAAGGTAAAAGGCTCCAGATACAATCACCGACAAAATAAAAGAAAAAATAGTTACGTCAACCGTGTCACTCGTGTGTATAAACAAAGTTAATAGGAATGGAGCGATCACAAATGGAAGCGCAAAAAGTTTAAAGTAATAGCGAAATGGTTCCTCTACATCATACTTGTGCCATGTTCTGACATTATCGCCTGCGAGTATTTCTTGCTCTTGTGCCTCTTGATAAACTGCCAACTCTTCTGGGGTGATGTAAAATGGTGAATATGCCAAGGGTTACTCCAGAGCTGTAGTTAGTTTAGACTTTGATTGTTCGATTTCAGACTCGGTTTGCCACTTGCCGTTGTAAAGGTATTCACGCTCAGGAAGTGGGGCATTTGACGCCCTTAAATCAAATACCTCTTCGGTTTGATATTCTCTACTACAAACTGGAATACTAAAGAGCCTTGATTCTGGCTTCGATTCAAACAGCTTTTTGTGGTCATCTACCTCTGTACAATCCAGCTTATATTCCGTAGCTAACTGATTTACCATCGACTCTAAGTCCGTTTCAGTTTTGAAAAATACGTAGCAATCGGATCTACTGTGTGAACGGAAAATAGTTCTGTGAGCAGTGTCGATATATTCACACTTATCCTGCTTAAAGTAGAACTGGATCACTTTGCGCTTTTTGTTGTAGTCGGCAAACAACCAATCTTCACGCTCTCCAATTCTCACTTCTGTTGGTTCATCGGGCTTGCGTTTTAACATACCAAATGAGAATAAAATAAGAGCGCCCGCTCCAGCTAACGCCATCGGGCCAACTACCGCTACCATCAAAACGCAAACTACCGCACCGATCCAGCCAACGGCTTGTGTGGCGGTATTCGCCCACTTAGGCATGTTGCGACGCTTCTTCATCACAAAGCCTTTGTCAGAAAAGATATAGTCATAGCGATAGTCGAGGCCAATCGTAAGATAAAAGATCCCGGCCATCATTACTGACAAGATAAGGCCAAAAAAGGTCACGACAAGCGTATCACTTGAGTGTGTCAAAAATACAATTACAAATAAGAAGCTCATAAATGGCAAAGCCGTTAACTTGTAATGGTAGCGAAATGGCTCTTCTACATCATACTTATGCCATGTTGTTAAATTGTCCCCTTTGAGAATCTCTTGCTCTTGTGCTTCTTGATAAACCGCCAATTCTTCTGGGGTGATATAAAACGGTGAATATGCCAAGGGTTACTCCTGAAAACCTAGTGTGCCAACAGCGGGGGTGAGTGTTTTTTTAATTATGTCTTGTTTGATATTGTCTGAAATAATGCCATAAGTTGCACTCTGTTTTATGCCGTTTTGGAACCAATACTCACGCTTAGCAGGGGCATCATCTTCCACATCGTAAGCTACTTGCATTGCAAGGTAATGATCTGCTTCTTCAATTGGCAAGGTTACTTTGTACACCAGTGATTCTTTGCTCGCTTGATCTTGAGTTTGTAGCGTGACTAAATCTGCGTTTTGATGCCACGAGCCTGACATCAAATCATCTTCTGTTGCCTTGCTGTTAGTTCTCAACGTAATACCATTCGTTGCAGCACGCCTTGGCAGTTGAATATGCACTTCCAAACCGATTAACTCACGATGTGTGTAACCTGGGTAAGCTTGTACTTTTTCAATAGGTTGATGGTATACCGTAGGCTGTTGAATAATAGATTGTAAGTCAAACAGCGCTTGCTGAACCAATGCTGAATTATGCTTCTCTCTTTCGGGTAAGCTCGAAGATTGGCTCCACTGAGTGCGAGTCGGGTGATAACCCCAAGGCAGTTTATCTAACCATTTTTGGAAATCATCTTGTTTCAGTTTATTCAACTTATAATTGATGGCCAGGTATGCAATCGTGAGAATAACCAGGCCGGCCGTTATAGGCCCGCCAAAGGATAAGTTTAATGCAAATTGTCCAGTTAACCCTCCGTATACTTGGAATATACCGACAGCTGACATTGCTGTTAATACTAGGGAATTTGCTACATGCAGATATTTTTCTTGACCATAAACTTTGTCAGCACTCTGCCAAGAACGGTAAGCCTCAATACCCGAAGCTAACGCACCTAAAGCCCCTGTGATTGCTAGCCATTTATTGAATACCTTTAGGTCATCAAGGTTTAAGTTTTTAAAGGTATCTTCGTTTCTATTCACTAACTTTTTTAAGACATTATATGAATGTGACCTTAACCTAGGTTCACCCTTCACTTTCTCCCATAACTTACCTGTACGAACACCTGTCCAAGCGTTGACTGTGTAAAATAACTTTTGCTGGATATCCAAAAATTCATCTGAGGACATTAACCCCGTGTCTTGAATACTGCTCATGGCATCACCAAGCGCGATGCAGTTAAATATTAATGCCAGAAAGCCTAGACCACCGGCATTCTCGAACAGTTTATTCAAATCATTGAGCTTATTCATCACGATCCGCGTTCTAAGCTCGATGGTTCTTTGAGGTAGATCATCAGGTAACTCAATGTACTGCGGGTACTCCAATGTAGCTACAGCGAGAGCCTTCTTAATAGTCTTTTTATTTTTTAAAGCTGTTGTGTATTTAGAGTCAGCTTTGCGGTTATTTTTCTGGAAGTCAGCAATGATTGCATCGTTTTTTTCGAGCTTAATCAGATAATCATTTACGCGTGTTTTCCATTTTTTAAAATCGCGAGCGTAACCTTCTTTTATTGTTACGGGCATGTTGTGTGCCATATGTTCTGCAATAACGGCAAATAAATAATAGCTATGACGGTTCAGAGGTTTAGCGAAAACAGGCATCAGCGAAATTGATACTTGTGAGGTCATGCTAACACCAAACTCTACAACGCCTTTTGCAAGCGCACCTATTGCAGATTTAAAAATAATATCCAGCTCTTGGAAACCTTTGGCGATATCTTTGAGAAAGGCTGTTTCCGCAGTGTTTGGGTTGGAAACAAAGTCCATGATCTTAGAGTACATATTCACGCGGTTGCTGGTATCAGATATCTGGTCCATCAACTGATTATCAGGATCAGGATTTTCTGAGACGATCGACTGTTCATCAAGCGCCTCTGTAATATTCTTCTCCATCACTTTAAATAAACTACGACTAAACCCAGAGGCATAGAGAGCAAGTAAACTGGTTGGTTTCTCCCATTGGCTTTCAGCCCATTGGCGGTCTTCTTCTTGTATCACCAAAGTAAATGACTCAACCGCTTGCTTGTGTAGTTGATACAAGCTGTACTGCGTGTCTTCGCTGTATAGGTCGAAGGTTCTTTCGAGATGATGCGGCGTTAAGGACTCCATTACTGCGATAAAGTCGCGTTTGACCGAAACCACTTGGGCTAGCATGGTTTCTTTTTGTTCTGACAGCTCTTGCATCTCGCTCAGCATTTGCTTCCAGTTGAGCTGCTGACGCCAGCGTTCAGTCGCTATCCATTGTTCGTATTTACCAAAACGGCTCGCAGAAATTCGATATTTGTCCTGTATCGCTTTAGCAATGTCACTTTGGGTATGTTGGTGTGATTCAATCGCTCCAGCGGAAAATTTAGCAGGATAGCCGGACTGAACTGAGCTTTTGTTCTGCTCTGCCAAATCAAGTTGGTGAGAGGAGTCATAATAGTCAGCCATGTCGGTATAAAACGACAGCTCTTCGCCGTTACGCTTAACGCTAGCTGGCATGTCTATCTCGTCACTTGCACCAAACATACACAGTTGCATGGCGGTCTGCATCAAGTTCCACTGGTTTGAAAACTGGTCAGTGAAAAGGCGGTAAGGGCTTGCGGCACCAACAAAATGCAGTGACATATCTTGAATGTCTGCGGCGTAATCTTTTATCGCGACGAAGTAGCCTGATTCTTCTTCTGGAATCGCAGAGGTTAAATCGCTTTCGACTGCGACAGGTTTAAAGACAGAACCATCTTCATCTGCTTTGGTGGCGATGCCAGAATCCGCAAAGCGACCATCATCGACGGCAGAAGATTCAATATCAGCGACTTGGGTTAACTTATCTATTGGTGCAATGTTGTGCTGATTCTCGTTTGAGGACAGAACAATGGTTTGCATGCGATCGATATGATTACTCGGATTGTTAAGTACGCGCATGAACGTGTGCCATGTCCACCGGTGCTCAGAGAAGCAAATCGATAGTACGCTTCCGTTGACGTAAGTAAGGAAGGGCTTTGCATCTTGTGGTGTCCCACGCTGCTCTGATTTTGGGCTTTCTGATTCTCCCAACTTATAGAGCGTGAATTGCGTTCCTTTGATTTCGTATTCGTCTAAGCTTTTGTTGATTGCATCATAGACATACAGCCAACCGTCGCGCAGTTGACGCAGGGTGTAACCAACGGTATTGAGTTTGGCTGGGCCTTGCCCTTTCCATGCTTCAGGCAAACCAAAAGGTTGTGTCTCTTCTGTTTCTAGCTGATCGATGGCATAGCGGACTGGGATAAAGTGCGCAGGTGATGCTTCCGTTGCTTCTTTCTCAGTTTTTAAATTGAGAGGCTCTGGTTCAGACGGCGGTGGCGGATCGATTTTTTTTGTTTCTCCCTCCCAAAACATACTGCGCTCTGGGGGTGAGCCAGCAAGATCATCGGATTCCGTGGTTGGAACGATATTCAGCGATTTCAGTGTACCATCGCTTTCAAATGCCTGAACGGCCTCCTCATAGGTATAGCTGTTGTCATACCAGAACATAGAAATTTTTGGGGGAAGTGGATTATTCATCGTTAGCCCATGTTTAAGAGTTTTATTCTATTACGCAAATATCGCACCAAAATAAAGCAATTAAAAATCAATGAGTTAGATTTTTATGGTTTTGCGTCAATCAAATAATTGTTTGTTTTTCCAATAAGTTGGTTGGTGTTTACCATTTTTTGTATTGATTGAATCAAAGTTTTAGTTGTGAGTGATGCCTCAATGAGCCGACAAAACAAAAGGGCTCCAGAGTTACCTCTGGAGCCCTTTCTAGTATTTAAGTGCTAAAGAGTTAGCGACGCTTTGGTTTACGTTGACCAGCTGGTTTGCTTTGTCCTTGTGGGCGACCTTGGCCTTGCGGCTTGCTACCTGCCGGGCGGTTTTCACCGTTGCCGCTAGGACGTTGGCCGTTGCTTGCAGGGCGTTGACCACCTGTAGCTTTACCCGAACCGTTACGGTTGCCAGATGGTTTACCATCTTTTGAACCGCCTTCAGAACGTTTGTTCAAATGACCACCGAAGCCTGGTTGGTTTTTGGTATGTTTGGTTGCAAAGCGGTTTGCCCCGTGACGACCAGATTTACGACGTTGCGCAGGTGTTTGTGCTTCAATGTCTTCTGCAGGAACGAGACAGCCTTGTTTGTCACCAATCAAATGTTTTTTACCCATACTGACTAGGGCTTCACGGATCATTGGCCAGTTTGCTGGATCGTGGTAACGCAACAGCGCTTTATGTAGGCGACGTTGACGTTCACCTTTTGCTACAGGTACATCTTCACGTTTTTTGTACTTCACGCGTTTCAGAGGGTTTGTCTCTGAGTAGTACATCGACGTTGCGTTACACATTGGCGAAGGGTAGAAGTTTTGTACTTGGTCACATTCGAAGTTGTTCTTTTTCAGCCACAGAGCAAGGTTCAGCATGTCTTCGTCTTCTGTGCCTGGGTGCGCAGAGATAAAATAAGGGATTAAGTACTGCTTCTTGCCTGCTTCTGCACTGTATTTCTCGAACATCTCTTTAAAGCGATCGTACGTACCCATGCCTGGCTTCATCATTAGATCAAGAGGACCTTTCTCTGTATGTTCCGGTGCAATCTTCAAGTAACCGCCTACGTGGTGAGTCACGAGCTCTTTCACGTATTCTGGTGATTCAATCGCAAGGTCGTAACGTACGCCAGATGCAACCATCACTTTCTTCACGCCTTCAACTTTACGCGCTTCGCGGTATAAATCGATCGTGTGTTTGTGGTCTGTGTTTAGCTTGTTACAGATGCCCGGGAATACACAAGAAGGACGACGACAGTTCGCTTCCGCTTTTGGATCTTTACAGCCCAGGCGGTACATGTTTGCAGTCGGGCCACCAAGATCGGAAATTGTGCCGGTAAAGCCTGGAACTTTGTCCCGAATTTCTTCAATCTCGTTGATGATAGACTCTTTCGAACGGTTTTGAATGATTCGACCTTCATGCTCGGTAATCGAACAGAAAGAACAGCCACCAAAGCAACCACGCATGATGTTTACAGACGTCTTGATCATGTCGTACGCAGGAATTTTTGCTTTCCCGTACATAGGGTGAGGGACACGCGCGTAAGGCAGGCCAAACACAAAGTCCATCTCTTCGGTCGTCAATGGAATTGGCGCTTGGTTTACCCAAAGTTCACGATCACCATGGCTTTGAAGTAACGCTCGACCAGAGTACGGGTTCGTTTCTAAATGCAGTACACGGCTTGCATGCGCATAAAGAATGCGATCGTTTCTTAGCTTTTCAAACGAAGGTAAACGGACCGCAGTCGTCGCAGCATCGTGGCGTGATGGGCGAATTGTGATTGGTTGTGCAACTGGCTCGTCTTTTTTAGTTTCACACTGAGTTTCTACTTCGTATGGGTTCTTTGGTACGAACGCTTCTTTACGAGGTTTTTCAATGCGAGAAGAATCAATAACCGTGTAGCCTTCTGGCGCCGCTGGCAAGTTCACGGCAGTACCACGAATATTGGTCATGGTGCTGATGTCTTCGCCGTTTGCGATGCGATGTGCTACTTCGACAAGTGCGCGCTCTGCGTTACCAAAAAGTAGGATGTCTGCTTTTGCATCAAACAGTACAGAACGGCGAACTTTATCTGACCAGTAATCGTAGTGTGCCACACGGCGTAGGCTAGCTTCGATACCACCTAAAACAATAGGTACTTCTTTGTAAGCTTCACGACAACGCTGAGAGTAAACCAAAGTCGCTCGGTCTGGGCGTTTACCACCTTCGTTATTCGGTGTGTACGCGTCATCGTGACGAAGCTTTTTATCCGCGGTGTAACGGTTGATCATGGAGTCCATGTTACCCGCAGTGATCCCGAAGAACAGATTTGGCTTACCAAGTTGCATGAACGCATCTTTATTTTGCCATTCTGGTTGAGCAATGATACCGACACGGAAACCCTGCGCTTCTAGCAGACGGCCAATGATAGCCATACCAAAGCTCGGGTGATCCACATAAGCGTCACCGGTTACAATGATAATGTCACAGCTATCCCATCCTAGGGCATCCATTTCTTTGCGACTGGTCGGCAAGAAAGGTGCCGTACCAAAACACTCTGCCCAGTATTTTTTGTACTCATGAATAGGAGTGATGTTATTGGTCATATTTTGCTCTCTGTTCCAGGGAGCGCGAATTATAGCGATTTGATTATCAGGTATCTATAACAAACTCATCTATTCCAGCTTAGTTCATCGAGTTTTATTTGGTTTGTAAAAATATCAATGCTCTATCGGCGATTTTCTGTCTAATTTCACCTTGAAAGCCTCATGGTTATAGATCGGTTCATGAAAAATGTCGCAATCTTAATACAAAACATAAGCAATGGTGTGCTTATGTGGGGTAAAGCCTATAATCAAATTAGTGCATATTAAATGCAAAAGGCTGAGCTGCTCTGGAAATAGTTCTAAGTCGATAGGCTTATCGTTGACACAATCTATCTATAAAGAGGATCGGCAGGTCCCAACTGGAATGTCGCGAATTGACTGTGAATTTTGAGCCTTGGGCTAATTACAAAAAAAGGGGCTAGGGTATGAGTGAATCTACGACAACAGTGCATCCAAAAATGCAAACGACTTCCAGTCTAACTCCTGTTATAGAGTGGTCTTACGATATTGATACTCGCGAGTTCGAATGTGATCAGCAAGGAATGGCAAAGGCATTTGGGATAAGTACGCCAGTAACCAGCCTAAATAACTTGTTTGATCATATGCTGATGGGGCAACAAGAAACGCTAAAACAACGAATTCTAGAAGTGGAACTCTTTGGCGGACGGGGGCGGTTTTCTTGTTGCATGATGCTAAAAAACGTTAACTTAGTGCACGTTACTATTAGTTTTGAAAGGCTCAATAAGCGCATTATCCAAGGCACTATCATTCCACAATTAACAATCACTGGTTGCGAGGAGTTAGCGAAAATCCTCGAAACGATTTTTGATTTGCCAAATGTAGGCGTTTTAGTTGCCGATGAAGATACGCGCATCTTAGGTTGTAACCGTGCCTTTGAGTTACAAATGGGCTATCAAAACCGAGATCTGGTTGGGCTTAAAACTCATATTTTCAGTACCTCTCACCATAGCCAAGCGTTTTATGATCAGCTGTGGCAGCAAATTAATGATGAAGGATGTTGGTGTGGTAACTTGCTGAGCAAAACAGCAAACGGTAGCAACCAAGCTCATCATCTTTGTATTTACCGACTTACGTTTCATTCTGGACGAATTCTTTATCTCGGATTTTCTACGGATATTTCTGCTTCGTTGTTGTGGATGAAAAATCGTTGTGAACAACAGCATGATTGGGCTGCCTTTTTACCAACGAGGAAAGAATTTGAACTCCAATTAGCTACCTTAGCGAATGAAAGCAGAAATAAAGAACTCAACATTGTTATGACACTCAGACCCAAGTTTTCGGAGAGATACTTGCTTGAACAGCAATTAGGTTTTGCAGATTTTATTATGCGAAGTCGCTACACCAGTATTGCGGGGCAGTTATCTCGGGACGTGTTTGTCGTATGCTTGCAGACCCCTCATTGTCAATGGTTGAGCCCGGTTCGTTTGATCCAAATTGCCATGAAAGGATTCTTTAATGGTAACTCTTCACCCGCGAGCTATTGACTGTGGTTTACGCTAGGAATGCTGGCACCTGATAATTCACTTTAAGCATGT
>NZ_JAWPOJ010000056.1:0-10351 GCF_033344235.1 Vibrio sp. Vb1554 | reverse complement strand
GTCTAACTCCCAATGAATCAGAACGATTATATTGGGAAAACTCTAAAACCGTGGCCAATTTTAGTTGACCACTACAAACCTCCGAGGAGCTGAAAATCATTCCGCAGAAGGTCAGTGTTATACGCCACGAACGCACTAAGTACGCCTGCCGACATTGTGAAAAAACACAGACTGAATCAAAGATCGTCACTGCACCAAAGCCCGCCAGCATGATCCCTAAAAGCATTGGAAGCGCTGACGCCTTCGCCGCCGTAGTCACAGCAAAGTATGTCGATGCACTGCCGCTTTATCGCCAAGTGGATATTCTTAACCGCTCTGGTATTGATATTAGTCGTGCAACCCTTGCCAACTGGTGTGTTCAACTGGTGTGTTCAACTGGGAAGCAAGGTACAGATCATCATTGAAGCGATGAAAAACGAGTTGCTGCAAGAAAAGCTTATCTGCGCTGATGAAACCACGGTTCAAGTTTTGCGTGAAGAAGATAAGAAAGCGCAATCTAAATCGTACATGTGGGTCTATCGTAGCGGTGAGTTCATAGAGCATCCCGTAGTAATCTATGACTATCAACCAAGTCGTCGAGCACAGTGCGTACAAGACTTTTTAGCGGGTTACTCCGGTTACTTGCTCTCGGATGGCTACAGCGCTTACGACAAACTTGAAGACGTTACTCAAGCGGCTTGCATGGCGCATGTCCGCAGAAAACTCACTGACGCTCAAAAAGCATCACCATCGAAAAAAGCAGGCAAGCCCGAGAAAGCGCTGAACTTCATTAGCAAATTATACGGAGTTGAAAAGAAAGCCAAAGGGTTAGATGCGAAATCTCGATACCAACTCCGACAACAAGAAGCCAGACCCATATTGGATGAATTCAAACAATGGCTTGATAGTCAAAACGTCCTACCCAAAGGGTTACTTGGCAAAGCCATCGGCTATACACAAAACCAATGGCAAAAACTGCTTACCTATCTGGAAGATGGCGACATAAGTATCGATAACAACGTGACTGAGCGAGATATCAGACCGTTCACGACTGGTCGCAAAAATTGGATGTTCTCCACGTCGGTGGACGGTGCAAATGCGAGTGCAAACCTGTATAGCCTTGTGATGACTTGTCGTGCCAACGATATGAACCCGTACTACTACTTCCAACATCTGTTTAGTGAGTTGCCGAAGCGCGATCTCAACGATGATATGTCTGACCTCATGCCGTGGAATGTGGAAATCGGTGAGGCAGAGTAAGGTTTCACTGGTTCATTGAGCGCTTACATTACTCTAAGAAGTTTTTGTCCATTTGTACCCAGAACACACACTTGGAAGAGATTTTCGCTATATCAATACCGACAACTTTAATAGACATACTTGTTACTCCTGCTCTTAATGGTTGTACTATTAGTTTGGTACAACGACGCTAGAAGGGAGGTGCGTCCATCACATCAAAGCCCATGAGTGACTGCGTATTTTTATACTTAATGTAACTCATGTTTAGCTCGGCATAAAAGGCATTGGGTTGTCTGAACTGATATTGTATTTTCAGGGTATCTCTGCTTCCAATCTAAATATTAGTAATCAAACTTTACGCCTAGGTTACATGCACTTAGTTTATTGAAGATAATTAGACTATCTTTTCTGATAATAGCTTTTGTCTTTGAAGTAAATTGAATTTTTCATGGACGCGATTTGGAAAAAGCTCCGTGTAAATTTGCCAAAGGGTGTTTAGATTTCTATGCCCTGTCACCTGAGCAACTTCTTCAATCGAGAAGCCTTGTTCAAACAAGCGACTTGCACCCTCTCGTCTTAGGTCGTGATATCTAAGATCTTGGATACCTAGGGAATTTCTTACACGTTCGAAACCTCTAGAAACGCTTTTACTTATATAGGGAAAAATACGGTCATTTGTTCTGGGCTGCCTATTCAAAATTTCCCAAGCTTCCCCTAAAAGTGGAACCCACATATGATTCCCTCCTTTTTTACGGGGATCTTTACGATTTCGAACCTTAACAGCTCTAGTTCCTTCGTCAACGTCTTCCCAGAGAATTTTGCACACCTCTCCAATTCGCATACAGCTCAAAATAGAAAAATCCAGAATATCTAAATACGGGATATGGGCAGCACGATGTTCTTGTCTTTTCTTAAGTTCTATCTTGAGTCTTTCCAACTCTGACGTTGTAGGGCGTCGGCTTCTTCGGTTTGATTTGGCGATTAGATTGTGTTGATAAAGAGTATAGTAAGCTTCCTGTACGACAGAATCGTTAACATCTATATCAAAAACTGGCTTTGCTGCTTTAAGAACACTGCGAAGATATGAAATATCACCGGATACTGTTTGAGGACTGGTCCCTGCGTCATTACGATCTTTACAGTGCTGAACTAGGTTGGCAACGGTCAACTTGTTCGCTTGGATTTTTGCTAATTCTGTATCGATTAACATGTTGAGACCGTAACGTTTTGAACGACCAATACTTTGCGCAATGTGAGGTTCATTTAAGTACATGATGATCAGTTCTCGAAGAGTGACTTCCGGGGATTTGCCTGGTAGGCCATGCGTTTCGAGTTTGGATACAAGCGCTGTCCCCCATGCTTTTGCGTCGGCTTTTTTCCCGAAAGTACGAGATTCACGATATACTACTTCATTACCTTTTTTTAATCGAACAACACATCTATATCGCAGCACCCCTTTGCTAGTTTTACGTTTCTCCAATGTAAAGCTGGCCATCTATGGTTCCTTGATAGTTGTTTGAATGCGTGCCCCATATATTATGGGATTCATATGGGGCACGCAATAGCGAAAAATGATTGAGAATAATTGAAAATGAATCGAGAACAGAAAATACATAATTCTTTGCAAAATATAGACTTATCTAGTAACATTGATGTGTCAAAGAGTTGGAGATTTAGCGTGGCTCCCATGTTAGATTGGACTGATCGTCATTGTCGCTACTTCCATCGCTTAATGACCAAAGAAACCCTGTTGTACACTGAAATGGTGACGACAGGTGCGATCATTCATGGAAAAGGAGATTTCCTGGCTTATAACGAAGAAGAGCATCCGTTAGCCCTTCAACTTGGTGGTTCAAACCCAGCAGATTTGGCTACGTGTGCCAAGCTAGCGCAAGAGCGTGGCTACGATGAGATTAACCTAAATGTGGGGTGTCCATCTGACCGCGTACAAAACGGTCGCTTCGGTGCTTGCCTAATGGCTGAACCGCAGTTAGTTGCGGATTGTGTCGCAGCAATGAAAGACGTGGTCGATATCCCTGTAACAGTCAAGACTCGCATTGGTATTGATGATCAAGACTCTTACGAATTCCTAACGGACTTCGTTTCTATTGTTTCAGAAAAGGGTGGCTGTGAGCAGTTCACTATCCATGCTCGTAAAGCTTGGTTAAGTGGTCTAAGCCCAAAAGAAAACCGTGAGATCCCACCATTGGATTACCCACGCGCTTACCAATTGAAGCAAGACTTCTCACACCTAACGATTGCGATTAACGGTGGCGTGAAATCATTAGAAGAAGCAAAAGCACATCTTCAGCATCTTGACGGTGTGATGATTGGTCGTGAAGCATACCAAAGCCCATATTTACTGGCATCGGTAGATCAAGAGTTGTTTGGCTCTAATGCTCCAGTGAAGAAACGCAGCGAAATTGTTGAAGAGATGTATCCATACATTGAAGCGCAATTAGCGAAAGGTGCGTACCTTGGTCATATTACCCGCCACATGTTAGGTTTGTTCCAAAGCATGCCCGGTGCTCGTCAATGGCGTCGTCATATCAGTGAAAATGCGCACAAACCAGGTTCTGGTCTAGAAGTATTGCAAGACGCGCTAGCTAAGATTCCAAAAGAATTGAATGTGTAAAATTCGCCAGTGAATGGCTAAAATTACCAACTAAAGACTGATAAAGCCAGAGTGCAGAAATGCCTCTGGCTTTGTTTTTTTATTAAAAATCATAATCTTAACTTCGTTTCTGTAAGTTGGTATGGAAACTGCTCTGTTTATTGAAAACAAATGGAGAAGTGATTATGTTGGAGCTAATCTTTATTTTAGTCTTTGCGGCGACCTTGTTGGTTACGGGTATCACAATGATGACCGTATTCGCAGCAACTGGTATTGCGTTAGTTGTGATGTTTTTACTGGGAATGGTTGGAGCGGTACTTAAACTATTACCATGGTTAATCGTGATTGCATTGGGTATTTGGTTCTTCAAGAATTACGTCGCTCAGCCCCGCTATAAATAATGAGTAACATCATTTAGTTGATGGAGAGGCGTGAGAATATGGTATATTTCCTCTCACGTCCTCTACGTGAATATCAGCTATCTCGGAGTAAATACTACATGACAAATAAAGCGAACATCGCTTTAACGGCATTATCGTTGGCAGTATCTTTTCCTGTTTTTGCAGAGTACTCTGTATCGACAAAAGTCGGCGCAGAGGTATGGGCTGCCGACACTAAAGTTAATGAAGTGAGACGAGATAGCAGTACCGCAGGCACTTTTTACGCGGCGATTGAACATGATGTTAAATATTTCCCTAATGCGCGCCTTCGTTACTCAAGTGTTGATGCGGATTACATGGGGTTCGATAAGCTCGATTTAACCTTGTATTACCACGTTCTAGAGCATGATTTATTGCACTTTGATGCGGGTCTCACGTTCAGTAATTTAAGTGACACTAAATACATTGATGCTGGCTCAAGCAGGCGTGTCGAAGAATTTGATGAGCTGATTTGGGCTTGGTATGGTTACGCAGAAATTCAAGTTCCGGATACAAACTTTGATGTGATTGGTGAGATAAACTTTGGTGACAACAAAGGTATCAAAAGCACCGATTTCATGGCAGGTGTTCAATACAATGTACCGCTCGAAAAAGCTCGACTGGCTTTTCGTGGAGGTTACCGTGTGATTGATTTAGAGTCCGATAAATTCATGTCGGATCTAGGGAAAGAGTTTATTTTTGCTAACGGCTTCTTTGTGAGTGCGGAATACGCGTTCTAAATTCAGCCATGTTAGATATTCGATTTACTTAAAACGTCGCTTTATAAGCGGCGTTTTTTTATATCACTTCATTATATCTAATCGAAATTTCTCCCTATTTGGCTGACTTAGACCATGCTTACCTAGGAGCAATGTGAAAGTTAAAGCAGGGATAGCGATGACAATAAATGAACTAAGACATCTATTCCGTGAAAATCAGCTTATCGAAGCGATTATTGAGCCTGCAATCCAAGAGGGTGGTTGGGTTGTAGAGTTCAGACATGCGCGCGGTGGTTTTGTTTTTCTAACGGACAGTCACGGCGAAGAATGTCTTTATGAAGATTTGGATACTGCGTCAAAATCGGCAATGGCAGTAGGCTTTCAACAAGTCCGCATTGAAGATCGATGAGCAAAAAGTAAGCCGTTCTTACTTCCAAAAAGTTATAAAACATTCACTTCTATTCTTTCTTGTTATTAAGGAGAGTGGGTACTCTATCGTCACGCAATGAATAGGGATGTCGTGATAATGTCTTTTCAAAAGAATGAGTATTCTCACAAGAATGTGTCTGAAGATAATAATGGGCAAGGAGGAAATCCTCCAATCGCAAGCCCTCTGAATGACCAACAAATTAGCTCACTCCAACAAACTGTCTCTGAGTTGTCTTCACAGCAACTTGCTTGGGTCAGTGGCTATTTTTGGGGATTAGCTCAAAATCAACCAAACACAGCGGTAACGCCAATTGCACAAGCAACGGCAGCCGTATCAGCGAAGCCAGCAGGTAAGTTGAGTATTATTTTTGCTTCCCAAACGGGCAATGCTAAAGGTGTTGCTGAAGCTCTGGAACAGGAAGCAAAAGCAGAAGGAATTGCAGTCGAACTTTTTGATGCAAGCGATTACAAAGGTAAAAACTTAGCCAAAGAAACGCATGTCATTATTGTGGCATCGACTAACGGCGAAGGCGAAGCGCCAGACAATGCCATTGAGCTACATGAGTTTTTGCAATCGAAGAAGGCTCCTAAGCTGCCAAACCTGCAATATGGTGTTATTGCATTGGGAGATTCTAGCTACGAGTTCTTCTGTCAGACCGGTAAAGACTTCGACACTTACCTATCAAAGCTAGGCGCGACTCCATTTATCGAGCGTCTTGATTGCGATGTGGATTATGAGGCTCCTGCAACTGAATGGCGTAAGAATGCGTTAGACAAGGTAAAAGATACACTGTCTTCTGGCTCTGAAGCGGATGTGGTTCAACTTCCTGTGGGTCAAGCTGCGACTGCGCACTCTCCTTACAATAAACAAAATCCGTACACTGCGACGTTACTGACCAGTCAAAAAATCACGGGCCGTGACTCTGGAAAAGACGTTCGTCATATAGAAATCGACTTAGAAGGCTCGGGCTTAACGTATCAGCCTGGTGATGCACTAGGTGTGTGGTTTGAAAATAGCTCGGAACTTGCAAATGCCATTCTTGGTAAGGTCGGTTTGTCTGGGGTTGAGACTGTTGACGTTGATGGTGAAAGCTTGTCAATCCACAGTGCTCTTGTGAGTAAATATGAAATCACAACATCTAACCCACAGCTCATCACAAAGTTTGCCGAGTTATCCGGTAGCAAGAAGCTACAAAAGTTAGTTGAAGATAAAGATAAGCTTCGCGAGTACTCTGCAAATACTCAAATCGTTGATGTACTGGCAGAAAAGAAAACCAAGTTAACCGCAGATGAATTGATTGGTTTGCTTCGTCGTCTGATTCCACGCCTTTACTCTATTGCATCAAGCCAAGAAGAGGTCGATGAAGAAGTACACCTAACGGTTGCTTTGGTTGAGTACGAACAAAACGACGAAAAACGATATGGTGGTGCGTCTAGTTTCTTAGCACAGCGTCTCGAAGAGGGGGATGAAGTTAAAGTATTTGTTGAGCATAACAACAACTTCAAACTGCCGGAAGATGATAGCACTCCAATTATCATGGTTGGTCCTGGCACAGGGATCGCACCATTCCGTAGCTTTATTCAGGAACGTGAAAACCGCGATGCTGAAGGCAAAAACTGGTTGTTCTTTGGTGATCGCACGTTCACTCAAGACTTCTTGTACCAAGTGGAATGGCAAAAGTATCTCAAGTCAGGAGTACTAAGCCGATTGGATGTTGCCTTTAGTCGTGACCAAGTAGAAAAGGTTTACGTACAACATCGCATCTTAGAAAACGCAACTCAAGTGTGGCAGTGGATCCAAGAAGGCGCTTATATCTATGTCTGCGGTGATGCAACGCGTATGGCAAAAGATGTGCACGACGCATTGGTTATCGTTGCTGAACAAGAAGGCAAGATGCCGCGTGACGATGCAGAACAATTTATTAATGATCTGCGTAAAGCGAAACGTTATCAGAGGGATGTGTACTAATGACTTTTTCTACGGACAATAATAAGCAGGTTGTATTAGGTGAAGAGTTAGGGCCGCTATCTGATAACGAGCGCCTGAAGCGAGAAAGCAACTTATTACGTGGCACTATTGAGCAAGATTTACAGGACCGTATTACAGGTGGCTTTACTGCCGACAACTTCCAGTTAATTCGTTTCCACGGTATGTATCAACAAGACGATCGTGATATCCGTAATGAACGCACAAAGCAAAAACTGGAACCATTACATAATGTGATGCTTCGTGCTCGTATGCCTGGAGGCATCATCACGCCAACGCAATGGTTAGCGATCGACAAGTTCGCAACGGAGCACTCTTTATATGGAAGTATTCGTCTGACGACTCGCCAAACGTTCCAGTTTCATGGGGTATTAAAACCGAATATTAAGTTGATGCATCAAACGCTCAACAGTATTGGCATTGATTCGATTGCAACCGCGGGTGATGTAAACCGTAACGTGTTGTGTACCACTAATCCAGTGGAGTCAGAGTTACACCAAGAAGCTTACGAATGGGCGAAGAGAATCAGTGAACACCTGCTTCCGAAAACACGCGCTTATGCAGAGATTTGGCTAGACGGTGAAAAAGTAGAAAGCACGGAAGAAGACGAACCGATTCTAGGCAAGAACTACTTACCACGTAAGTTTAAAACCACAGTGGTTATCCCACCGCAAAATGACGTAGATGTACACGCTAACGATCTCAACTTCGTAGCGATTGCAGATAACGGTAAGCTGGTAGGCTTTAACGTCCTGGTCGGCGGCGGCTTAGCGATGACGCATGGCGATACATCAACTTATCCGCGCCGCGCTGACGACTTTGGCTTTATTCCGCTGGACAAGACACTTGATGTTGCCGCAGCTGTAGTAACAACTCAGCGCGACTGGGGTAACCGTTCAAACCGTAAGAACGCAAAAACCAAATACACATTGGATCGTGTAGGTAGCGATGTCTTTAAAGCGGAAGTCGAGAAACGTGCTGGTGTTAAGTTTGAGCAAAGCCGTCCATATGAATTCACAGAACGTGGTGACCGTATTGGCTGGGTAGAAGGAATTGATGGTAAATATCATTTAGCGCTTTTCATCGAAAACGGTCGCTTATTAGACTTTCCAGGCAAACCACTTAAGACGGGTGTTGCTGAAATTGCCAAAATCCACAAAGGCGATTTCCGCATGACAGCAAACCAAAACCTAATTGTTGCGGGTGTACCTAAAAACGAAAAAGCGAAGATTGAAAAGATCGCTCGTGAACATGGCTTAATGGATGACGGCGTTAGTGAACAGCGTAAGAACTCAATGGCTTGTGTTGCTTTTCCGACTTGTCCGCTAGCGATGGCAGAAGCTGAACGTTTCCTTCCTCAGTTTGTTACTGATGTGGAGGGGATTCTGGAGAAGCACAACCTACCAGAAAATGACAACATCATTTTGCGTGTAACTGGGTGTCCAAATGGTTGTGGTCGCGCAATGTTGGCTGAAATTGGTCTAGTTGGCAAAGCGCCGGGTCGTTACAACTTGCACCTAGGTGGTAACCGTGCCGGTACTCGAGTACCAAAAATGTATAAAGAGAACATCACGGATAAGCAAATCTTAGAAGAGATTGATCTGCTGGTGGCTCGATGGTCGAAAGAGCGTGAAGAAGGCGAAGCCTTTGGCGATTTCACTATTCGTGCTGGCATTATCCAAGAAGTGCTCGTATCAAAGAGGGACTTTCATGCTTGATTCTGTAGCATCCAAGCTGGAGCTCACAGAGTTACTGACATTAACAAAGACGGAGCAAATCCTCCGTCTTGCTCAAATTAATGTCGAGCTCGAAAAGCTTTCAGCACAAGAGAGAGTAGCGTGGGCTTTAGATAATCTAGAAGGCGAGTTCGCGGTTTCTTCTAGTTTTGGTATTCAAGCCGCGGTTATGCTTCATTTAGTTACTCGCGCCAAAACGGACATCCCCGTCATTCTAACCGATACTGGTTACCTGTTTGCTGAGACGTACCGATTTATCGATGAGCTGACAGATGCTCTCAACCTAAATTTAAAAGTTTATCGAGCCAAAGAAAGTGCGAATTGGCAAGAAGCTCGATATGGAAAATTATGGGAACAGGGCGTAGAGGGAATTGAAAAATACAACAAGCTCAATAAAGTTGAGCCGATGCGTCGAGCGTTAAAAGAGCTTAATGTTGGAACGTGGTTCTCTGGACTGCGTCGAGAGCAAAGTAAATCTCGTGCAGGTTTACCGATTCTATCAATTCAGAACGGTGTGTTTAAATTTCTACCAGTAATTGATTGGACTAATAAAGACGTTCATTACTACTTAGAACAACACGGCCTTAAATACCACCCATTGTGGGATGAAGGTTACCTTTCAGTTGGTGATACACATACTACTCGTAAATGGGAGCCGGGAATGTCAGAGGAAGAAACTCGATTCTTTGGCTTAAAGCGAGAATGTGGCCTACACGAAGATGATGGCTCTGAACAAGATGGGTCTGGCATATAGCCATAATGCTCTTTAAATAGAGTTTAGGTTAAGTTTAATAAAGATAGCTGCAATAAAGCAGCTTTCTTTATTTATGGTACTTGAAAAACACGTCTCAAAGAACAATTCTGTGGATAAGTTGTGTGAGAGTTTGGGGTAAAGTTGAATAAATAAAGGTTTGATCGAAAACTCATCGTTTAACCATTATTTTTGCAATTTTTGAAAAATAACACTTGCCAATGTGAGCGCGATCTCTATAATGCCTCCTCGTCGACAGGGCAAGGCCTCACAAGGGGTTAAGCGAAGTTGATAAGGCTGAAAAGAAAAACGAAATAATTTGAAGAAAGTGTTTGACACAATAAATTATCTCGCTAGAATGGCCGCCTCTTCCGAAGTGATGTCAATCACAAAGAAGAATTGCTCTTTAACAATATAGACCTATCAATCTGTGTGGGCACTCGTTGATGATAATCCAATTAGATACCTCGGTATCAAA
>NZ_JAWPOJ010000055.1:0-11953 GCF_033344235.1 Vibrio sp. Vb1554 | reverse complement strand
ACGAAATTGAATTCTAGTGTCCATGATGTATTCCTTTGTTGGTGTGTGTACAAATGTTAGCACTAGGCTTTGAGATGTGCAACTAACAAACAATTTAAGAGTGATTCGGCACGCGTGGCATTTTTACTATGCGTTGGTTTTAGTGATTAAGGTGGTATGCGGGAGCATCGTATTGCGTGCCTCACACCTTAATTGGGCGTTAAATGAAATAGGAAGCATTGTGGACAAAATTGAGGTCTTTCTAAATAAATTGGTTGCTTTCGAGCATTCAGAAACGGTTTACAATCCGTATAAAGATAAAAACGCTGTAAATAATTTGCGTTGGTACTTAGGTTTATTTTTAAGCGATATTGGGAATGTGCATATGCTAGTGGGTGAGGCTCCTGGGTATCTGGGGTGTCGTGTTACTGGTATTCCTTTTACTAGCAGTGAGCAACTAGAAAATACGAAGCATCCAGCTTTACTGAAAATTAAGGGCAAGCTTCGTTTCTCGATCATTCAATCCGAAAATACAGCTAATATTATGTGGGAAGTACTAGGGGAGCGAAATCATATCCCTTTGCTATGGAATTCATTTCCATTCCACCCTTACAGCAAAGGTAAACCGCAATCCAATCGAGCACCTAATGCATCAGAAATAAAAATTGGGAGAGAATTTCTTGAGGACCTTTATGAAATATTTTCACCTTCTAAAGTTGCTAGCATTGGACGTAAAGGTCAAAAAGCTTTGAAAACAGCGTTTCCTAACAGTGAGGTTCAGTACATTCGACATCCTTCATATGGCGGAAAATCTGGTTTTATTGGGGGTATGCAAAATTTCATTTAACAAAGCATTTAAGAGTGATTCGCAACGCTTGGCAGTTTCGCTTCGCTCAAGTATAGCCAAGCGCTGCTCACACCTTAATGCGGCGTTAGAAGTTTTAGGAATAAATATGGGACGCAGGAGAGAACTAGGTAGTATTGCAAGCGGTATTATTGGCTCGTTTCGGAGTAGAAACAATGATGTCGATGGTTATTGGGGTATCGGTAAGCTTTACCTGTCCGTAGACCACCTTCAAAGCAAGCGTGTTTCAATAGACCTTTGCTCCCAACAGATTGCTCCATATTACCCGCACTTTGACCTCATGACTGAACGCTATTCAAAGATGTTTAAAGGGTTGCTTGTAAAACATTCAATTCCGTTTGAATGGGTTCGCTCAGCACACGTTGACGTTGAATTTGAAGCAGAATATGAGGAGCGTCATCACAATTGGCGGAGTGCATTGGGAAATCCGTGCAATCTCGTTTGTGTAGTCATAGATGACAATGGCAAAAGTCATGTTGCTCGTGCGTATACAAACTGTTTCCCACATGACGCGAAAAGGGAAAGTCGGAGCACTAGGTGAGCAAACTTCTAACAAATTGTTCAAGAGTGATTCGCAACGCGTGGCATTTTCACTTTGCGTTGGTTTATGTGTTTAAGGTGGTATGCGGCGGCTTCGGTTTTGCGTTGCTCACACCTTAACAAGGCGTTATGTTTTTAAGGAAGCTATGACTAAAGTTTTGGATTTTATAAGAGAAAATATCAGGTTCTTATTCGCAGTATGCGCGAACTTGGTAGCACTTGTTGTCGCCATTATTTGGGCGGTTGATAGTAACTGGCAAACAGGTGCTCCTTTAGAAATGGAGCCAATCGTTACATCGATAGCTTTATTTGCAACGCTTCTCGGATTGAATTTTGTGAATGATAAACTTACCAAACCACATATCAAGGTTACATTATCTATGTCATATGCTGAACATCCAATACATGGACCGATGAATGGTATTAATATTAGGCTCGAAAATCACTCAGTGATTAAAACCTTTATTAAAAATTTTCAAGCTCAGTTACCAGAGTCGAAGCAAGTGTTACAGTTTATGTGGGATGGTTTTACCGAGGCTCGCATTTCAAATGTTACTTTAGAGCCTGGAGAGGCGTTTTCTTTTAATATTGTTAAGAAAAATTTTGGTGCTTCATCTCGAGTAGTCGAAAAATATGGGGACTTTGTCGTTACCACTGAAACAGGGTATCAGTTTGTGGTACCAGCTAAAATCTTTAAAGAGCATCTGGAAATCCTATTCAGTTAAAAACATAACAAACAATTTAAGAGCGATTCGGCACGCGTGGCATTTTTACTATGCGTCGGCTTTGGTGTTTAAGGTGGTCTGCGGCAACATCAGTATTGCGTGCCTCACACCTTAATTGGGCGTTAGGTTTTTATTCATTTAGAAGGAGAAAACATGTCAGAAAATAATGTAGGTAATAGCAAATCCATATCGGAACTCGAAAGTTCTTTGGGTGTTATAACAGATATGGCGGTCAAGATGTCATCAATAGCTGAAAAAGGACCTTCAAACCTTTTAATGACTCTAGGTTCAACGATAGTTATATTTGCACTTGCTCTTAAGATTGAGTTTGCAGGATTAAAACTTACAAGTATGACACCGATTGAATTTGTATTTACATTGATTACAGGTTGGTTACTTTTAGGAGGTGCCTCATTGATGAAGTACCTTCAATACAGGGATGCGTACAATATGAAAAAATTAGTATGGGAAGGAAGTCAAAAGCAATTAGAAATAGCGACAGAACAACATAAAACTTTAAGTGAAGTGGCGTCAACAAATAACGATATTGTCCTATAAAAACCTAACAATCTGTTTAAGAGTGATTCGCAACGCTTGGCATTTTTACTATGCGTTGCGTTTAGTGTTTAAGGTGGTATGCGGTAGCTTCGGTATTGCGTTGCTCACACCTTAACAGGGCGTTATGTGTTTACGAGGTAATAATGATTGATGCACGTCTAAAGCAATATTGGCTGGATGAACTTAAAGCCTCAGCACATTTTCTAGAGGGACTTTATCGCTCTGGAGAGTGGAGTGAACGGCTAGAATATGAGGTTGAAAAATCGATATTTGTTGGGTTTTACGCTATTCGGAAGTTACAGGAAAGCGGGCATTTGGATCAACGCGTATCCAGCCTGAATTGGACATTAACAGCTTATCCTTCTTGCGAAGAAGCTAAATCAGAAAAATGGATTCGTAATTACAATCACAGCAAGGGCTTTGCTAAGCTGTTTAGCCTAAAGAAAATGTGCCACCAATTTGTTCATAGCGTTCACTTTTCGCCATTTGTGCCTGATGAGAGCTTCTGTGTGGGGTTCTATTTTGTTTCTGACTATGACAGTAAGAAAGAACTGTATTACATTCAATTGGTTAATGTTCTCAATGTCTTCTTAAGCGTGGCAAGCGGGAAGAATGTTAAGCTAAAAATTGATCATAGTGAGAATAGTCTTTCTGTCAATTTAGCCAACACATAACAAACTGTTTAAGAGTGATTCGCAACGCGTGGCATTTTTACTATGCGTTAGTTTTAGTGGTTAAGGTGGTATGCGGGAGCATTGGTATTGCGTTGCTCACACCTTAACAGGGCGTTAGGTGCTTGAAGGAAAAGGTAAGTATGGAAATTACTTTTCGGCAGATAAACATTGATGATTTCGAATTATGCGTTGCTGCAAGAAAAGATGCATACTTTTGTAGTTTTGGGTATTACGATGGTTTCGACGACTTCATCATTGGTTATCGTGAACGAGTATTAGACCGGTTATCAACATCAGGATGGTTCTATATCCATATATTTGTGGATGGTCAGTTTGCAGGGCAGTTAGAATTTCGTAGCTTTTCACCCGAGCCTGAGACTGGCTATGTGCATCTCATTTACTTAAAGCCGAATTTTCGTGGTTCAGGTCTCGCTGCAAAATTGCAGGATTATATTGTAAGCACTTTGAGTCAAGCGGGTTGTTTGCGTGCTGTACTTTCAGTAAGCCGAACTAACCATCGAGCCCTCACATTCTATAAGCGCCATGGTTGGGAGTTCTTGCGCAAGAATCCCAAGCACGATGAAACCGACTTTTACCAACTTTGGCTACGCATCTAACAAACTGTTCAAGAGGGATTCGCAACGCGTGGCATTTTTACTATGCGTTGGTTTAAGTGTTTAGGGTGGTATGCGGTGGCTTCAGTATTGCGTTGCTCACCCCTTAACAGAGCGTTAGTTTGCAAGAGGAAAAACGCAGCTATATTGCAAGATCTAGTGGTAAAAGCTGAAAGTTTAAATTGTCATATCAGTGTTCAATTTCAGTGTTAACTTGCGTGGTGAAAATCCCAAATTGGCATCGTATCAATGGTTGATTTGTTCTTTGGTGCGGCGAGTTATGGGTTAACCAAGCTGTACTTTTTTGCTGAAAATCTGCCCGTTGAGTTTGTTGGTACAAAAGCCGATTTACTCGCTGAAATGACGTTTTCTCTGGTGTGGAAAGTTCACGTGGTTTCAGTGACTTTGTTGAAAGTCCGCACTGTGAGATTAGCTTTCCAAAAACGCTTTTTGGTGTTGTCAGTCCGTTTTCTGCGGCGTTGTTTATTCCAAGTGGTTTCATTGAATAGCTGCTTTGAGAGCGCGCCTGACTTAAATGCATCAAAGCACATAAAGTTTGTTGTTTGCAAAGTTTTAAATAACGTAAAATCAACGCTTTGGGTTTGCAAACTAACAAACTGCTCAAGAGGGATTCGCAACGCGTGGCATTTTCACTATGCGTTGGCTTAAGTGATTAAGGTGGTATGCGGCAGCATCGGTATTGCGTTGCTCACCCCTTAACAGGGCGTTAGGCGACGGGCAGGAAAGTTCTTTGTTCTCATCTTCTTAGCTCCCTTTGGCAATTCGTTTTTCTAAGTCGGCAATTTGGTATTGTCGGCTCAAATTCTTGAATATCTCCAGCCGTAAAACATGCCAATTTTCGTGGGTTGCCTCATTGGTTTTTGGAGTTGGTTAGTGGTGAGTTTCACTGGCTCAAAGTGTGGAAAGGGCAAGTTAATTGAGGCTTTTGTGCTCACTTTAAGTTTGCAGCTTTACGTCTCGCTTCCTCAAAAGCGACTTGAACGCTGAAAGTCTTTATTTCGTGGTTGTTGAAATTTCGGCTGAAACATAGTGACATTTGTGGTTCTTGAATCACAAAAAGTCAGTGGGTGTTTGGTTGCTTATTTGGTTTCGGGTAATCTGCTTTCAAACATCCTTGAACACTGGTGGAAAACTTCGCCTAACAAGGCGTTTAAGGCGGATTCACAACGCTTAGCGATCTCAGTTCAAGTTAGGTTAAGTGTTTAAGGTACAATGGTTTAGGTTTGGTGGTTGGCGTTGTTCACCACTTAACGCGGCGTTAGAAGTTTTAGGAATAAATATGGGACGCAGGAGAGAACTAGGTAGTATTGCAAGCGGTATTATTGGCTCGTTTCGGAGTAGAAACAATGATGTCGATGGTTATTGGGGTATCGGTAAGCTTTACCTGTCCGTAGACCACCTTCAAAGCAAGCGTGTTTCAATAGACCTTTGCTCCCAACAGATTGCTCCATATTACCCGCACTTTGACCTCATGACTGAACGCTATTCAAAGATTTTTAAAGGGTTGCTTGTAAAACATTCAATTCCGTTTGAATGGGTTCGCTCAGCATACATTTATGTTGAATTTGAAGCAGAATATGAGGAACGTCATCACAATTGGCGCAGTGCATTGGGAAATCCGTGCAATCTCGTTTGTGTAGTCATAGATGACAATGGCAAAAGTCATGTCGCTCGTGCGTATACAAACTGTTTCCCACATGACGCGAAAAGGGAAAGTCGGAGCACTAGGTGAGCAAACTTCTAACAAATTGTTCAAGAGTGATTCGCAACGCGTGGCATTTTCACTTTGCGTTGGTTTATGTGTTTAAGGTGGTATGCGGCGGCTTTGGTAATGCGTTGCTCACACCTTAACAAGGCGTTATGTGCTTTAGGAGAAAACGATGAATAAGTGTCTAATCATCATATTAGCTAGTCTTTCATTTGGTGCTCTTGCTGAAGAAGAGTCCATTGACTGTAATAATGCGATGACCACAATCGAGATAAACCAATGTACTGCTATTGAACTAGAGTCAGCACAAGTTAAATTAGACAAATATCTAAACACTAGCTTTGAGCACAACTCTCATGACCCAGAACTGATCGCAGCAATTAAGCTTGCTCAACAGGATTGGCAAGCATATATGTCCTCTCACTGTGATTCGGTTTATACGCAATGGCGTGATGGAACTATTCGTGGAGTTATGGCGATATCGTGCAAAACTAAGTTAACTAAGCAAAGAACGCACGAGTTATGGGAAAACTTTTTAACTTATATGGACAGTACACCACCAGTTTTACCGGAGCCAAGTGTAGAGTAGGTTTCAACCACGCACATAACAAACTGTTCAAGAGTGATTCGCAACGCGTGGCATTTTTGCTATGCGTTGAATTTAGTGATTAAGGTGGTATGCGGGGGCTTCGGTATTGCGTTGCTCACACCTTAACAGGGCGTTAGGGCTCCTAATTGAGCCCTAGGTTTAGGAAAGGGTAATGGAAATTACAGTGCTGGTACCGAATACATATTTAGCAATTGATTCAAGAGTGTCTAAGTACTCTGGTGCATAAGGGCTTTCTATCACAGACAGGTAAAATCCCATGCTCAAGGTTATTAGAATCACAGTTGCTATCACAATAACTATCATTAACGGCAGGTGTTTAACCTTTGGCATAAACCACCTCATATCGTCATTTAGATTGAACTGCAAACAACCAATAGGTTATCTGCACCAAAATCTCAGCTTTTCATCTGAGTGACGCATGGTTTTGTTTACTGCAACCGATAATCATTCTGTGGCGCATAGTTATTCGTTCTATTACAACTGATTCCATTGAGAGCACAGTTTTGTCTAGCCTTTCACCAATTATCATCTTGATGGCGCACGGTTTTAATATTAATTAAACCAAGAATCTTGGCGTAAAAACATATCAGTAAATTTAGTTGTAGGTCAACTGTTTGTGAGCGTGTAAATGTATATCGTGATAGAGTGTCGAGGGTCACAGAACCCTAACAAACTGTTCAAGAGTGATTCGCAACGCGTGGCATTTTCACTATGCGTTGGTTTAAGTGTTTAAGGTGGTATGCGGCGACTTCGGTATTGCGTTGCTCACCCCTTAACAGGGCGTTAGGCAGATAAGGAAATCATGAAGTTTAGAGTTAGGAAAGCATTACTAGATGATGTCGATAGAATCGCACATATACACGTTAGTTCATGGGCATATGCGTACAATGGTCTGATGCCTCAGAGCTTTATCGAAAGCTATACATTAGAAAAGCGCCAGAAACTGTGGTCGAACATCATTGAGCGAAATTTGGCGGAAGTTCTCGTCGCGGATTGTGAGGACGGATTAGTTGGTTTTCTGTGCTTCGGGCAGCCTAAAACTTTGAAAGGCAGTGAAGTATATTAACTGAGCTCGATTTACATTGCCCCAGACAGGATTGGGGCCGGTATTGGTCAAGCGCTTTACAATGAGTGCGAGAGAATGCTCCGCGTATTGAAGGCTCAAAAGGTTTCGTTGTGGGTACTTGATGGTAATGAACGTGCATTGAATTTTTATACAAATCATGGCTTTACTCCAACAGGTGAGATCAGTAAAGAGCGTACCAATGACGTTGTTTTGAATGATATCGAGTTAGCTAAGGATCTATCTGCCTAACAAATTGTTCAAGAGTGATTCGGCACGCGTGGCATTTTTACTATGCGTTAAGTTTAGTGGTTAAGGTGGTATGCTGAAGCTTCAGTATTGCGTGCCTCACACCTTAACAAGGCGTTATAAAGCTCGAAGAAAAAGGACATTTCGTGGAAATTCGAACAGGTAAACTTGAAGATGTTGCTGGTATCACCGACATCTTTAATTTTTATATTGAGCACACTAATGCACGCTTTGAGGAAGTTCCATTTACTCTGGAAAATCGTCAGAAATGGTTTTCTCAGTTTTCTAGCACTACCAAATATCAACTATATGTAGCCACAGAAAACGGCGTGTTGCTAGGTTTTGCATGTTCCCAACAGTACAGAGCAATTTCAGCTTTTGACGACACCGTAGAAGTGACCGTTTATCTGGCACAAGAAGCAAAGGGGAAAGGTTTAGGTTCTAAACTATATACTCAGTTGTTCTCATCAATTCTTGCCTATGGTGTCCATCGTGTATTGTCGGGTGTTGCATTACCAAACGACGCATCAGTTGCATTACATAAACGGTTTGGTTTCAGAGAAGTCGGAGTTTTCAATGAATATGCGAAGAAACATGGGCAGTACATAAGCTCAGTGTGGTTCGAAAAGGCGTTTAACGTAGAGTCCGCTTTATAACAAACAATTTAAGAGTGATTCGGCACGCGTGGCATTTTTGGTATGCGTTGGTTTTAGTGGTTAAGGTGGTATGCGGTAGCATTGGTATTGCGTGCCTCACACCTTAATTGGGCGTTAGCCGTCATCGTTGGAATTAGAACTAGAGGAATAAAATTGAGTTCACCAATATTAGAAGCTCTTCCTGCATTACATGTAACTGTGATTGGTGTAGTCGCAGCTTTCTTTTCTGCTTTTGCTATTTATGCGTATCAAAAAGTGAACGATGCGAAAGAAAAGCTAGATGAAGCTCTAAAGCACAGTATGTCTGTTAGCACACCCAATTCAATGATGTTCAATGGTAACAATGTTTACTTGAATCAAGATGGAACTTTGAATTGGGACGAGAGAGGTAAGGAAACGTTGCGCAGAGCGACAATGCTGTATTCATATTTAGATTACGAGGAAAAATATGGAGTACCGCGAAGCTCTTTCCAAAGAGAACCTAGCCCAGAAGAGGTGATTTCAGTATGCAATGAGCTTTTTTCTCTCTTCACCACAATCTTTACGACCTACCCATTTTGGAACAATAATCTTGTTCACATTCAGGGGCAAACGGATAAGGTTATCCAGTCGTGTTCAAAGGAATTTGATACAAAGCGTATTCAGGAAATGCAAAGGATCGTCGGGTATTTGAATTGGACTTGGAGTACGAGTAATCGTTCTCTTATGACACTGGCAAGTCGTGGTATGGAGTTTACTCGCCTGCAGCAATTGAAAGAACAAACAGAGATGTTTGAAAAGCAGGTGATCAATATGCCAGATCAAATGCCTAAAAGTGAGCAAGAGAGAATTTGGAAGCAATTTCATCAACCTCATGTTGATAGCGTTACTGACTTTCAAGGTATCTTTGTTAGTTACTTTGAAAAATCGCATGTTGTTGAAAGGGATGTTATTCCGTTGCTTTCTTCCTCTATTTCTAGCTTCAATACTTACAACGAAACTTTTAGAGTTAAAGAAACAACACTCAAAGTTATTACCCTGATTATGTTTAATATGGTGTTTGGTGTACTACTTCCCCTAGTGACTCTAAATTTACTGGTTGGAGTCAATTTTAACTGGTCCAACTTTTGGTTTAGTTCGTTTGAGTACTTTGTTTTATTTTCTACAATGTTTCCATATCTATGGGCATGTAAGTTCTTGTTTAACAAAGTTAAGAAGTTGAACTTTGCATAAACGGCTAACAAACTGTTTAAGAGTGATTCGCAACGCGTGGCATTTTTACTATGCGTTGGTTTTAGTGTTTAAGGTGGTATGCGGCGGCATCGGTATTGCGTTGCTCACACCTTAACAGGGCGTTATGTGCTTGGAGCTATCAACATTATGGATCATCGAATGGATATCGACGAAATTGAAGCGAGCATAGTCACTCAAATATCTGATTACTGGGGGAGTGCTGCCGATGACTTTTGTACTTCAGAAAGTACTAACATACCATTTCAGAGGTTTGTACTTGAGTTTTCCCTTTATAAGTATTCCGTAGTTAGGATCAATTTTGAGCGAAATAGCCTATTTTTCAGTGAAGTGTCTAAAGGTATAAGTTTCAGCCTTTTATCACGTAAAGTTAGTTATCTAGATTTGACCGATGCTCTCGCCGAAATTGATGAAGAAGTTCGCTTAAGGATCCCTGATAAGTATTTAGTAGCTAAAGGTTGGCAACGCACATAACAAATTGTTCAAGAGTGATTCGGCACGCGTGGCATTTTTACTATGCGTTGGTTTTAGTGGTTAGGGTGGTATGCGGAAGCTCAGGTATTGCGTGCCTCACACCTTAACAAGGCGTTATAGCTCAAGTAACTAAATAGTATAGAGATTAAATGAAGAACAACCTAATAATTGAGCTTTTATGTGCTTTGCTCCTTGGTGGCATTTCTGCGAGGATAGTTGCTGAGAGTAGCGGGAAAGAAGCTTTAAATACCTACATAAAAGCAATAAATCCCGGAGATCCCGTTTTCATCTATTTGGCAGTGCTAGGCGTTGTCTCAATGCTCTATTTAGCTCTTGCCAAACAGCAAAGTGCACAAACACAGTTTTCATCGGCTACTCACGACATAATCGAGCCGGTTGCGAGAAGAGTTGGGTTTTCTCTATTAGGTGTATATCGTACGATTTCTGGAGGGTATCTGTTTTCAAGCGTGTACATAGTTACAGCATATCCGAATGAAACAACATATCCATTTTCCCTATTTGCCCTAGGATTGTCTGTAATAATTATACTTGCTTGTTCCGGTATCGAATATTTGTGTAGAGAGCTATAACAAACGCTTTAAGACGGATTCGCAACGCTCGGCGGTTTTGGTTTTAATTGGTTTTTGTGATTACGGCGCAATAATTGAGTGTTGTGGTAACGTTGCTCACCACTTAAGCGGGCGTTATGTGCTTGGAGCTATCAACATTATGGATCATCGAATGGATATCGACGAAATTGAAGCGAGCATAGTCACTCAAATATCTGATTACTGGGGGAGTGCTGCCGATGACTTTTGTACTTCAGAAAGTACTAACATACCATTTCAGAGGTTTGTACTTGAGTTTTCCCTTTATAAGTATTCCGTAGTTAGGATCAATTTTGAGCGAAATAGCCTATTTTTCAGTGAAGTGTCTAAAGGTATAAGTTTCAGCCTTTTATCACGTAAAGTTAGTTATCTAGATTTGACCGATGCTCTCGCCGAAATTGATGAAGAAGTTCGCTTAAGGATCCCTGATAAGTATTTAGTAGCTAAAGGTTGGCAACGCACATAACAAATTGTTCAAGAGTGATTCGGCACGCGTGGCATTTTTACTATGCGTTGGTTTTAGTGGTTAGGGTGGTATGCGGAAGCTCAGGTATTGCGTGCCTCACACCTTAACAAGGCGTTATGTTCTTGGAGGACGTGGTGGAGTATCAAAGAGATAGGGTAACTTTTAGCGTTTTCCATAAACTTGTTGTAAAGCTATATAAGGCTCTCATATTCAAACTTTCAAACAAAAAAGAGAAGCTAGAGTGGCAGTTAATATTGATAGCCGATTGTTTACGAATCATCGGGCTGTGTAGGTTGGCTTATTGGCTTGCTTCTAAAGTGCAAACTTCAACGTCTAGCGTTAAGAACAAGTTCTGGTCAACCCATGCTTCAGGTATAGCTCTGCAATATGCAGGTGACATGATTGGCGCTGAAAAAGAATTCCTAAAAAGCCAGGATTTTGCTTGTGAGCTCTCTTTGAGTTTTAGTTTGCAGCATTTGGGTAAATTGAACGTTGAGCTTGGCAACTATAAACTGGCTGAGCAACAGTTCATAGAAGCATTGGCAATTCGAGAGAAATTGAAGCGGACTGACTTGGTAGAGTCGACTAACCGGGCAGTTCGAGGACTACAAAAGCTACGAACATAACAAACTGTTTAAGAGTGATTCAGCACGCGTAGCATTTTTGATATGCGTTGACTTTGGTGTTGAAGTGCCATGCAGCAGCATGGTCGTTGCGTGCTTCACACCTTAACAGAGCGTTAGTTCCCCAGAGGAAGCAATCAATCCATAGGGAATTTTTGTTTCTGGTGGAGTACTCGCATAACTCTGATGATATCGCCCTCGACCCAATAAGAGACAATCATCGAAATCTCAGGAATAATGAGCAATCGTCCGCGGATGCCATCTCGTTGTACACCCATTAAAGGTTGTTC
>NZ_JAWPOJ010000054.1:0-13023 GCF_033344235.1 Vibrio sp. Vb1554 | reverse complement strand
GGAGCGACACACGAGGTTCGAACTCGTGACCTCAACCTTGGCAAGGTTGCGCTCTACCAACTGAGCTAGTGTCGCATCAACAACGTTTCCGCTGTTTAGGGCTGCGAATTATAAGAGCATTTTTTTGTGATGCAAGTCCTTCCTTCAAAAAAACTTTATTTTTTTACTGAACGACGAAAAAGCAATCAAAAGCGATATAAATTACAACAATTTGGATCGCAACCTTAACAGTTAAATCTTGAAAATAGTACCTCGATAGTACTTAAGTTCTGCGATGGACTCACGAATGTCGTCCAAGGCCAAATGTGTTCCCTGTTTTGTGAACCCATTTAGCACCTCAGGTTGCCAGCGACGTGCTAGTTCTTTAAGAGTACTAACGTCAACATATCGGTAATGGAAGAACTCTTCCAACTCAGGCATATGCTTGTATAAAAAGCGACGATCCTGCCCAATGCTGTTACCACATATTGGCGACGCCCCTTTTGGCACCCATTTTTCTAAAAATTCAATGGTTTGTGCGACTGCGTCTTGTTCTGAGATTTGACTGTTTCGAACGCGCTCCACCAAACCGCTTGCCGTATGCGTATTAGTACACCAGTCGTCCATTTTCGCCAGTTCTTCTTCCGGCTGATGAATCGCTAACACTGGACCTTCAGCCAAAATATTTAGTTCGCTATCCGTGACAATAGAAGCAATTTCGATGATTTTGTGCGTTTCAGGATCAAGCCCTGTCATCTCTAAATCAACCCAAATTAGGTTTTGATCGCTAAAGGACATGGTTACGCCGCCTATTTGTTTATCGATAAAAGAGGTACTATACCTCAAAATACGAGAAACACGATACTCATACACGGAGCCAAGAGTACGGCTCAACCATTTGAGTAAATTCACATAAAGTACAGAATTGTGGCAAAGAAGAAAAAGTTAACCAAAGGTCAGGTGCGACGCGTACGTAGCAACCAACAAAAGCGTTTGAAGAAGCAAGAAGAGTCCATCCAGTGGGATGAAAACATGCTAGGCGCCAGCAAGCAAGGTCTCGTGATCACTCGTTTTGGTCAGCACGCGGACATTGAAGACCTTGAAACAGGCGAAATTCAACGCTGTAACCTCCGCCGTGGTATTGAGTCTCTAGTATCTGGCGATCGTGTTTTATGGCGCGAAGGATTGGAGTCTATGGCGGGCATCTCTGGTGTTGTTGAAGCGGTAGAACCTCGCTCTTCAGTGCTCACTCGTCCAGATTATTACGATGGCCTAAAACCCGTTGCAGCCAATATTGATCAAATGGTCATTGTCTCTTCGGTATTACCAGAGCTATCGCTAAATATTATTGACCGCTATCTCGTTGCATCAGAAACACTGAATATTGCGCCATTGTTGGTCTTAAATAAAGTCGACCTTCTAGAAGCCGATGACCGTGCAATGTATGAAGAATGGCTCAAAGAATATGAACGCATTGGCTATAAAGTGCTTCTGGTCAGCAAGAAGTCTGGAGAAGGCATTGCTGAACTAGAAACCCTGCTGCGTGACCGAATTAATATCTTTGTTGGTCAATCAGGCGTAGGGAAATCCAGCTTAGTCAACGCGTTAATGCCGGAACTAGAGAGCGAAGTGGAAGAAGGCGAAGTCTCTGAGAACTCTGGCTTGGGCCAACACACCACGACGGCTGCACGTTTATACCACATTCCAACGGGTGGCGATTTGATCGACTCACCTGGAGTACGTGAATTTGGTCTTTGGCATTTGGAAGCAGAAGAAGTAACAAAAGCATTCGTTGAATTTCGACCATATTTAGGCGGTTGCAAGTTCCGAGATTGTAAACACAATGATGACCCAGGCTGCCTTCTACGCGAAGCTGTCGAGAACGGGGAAATTAACGAAACTCGCTTTGAAAACTATCATCGCATTTTGGAAAGCATGGTTGAAAACAAAGCAAATCGTCAGTATTCACGTAATAAAAAAGCCGATCTGTAATTGAGTTAAGGCTGTAACTGTGTAAAAAGTCTTCACCTAATACTGACAAGCAAATTAAATTTCAGTAACATCACGCGCCCTAAAGCGCGAATCTAACAGAAGTATCGGAATTAAAGATGGACAAGTTTAAAGTTGGACTGCAGTACTGGATCCCACAACACGGCCTCACTCGCCTAATGGGTAAACTGGCTTCAGCAAAAGCTGGCGGTCTAACAACAGCAGTTATTCGTTGGTTTATCAAACAATACAATGTGAATATGGATGAGGCAAAGCACTCAGATCCTAAACATTTTAAAACGTTCAACGAGTTTTTCGTTCGTGAGCTAAAAGAAGGCGCACGCCCAATTTCTGAAGGCGAAAACGTCATCACTCATCCAGCCGACGCTTGTGTTAGCCAGTTTGGCCCTATTGAAGATGGTCAACTTATCCAAGCAAAAGGTCATCACTTCTCAGCACAAGAATTGCTGGGCGGTGACGCGAATTTAGCTGACGAATTTAAAGATGGTTCTTTTGCAACATTGTACCTATCTCCGCGCGATTACCACCGTGTACACATGCCATGTGACGGCACTCTGCGCCAAATGATTTACGTACCAGGTGACCTGTTCTCAGTAAACCCTCTGACAGCAGAAAACGTACCGAACCTATTTGCACGTAACGAGCGTGTGGTGTGTATCTTCGATACTGAGTTTGGTCCAATGGCACAGGTGCTTGTTGGTGCGACAATTGTTGGTAGCATTGAGCAAGTATGGGCTGGCACGATCACTCCGCCTCGTGGAAACACTGTCTACAAATGGGATTACCCAGCAGAGGGTGACAAGGCCGTGATCTTGAAAAAAGGCGAAGAGATGGGCCGCTTCAAACTGGGTTCTACTGTTATTAACCTGTTTGCCAAAGACGCGATTGAGTTTGACGCAAGCATGGAAAACGGTAAGCCAACCGTTATGGGCACACCTTACGCCTTGAAAAAATAAGTAAAACACCGTTAAAGAGCCCTTTATTAAGGGCTCTTTTTATTGATAAAAAGCAAAACTCCGTTCGAAATTTAGCCTCTATTTCTCAAACTCATACCTGCCTCTAAGACCCTCATTCCACAATCAATTATCCTGCGCTTAGAATGAATATTTAGAGGGGCAGCCAATGCCAAAGATGAGTGTAAACACGTTGGCGAAATTGCTGGTGTGCTTTTTAATTCCGCTCGGTGTTTTGATGATGCCGATTGATGCTATTCCTATTGACGATCTCACTTTAATTCAGCATCGCCTGTTGGCTATTTTTCTTCTTGCTGCCCTACTTTGGGTTCTCGAGCCGGTTCCCGTTTTTGCTACGTCCATTCTTATTATCGCTCTTGAACTGATCATGATATCGGATAAAGGTTTGCATCTATTTCGCAATCCACCAGCGGGGCATGATTTAGGAGAGTTAATTGCTTACACCGATATTTTCTCGGCCTTCTCTTCACCGATCATTATTCTTTTTATGGGTGGTTTTGCTCTCGCGATTGCGGCTTCCAAATACGAGCTCGACAACAACCTCGCCCGAGTTCTATTAAAACCATTCGGCACACAACCTAAGTTCATCATGCTGGGCTTGATGTTAATTACCGCCGTTTTTTCAATGTTTATGTCCAATACTGCCACGACCGTGATGATGCTAGCCCTGCTTGGCCCCATCGTCGCTTCAGCACCTAAAGGGGATTTAGGCATTAAAGCACTGGTGTTGTGTATTCCAATTGCAGCGAATACAGGCGGCATTGCGACTCCGATAGGCACGCCACCTAATGCGATAGCGCTTCAATATCTCACTGGAGAAAACGCGATAGACTTCCTATCGTGGATGACAATGGGTCTACCCTTTGTGTTGGTACAACTTACTGTAGCTTGGTTCTTGTTGCAAAAGCTGTTTCCGTCTAGCGAACCAGAAATGAAACTAAAGCTAGATGGTACATTCAAAAGGAGCTGGCGTGCGATCGTCGTCTACATCACTTTTGCACTAACCATTTTGCTTTGGATGACAACGAAAGTGCATGGCATGAATACATATGTTGTCGCGATTATCCCACTAGCAGTGTTCACGTTAACGGGCATTATGGGAAAAGAAGAGCTCAAGCTAATTAACTGGGATGTTTTATGGCTGGTTGCCGGTGGTATAGCAATTGGTATTGCCTTAGACAAAACAGGCTTAGCCGAAGCATTAGCGCACGCTATTGATTACAGCCTGCTATCACCATTTGCCGTTGTTTTAGCCCTATCGGTAGTGTGCTGGTTAATGGCGAACTTTATGTCTAATACCGCAACGGCAAACTTATTGATGCCTATTGCTGCCGCTATTGGTACATCCATGCCAAGCCTTATTGCGGTTGGTGGCCTACAAGGTTTACTGGTTGTCGTCGCCTTCTCCGCATCACTTGGCATGATCTTACCGGTTTCCACACCACCAAACTCTTTGGCTTATTCAACAGGCCTCATCGAGAGCAAAGACATGGCGAAAGTAGGCCTGATTCTCGGTTTGATTGGTCTACTTATCGTGTATGGCGCAGTTTTGGTAATGTTTTAATCGAAGAGCTCCATGAAAAAGCGTGTTGTCATGGAGCTGCTCTCCAGCTACTGCCCTCACAGAGCGGCTTTTACATCCCATAAATTTCGTGCATATTAAGACTCCTCTACTCTACAAGGACGTCGACACATCATGGGTTACGAATGGCTTGCTTTATGTGCCGCTTTTCTGTGGGCAGTTTCTAGCCTTATTTCTGTCATTCCTGCACAACACCTAGGCGCTTTTTCTTACAGCCGCTGGCGCATGGGCTGTACGGCCGTGATCTTATCAACAATGGCCTGGATAACTGGCGGCTGGTTAACGGTTTCTTGGGAACATGTAACGCCAATGATGGCCTCAGGACTGATTGGTATTTTTATTGGCGATACCGCTCTATTCGCGTGTTTGAATCGTATGGGGCCAAGACAAGCCGGGTTACTCTTCTCTTGCCACGCCGTGTTCTCTGCCATCTTGGGCTACTTCTTATTTAGCGAAGTCATGACCGCAATAGAACTACTGGGCGCATCATTGGTATTTAGCGGCGTGGTGATGGCGATATTCTTTGGCCGAAGAGGTCAAGTGAATAACGTCTTGGAAGACATTAAAGGTAACATCTGGGTAGGTATTGGACTTGGCTTAACCGCAGCAATGTGCCAAGCATTGGGAGGCATTATCGCCAAGCCAGTAATGCAAACCAGTATTGACCCAGTTGCGGCTTCTGCTATTCGAATGATCAGTGCCTTTTTCGCCCACAGCATGTTGTTAGTTCTAGGGGTCAAAGTCGCTCGCTCGACGCAACACATTACTTGGTGCGTATTTGGTATTACTGCCCTTAATGGTTTCTTGGCGATGGCCGTCGGCATGACGCTAATCTTATACGCACTACAAGAAGGAAATGTAGGTATGGTTGCACTTCTATCTTCAACCACGCCAATTATGTTGCTACCACTGCTCTGGATTTACACTAAACGCCGACCAAACCGATTTGCATGGTTGGGCGCAGCCCTAGCTGTGATTGGTGCTGGCATTTTGGTTCAGTAACCTTACAGACCAGCCCTTACTGCCAGATACAAAAAAGCCCGAGTTTAAACTCGGGCTTTTGTCATTCGGAGCCGTTAGTTAATTATTTAACTAGTACTTCACCCGTCATTTCTGCTGGGATTTCTAGACCAGCTAGAGAAAGCATGGTTGGTGCAAGGTCAGACAGTTTACCGCCTTCTTTGAATTCAACCGCTTTGTCACCTACATAGATTAGAGGTACTGGTAGGTTAGTATGAGCAGTGTGGATGCCGCCAGTTTCAGGGTCGATCATCATTTCTGCGTTACCGTGGTCCGCAGTGATCAATAGTTGACCGCCAACTTCTTTGATTGCTTCAACCACTTTACCCACACTTTCATCTAGAGCTTCGATTGCTTTCTCAGCCGCTTCATAAACGCCAGTGTGACCAACCATATCTGCGTTCGGGTAGTTACAGATGATGGTATCGAACTTACCAGACTTGATAGCCGCAACCATCTTATCTGTTAGTTCTGGAGAGCTCATTTCAGGCTGCATGTCGTACGTTGCAACTTTTGGTGAAGCAACCAATTGACGCTCTTCGCCTTCAAATTCGTTCTCAACACCACCGTTGAAGAAGAAAGTCACGTGTGCGTATTTCTCTGTTTCAGAGATACGTAGCTGAGTTTGACCTTGTTTAGATAGCCACTCACCGTAAGTGTTTTCTAGAGACGCAGGTGGGAATGCGATAGCTAGAGGGATATCAGCCGCGTATTGAGTCAGCATCACAAAGTTGATTGCTGGGAATACTGCACGCTCAAAGCCGTCAAACGCAGGAACGAATGCACGAGTGATTTGACGTGCACGGTCAGCACGGTAGTTCATGAAGATAACCGCATCACCATCTTGCATGATTGCGTCTTCTTGACCTTCCGCTTTGATAGCTGTTGCTTTAACGAATTCGTCGTTTTCTTCACGAGCGTAAGCCGCTTCTAGACCTGCAACTGCCGTTTCTGCTGTGAACTCAGCTTTAGCTTGAGTTAGAAGATCGTAAGCAACTTGGACGCGATCCCAGTTGTTGTCACGGTCCATTGCGTAGTAACGACCTACTAGAGAAGCAACGCGGCCTTTACCTAGTTTCGCAAATAGGTCTTGGAAACGTTGTAGTGAGTTTTCAGCACTACGTGGTGGTGTGTCACGGCCGTCTAGGAAGCAGTGTAGGTAGATTTTCTCTGCGCCACGCGCCGCTGCCATTTCAACTGCTGCGTAAATGTGGTCTTCGTGAGAGTGAACACCGCCTGGAGACATCAGGCCCATGATGTGTACTGCTTTTTCAGCTTTCACAGCAGAGTCGATTGCTTCAACTAGCGCAGGCGTTTGTTCGAACTCACCATCAGCAATTGATTTAGTGATACGAGTCAGGTCTTGGTATACAACGCGGCCTGCACCAATGTTAGTGTGACCAACTTCAGAGTTACCCATTTGACCATCAGGAAGGCCAACATCCATGCCTGAAGCAGAGATTAATGTGTGTGGGTTATTCGCAATCAGAGCATCCATTACTGGTGTTTTCGCATTCGCAATTGCGTTACTTGCTGTGTCTTCACGGTAACCGTAACCGTCAAGGATAACTAGAGCCAATGGCTTCTTAGCTGACATAGTGATGACCTCATCAAATTTAAGTAACTTTTGGCGTAGGGCCTCGCTGCCCTATCTAACCTTGAAACAAAACTAGCGTAATTTTACTACACTTTTTAACCAAAACTGTAGGTTAAGATCAAATAATGTTTGCGATTTATTGTTGCTATCTTACAAGTTAAGCGAACAACGAGTCAGTGCCGACAATCGTGTTCCACAAGCATAGTCATTTCTAATACGCTTTGTACACCCCAGTCTAAGTTCGGTTTTCTTACGCTTCTCATTCTTATTTTTGCACTTGAAACAGCGCTAATTTAAAGCAACATCAAACAAGATGGGTTAATACCTATTGTTCTCTTTTCTCAGTAAAACAGAAGTCACTTAAACCGATAAGTCCAATAGGCAAAAACAATCAAGCTACCAGAGCAAAATGTACGGATAGTAAGGGCATAACGGGTTTATAGAGATCTCAATTATTCGTTAGAAAATTTTAACCCTCTCGCCTAAGAGCCGTAACCTCGCTATACTCCTGCTTTATTTTTCCGCCAACAGCGTAAGAGCTCAAGACATGCAAGAGTACATTGAATTTTTCCAACAGAACATGATTCTATCTTTGGTTTGGGTAGGTCTTCTTGTCGCCTTTATCATGAACATCGTGAAGTCAGCGACAGCCGCATACAAAGAAATCAACGTAAACCAACTGACTCATCTTATGAACCGTGAAAACGGCGTTGTAGTGGATATCCGTACCAAAGACGAGTTCAAAAAAGGTCATATCACCGACTCACTTCACATTTTACCGTCAGACATCAAAGCGGGTAACTTGGGTAGCCTTGAAAACCACAAATCAGACCCAATCATTGTGGTATGTAAGACAGGACAGACCGCTCAAGAAAGCGCAAACCTACTAGTAAAAGCAGGCTTCGAAAACGTGAGCCTACTAAAAAATGGTTTGATTGCGTGGAACGAAGCGAACCTGCCGTTAGTTCGCGGTAAGAAGTAGGAACGTGGCAAGAACGAAAGTTCGCGTTTAAACGCGCTTTTACCAAGCCTCGCGGACAAAAAACTGAGCAAATTGAAAGCAGTTGGAGCACTAAGTTGTGACGCTTTGCACGTAATACACGCTTCATCTAGTCAAGGTAGATTGGCTCAGTTAGTCTCAGGACATACCAGTTTTCTGAGCTTAGACGTTTCTAAGCTCAACAAATATTGATTTAAGGATTAAAAAATGGCTGAAGCAGCACCTCAAGACGCACAACAAAACTTCGCAATTCAACGCATCTTCCTAAAAGACGTTTCTTTTGAAGCGCCGAACTCTCCAGTAATTTTCCAGAAAGAGTGGAACCCAGACGTTAAACTAGACCTAGACACTCAAAGCCGTGAGCTTGGTGAAGGCGTTTACGAAGTTGTTCTACGCCTAACCGTTACTGTGAAGAACGAAGAAGAGACTGCGTTCCTATGTGAAGTTCAACAAGGTGGTATCTTCACTGCTGAACAAATGGAAGCTGGTCAACTTGCACATTGCCTAGGCGCATTCTGCCCGAACATCCTATTCCCATACGCTCGTGAAACTATCTCAAGCCTAGTCGTTAAAGGTACGTTCCCTCAACTGAACCTAGCGCCAGTAAACTTTGACGCGCTATTCATGAACTACCTACAACAGCAAGCTCAACAAGGCGAAGCTGAAGCGTAATTCACGTTTTATAAGTGACGAATAGCCACAGTGCTGACGTCACCGAATCAAATAAAATGCACAGAGCGTCTACCATCCGATGCAATGTGCATTTTTTATTTCTGACAAAAGTTCCTAGTTCCTAATCGCCAGAAGGCGTAAAATTTGACGATTAGGAACTAGATTCTACTAGTAGCAAGACAATTAGGCGGTAGCATGACACAAGCAAATACAAACAATGCTTACGGTAAAGACATCGCAATGACTGTGATTGGCGCAGGCTCATACGGCACCTCTTTGGCAATCTCACTCGCTCGTAACGGCGCGAACGTTGTTCTTTGGGGACACGAGCCAGAGCACATGGCTCGCCTAGAAGCAGACCGAGCTAACCATGCCTTCTTACCAGGTGTTGATTTCCCTGAAAGCTTGATCATTGAATCGGATTTAGAAAAAGCCGTTCAAGCAAGCCGAGATTTGTTGGTTGTGGTTCCAAGCCATGTCTTTGGCATCGTGCTAAACAGCTGTAAACCATTCTTGCGCGAAGACTCTCGCATCTGTTGGGCAACCAAAGGGCTTGAACCTGAAACGGGGCGCCTGCTGAAAGACGTCGCTTATGACATTATCGGTGAAAACTACTCACTAGCAGTATTGTCTGGCCCAACGTTTGCGAAAGAGCTCGCAATGGGTATGCCGACTGCAATTTCAGTTGCGTCTCCAGATTCTGAATTTGTTGCGGATCTACAAGAAAAAATCCACTGTAGCAAAACCTTCCGCGTATATGCCAATAGTGACTTTATTGGTATGCAATTGGGCGGTGCTGTGAAAAACGTTATTGCGATTGGTGCAGGTATGTCTGATGGTATCGGTTTTGGCGCCAACGCCCGTACTGCATTAATTACTCGTGGCTTGGCTGAAATGAGTCGCCTTGGTGCTGCGCTGGGTGCACAGCCAGAAACCTTTATGGGCATGGCAGGTTTAGGCGATCTTGTCCTGACATGTACCGATAACCAATCACGTAACCGACGCTTTGGCTTGGCATTAGGCCAAGGTAAAGACGTTGATACGGCTCAAGAAGAAATTGGCCAAGTGGTTGAGGGTTACCGCAATACAAAAGAAGTATGGCTACTTTCTCAACGTATGGGTGTTGAGATGCCGATAGTTGATCAAATTTATCAAGTATTGTATCAAGGAAAAGATGCGCGCTTAGCAGCGCAAGATTTACTTGCTCGTGACAAAAAAGCCGAAGGAAAGTAGCAATCTACCGCCCTTTGCAGCTCATCTGAGAAAAATTGAAGTTGTCGGGTCACGGAAGAACCACTCTGGATATTGAGAATGAAACACTGCGAAAAACAAAAAGTCTGGAACAAAATTGTCTCAGAAGCCCGTGAAATGTCAGAACAAGAGCCTATGCTGGCGAGCTTCTATCATGCCACCATTATCAAGCATGAAAGTTTGTGTGCCGCTCTGAGTTATATTCTGGCTAACAAATTGAACACCGCTTCCATGCCAGCGATGGCTGTGCGTGAAGTGGTTGAAGAAGCCTTTGCGGCTGATCCAACCATCACTGACGGCGCGGCTTGTGATATTTGTGCCACGGTCAATCGCGACCCTGCTGTTTCAATGTACTCAATGCCATTGCTGTACCTAAAAGGCTATCACGCACTGCAAGGCTACCGAGTAGCAAACTGGCTATGGAAGCAAGGTCGTCACGCTCTTGCGACTTACCTACAAAATCAGATTTCGGTAGCATGTCAGGTCGATATCCACCCTGCAGCGCGCATTGGTAGTGGCATCATGCTCGACCATGCAACAGGCATCGTGATTGGTGAAACTGCCGTGGTCGAAAACGACGTGTCTATACTGCAAGATGTCACCCTTGGTGGTACTGGTAAAGAATGCGGTGATCGTCACCCGAAAATTCGCGAGGGTGTGATGATCGGAGCTGGTGCAAAGATTCTTGGCAATATCGAAGTCGGTGAAGGCGCGAAAATCGGATCTTGCTCTGTGGTATTGCAAGCCGTGCCTCCTCACACAACGGTGGCTGGCGTGCCTGCAAAAATCGTCGGACGTCCAAAAACGGACAAACCCTCTCTCGATATGGATCAAGGCTTTAACGGCAAGTCGCAAAGCTTTATCCATGGAGATGGTATTTAATCGTCAACAAACCTTTTTGACAACAACGTGGTAGGTAACTCTCAAGTGCGAAAACAAAATCACCCTGTTCTACGCTCGGCTATTTTATTAACTTGTGCTTTATCTGCCACTTATCCCATTACCTCCTCTGCTGTGAGTCAGCAAGAGCTCAAAGGCGTATCCAGTGAGATAAGCCGTCAGCGCAAATCGCTCTCTTCCCAAGAAAAGCAGCTCAATGAGTTACAGAAATCACTAAAAGATCAAGAGCTTGGTATTTCTAAGCTTGAGCGTGAAATACGACAAACCAAGTCTAACCTCGCACAAGCAGACAAAAACATAGAAAACCTGGAAGAGAAAATTGCCTTGCAAGAAGCACAGCGTCAAGAGCAAGAAGAAGAACTCAAACAGCTGCTGCAAACGTATTACGTAACCGAGCGAGCGAAGGCCAATGGTCACTTGTTAAATCAAGGTGTGGAAGAAGACCGCATGAGCCAATACTTCCAGCATTTAGCTAAAGCACGTGCTGAAGTGATTGATGCGATCACCAAAATAACCCAAGAATTAGCGCACAACAAAAACCAGCTCGAGCTAGAAAAAGAGCAAATCGAGACTCTGCTCAAGCAGCAATCCGAAAAACGTACAGCGCTAGCGAGTACACAATCCAAGCGTAAACAAACCCTGACTAAAATTCAGAGCAGTATCAAGAATGACAAACGCTACTTAGCCGAGCTGCAACGCAACGAAACCCGTTTAAAAGCAGAGATAGCCAAAGCAGCGAAGCGTAATGCGGTGCCAATGGACGGACTCGGCAAACAGCGCGGTAAGTTGCCTTGGCCACTCAAAGGCAGTGTGTTACACAACTTTGGTACGCGACAAACCGGGCAGGTAAACTGGAAGGGCATGGTGCTGTCTGCCAACTATGGTCAACAAGTGAAAGCCGTTTATCCTGGTACTGTCGTATTTGCGGAGTATCTGCGCGGATACGGTTTAGTGGTACTGCTCGACCACGGCAAAGGTGACATGACCCTCTATGGTTACAACCAAGCCTTAACTAAAAAAGAAGGCGACCGAGTCACCGCCGGCGAAGTGATTGCTCTCGCGGGTGATACAGGTGGTCAAGACAGGCCATCGCTGTACTTTGAAATTCGTCGTAATAGTGAAGCGCAGAATCCGAAATCTTGGTTAAAGCGCTGATTATCTGACTTATTGACTTGTCATAAAAAAGGAGCCACTCGGCTCCTTTGTTGTATTCATGTTTTGGAAAATGCTATGCGTAGTAGGTTTCTACCGCATCAATAAAAGCATTCACATCATCTTTGCTTAACGCGTTGATTCCTGCCGCCGCCTCTCGCCCCCCACCTGTCGGGAACTGACCACACACGGCCACGGCACCTTGTTTATTGTTTAACGGGGCACGGAGTGAAACCGTATAAGTACCATCTGCATTTTCAGTAAGTACCGCATGCGCAGAGTCAGGGGTTTGGTTTGCTAGCCAGTTGCCATAAACACCACTGATTCGGCGTGATGCCGCCGTGTTTGGTAACTCAAACAACTTCAGCTTACCGCTCTCATGCATGGCAGGCACTGCGAGAGCCGCCTCCATGTCTTGTTGGTAAGCCGATTGCAATTGGTAGTATGGCGAGGCCGTATCTTCAATAGCTTCAAATGGTGACATGTACTTCAGCAAAGCTCGGTACAGCTCCGCAGGATGAAAGTGTAAATCTTCGACTTTCGAGCCGTAGCCGTTGTAGTTAATTAAAGTACCCAGCTCTTTTAGCTGCTCTTTCTGTTGCTGCGACAAGCCCGCGTTATTCGCTAACTCATTGGCTTTAGCAATCATGTTATCGCCATAAGCCGCCGTAATCGCCCAGTCATGAAAACGCCCATCAAGCAACTTATCGACAATCAACGCCGTGCACATGTTGGCATCGAGATCGATGTGCGCATCCAAATTACCATGCTGAGGAATGTCACCAGCTTTGTGATGGTCGGCGTAAAAGACGTGCGCGCCTTGAGCCAAAGCTTGCTCTAGACCTGCCATGTTCTTTTCCATCGAAATGTCTAACACAGTCAGCTC
>NZ_JAWPOJ010000053.1:0-13863 GCF_033344235.1 Vibrio sp. Vb1554 | reverse complement strand
GTGATGCCTAATGTTGTGGCCCACCTCACACCCTCAATATAACACAGGTAGCATAATTATTAATCAGAACACATAAAATCTGGGAGTACCTATGCCAAAAGATAAAAAGCTCGTTAACTTCTCAGAAGACCATGAGCTCAACAATCGACTAAAACGTAACAACAAACGCCAAACCGAAGAAAATCGACAAAAGTTAAAGGACATTGGCGACAAAACCAAAAAGCAGCTTGATAAAACTAGACTTACACACGAGGAACTAGACAAAGCAATAGAGCGTAATAAGGATAAACTCGATTAAACATCAGATAAGTCGTCGATTAACCTCGACGACGATCCTGTACATTACATACAAAGATTAGACACTGCGAACTCGTATCTTTGTCCCCAAACGTCCCATCCTTTCTTACGTAAGTTCTGTCGACCAACTTTAACTTTTTCTGCTGTAAAAAGGTCCTCGGGCGGCAGGTTTAACCCAATATTAATTGCTGATGCTACCGATGAATCCCTCAGCTTAAACGACTTGGGTAAGCCATCAATGCCCGTTTTTCTGGTCTGCAAATCAGAAAAAAACAAAATCAGAATATCAAGATCAGAAGCTCTCCTTTGATTAACTAACAAGTGCAACGGAGCCTCCGATGTTTCGACTTCAGCGTCAAAAAACCTATTTCTAAGTTCTTCAATGAAGTCTACTGTCGTCGGCCAATATCTCGAATCAAAAGATAAAAGGGAGTTAAATGACTCTCGCAGAAATGAATTGAAACGAGAATGATGTTGGCTGGAAGCATCTAGAATATCAGGTAAATCAGTATCAACATGTGAATACCAACGAGAGCCTTCACTAAACTCCATTCTTTCTTCTAAAAGCGAGGCAAGCGTTCTCGCTGCATCAAAGATATCTTGATTAGACTCAATAAACGTCTGGTAGTCAGACCTTATTTTGGCCGCTTGATTTGGATGCCAGAAAAAGTTCGCATCAACCAAAACTTCGAGTATCAGTCTCTTTTGGCGATCATCAAGCTGACGGTGAACATCTTCAAAAAAGTCATTAAGTTCACCAGAACGTTCGATAGCTCTTTCGTACAACGGAGTCAGGCTTCCCCAAATGTTTTTCTCCTGATTGTACTCTAAGTCTTTTTTAAGCCAATCAAGACAAGCCTGGGCACTTGAGGTTAACTTGCTGTTCGTCTGCATATAAAATCCTGTAAATGCTAAGTAGTGACAGCAAGCTTATCGACGGTAAAACCCAAGTACGGTATTCGAATCAACTTATTTCTTTTCATTAGAAATACCTGCGCATCTTTACCAAAATTCGTGACTGGCCAATAGTCAGCAACAAAATACGTACCTACTCATCTTTACTGCGATCAAAGTGCTGCAAGCTATAGTCTTCGTCGGTGAGATACTTAGCCCGTAGTTCCTTTTCTGCCTGTTTAAACGTTTCAGCTTTTAAAGCATTAATGTGTTCATCTTTCATCAGCTTAAACAGACCTTCTTTTTTCTTCTCACGAATACGCTGGTTGTAAAGCGTTGTCGCTCGTTCATCCACTCGCTTATTCCAGCGGAAGTGATCAAATTGCCAGTCCAGTTTCTTGCTAACTACACGGATATTCGCTTCTTCACATTCTTTTTTCTTGTGATCGACATAGGCAAAAACATCACCTAAAGGCATCTTGAAGTGCTCACAAATCTGATTCAAGTGGTAAGCATTAATCGGCATTGCACCATTTTCTAACTGTGAGTAAGCAGCCTTTTTCATATCCAACTCAGCAGCTACATCTTCCTGCTTAACACCAGTTTTCTTCGCTTTATCAAAATCACCACAAGAGCGCACAAACTCATTTCCATAGTTACGTAGGTCACTAAGCGCCTCCGCAACCAAGGTCATAATGCTTGTTTGTTTTTCTTTTTTTACGTTCATGTCAATCTCCACCTCAGGAATTACAGTATACCAATAACTAAACTCAATTAACTAGTAAAAACCATTGACAGACGAACATTAATGAGTGCATTATTGCCATACTAGAAAATCCAGTATAGCAATAACCAAACCAAAAGAGAGTAAAATATGGACATCCAAAAGCTAAGACTGACATCTAAAGAGAAAGCAGAGGCCATTGAGCATGGTCGTAATATTGGTATCGCAGTGGCAAATCTAGCCTATAACCCAGAAACTCTTCCGCCTCGTTACGCCGGGCAGTTTCTAGAAAATATTGATACTGAATATAGCGATGGAGGCGGTATCCCCGCTGCCGTAGTGTCGAAAAACACGGCTAAATACTACAAAGATCCCGTTGAATTCTTTTTCGATAAAAAACTAGATTTCATTTCTAACACTATTAAACGAAACAAAGATAACCTCACTGTAGATACATCTCTGCAGGTGGAGAGAAACCAGATACTTGAATCCACCTGTCGATACAAACTTAGCTTACAGCAAACTATTCCCCTCTCTGTTTACTTATCCGTGGGCTATCGCTGTAAAGAGCTTGATTTCTTCCACCCGGAAGCTATTGAGAGCTTCTGTGCAGCAACCTTTTCACTGGCTAGTGAGTGCTTCGATTGGGAAGACTTCGCAAGTGGAGAACCATTCAAATTCGATACAAAACTCGCCTTAACCAACGACCTTAAAGGAGACAGCCTTATGTCATTTAGTTCAAAAGCACTGATCGTCACGTTCACAAATAAAGCGAAACAACACTCTTGTAAAAATCGAGAATATCGTTTCGCTGAGTTTCTTGAAGCAGCCATGGAAGTAGAGAATCAAATCGGCCACATCGATAACTTGGATGATATTACTGATGAATTCGAAGAGCGTTTAAAAAGTAAATCTTCGTGGGGATACAAGCTAGCTGCTGAGCAACTCTCTGAAGCAATTAAAACCGTCGAAAAACACTAACCCTTTAGCAACACCACTTTTTTACTTTGATTTTTGACTAGCCGAGCCTCTCGGTGACGGCCTTCTTACACCTCAAATTCAGCAGCCAATATATTGGCTGCTGAATTAAGAATAAATTTTGGAGCATATGATGAACTACTCAAACAACACACATACTTCGGCAAACTACGAAACACATGGCCGCAACTCTATGGTGAATTTCAACGATTTTCCTAACGGCGATTCAAGTAACCAACCTAACTTTGCACCTCTGGCACTTCAGGCTGTTGATTTAAAGAATTCGTCCGCAGAGCTGACCTTCTTTACGCCCACGGCAGAGAAAGTATTCTTTCACTACGTGAATGGTCATGGATACCTTCAGTGCAATGGACCCGACTGCCCGATGTGCCGCGCTCAAATTAAATTAGATAGCCGTTACCTATTTCCCGTCTACGATCACATTGAGGGAGAGGTGAAGGTGCTGGCGGTTCCACCATCCGAGAAGCCAAAATCCTTGTTTCCGCAGCTCAAGCCCTATGTCACCAAAGGCGGTCAACTCGTGTCAATTGAGAAAAATGGCTTCAATTATGATGTTCATGCAACTGCCCTACCCGAGTACGCCACTATCGATCAAGATAAAATTACTGCGTTTTCCGACGCGTTCGACTCTGGCGAAGTACGCTTGTCTGATATCTACCGTATTCTGACCGACGACGAACTGCGAGAGATCCCAGAGGTCGAGAGACGCCTACGCTTCAAAGGTGTGGCTTGATTGTGGTTAGTCCAGTCATCATCAGCGGGGCCGAAAGCCTCGCTGAATTTCGTTTTAATAATAGTGCTCAGGCTATGCTTGAGATGCTGACGCAACACCACTATGTTCTCAACGACTGGATGGTGGGCGTTGGCAAGTCGTACCAACTGGATCAGTTAACCACTTTGGCATTGGAGTCGAACGCATATGACTGCGTGATTGTCTCAGCGCCGACTCGAAAAATACTTGAAGAAAGAAAGTCCCTTCAAAGCCCTCCTGCTGATATTAAAGTTGTCAACATACAACCTCGCCCCAGCAAGCAGTGTGGTGAAACTCGCGATCTGAGTTGGAAAGACTACGAACGTAGAAACTTAGGTCTGCTGGGCAAAAAGCACATTTGTGCCCTGTGTCCAAATAAGGATAAGTGTTTTTGGCCCGACCAATACGGTAAGAATTTGGATGAGGCGAAAATCGTATATGCAACTCAATCACACTTCGTGCGTAACCCCTACTTCATCCAACACATCGTAACGATGGCTAAAGCAAGCAATGCCTTAGTCATTTTCGATGAAGCTAACGTAAGCCTAAACCATTACAGTCGAACCATATCGCCCATATCGATTGAACAAACCCTAGAAGCCGTGCAGGAGAGTCGTCTATCAGACTATGTAAAAGGCGCTCTAACGCACTATCTGGAATGTTTACGACAGGCCTCAACGGAGGAACTGCGCGATATTTCAGCGTGGCGCTGCCCTGCAATTTTTCCAGATCAGATGACTCAAATCACCAGTATTGGCGATCGCATGTTTGCCGATCGTTTCATCAATATTCTGTATGACCTCCAAATCTTCGGAGCATCTGAGGCAGAATCACGCGAAAAATTAGCAGATGGTTCAATTCACTTCCCTGCGCCGCCGGTCAATGCGGGATTCGACACAGTGCTATACAGCGGCACCACCTACCCGGACATACTGAAACTGAAACTCGGGATGGATTTTTACAGCCCGTATTCTCACATTGAGTTTCGGGGGGAATCGACGGTCTGGCACAATATCGCATCCTCAATTGGGACTGCGACAAACTTTAAGAAAAACTCACCGCAAATCCTAGATACCTTCGCCCAATTGACGCTCCAACGAGTGAGAAAAGGGAAGCGCGTATTGTTGGTCTCTAAACAGAAACACGTCGACCACTGCGTTTCCGTGCTCAATCAATATCTGGCAGAGGAAGGAGTTCAGGACGTTCGTGTGGTTCCCGCAAGCGATTATGCAGAGTGTGACGATATGACCTTAGTACCCATGATCCATTACGGTGTCATCGGTATTAATCAATTCGAAGAGTTCGATTGCTGCTACTGCCTAAACAGCTATTACGTAACCCAAGACATACTCAACAACGCAATTCAGGAGCTGCGAGCCGAGGACGAGCGCATAGACGTGGCGATTGCAACCACTGACAACCCTCGTCGGCGTCATGGCGTCATCACAGATCAAAAGTATCGCTACTCTGATGTCGCCAAAGTCGTAAACCCAATGCTGCAAACATTAGAAATGGGGGTTGTCATCCAAGCCATTGGACGCGTGCGCCCATTTACAAAATCGCGTGAAATCATCACTTTTCAAAATAACGATGCGCCAAAGTCGGGTTACGACCATGAGTACAGCAACCTAGAGCAACTGCGAAAGCACTTCGGTTTAAAAAGCAAGCAAGCCAGAACGTCAACAACCCTGTCAGAGCAGATCAATCAGATGATAGCCGACGGGTTTAAGCAGCAAGAGATTGCTTCAACTCTAGGGATCAGTACTCGAACCGTTCGACGCCATAAGGCCGGATAACCAACACAAACTCAGCAAGGAAGGCATGGTCAGAAATGCTTTCCTTACAACTTAAAAGGTCATGCAATGGAATTATTACCTGGAACCCAAGCGCATCTAAAAAAGAAAACAGCCCCGCCATCGAGTGCCTTGATTCTGCCTCAAGATACGTCACATACCGTCGGGAAAACTCAGTTCATTCAACATGAAGCCGAGTTCGATCAATTGATTGATCTGGCTTACCAATTACCGCTATCCGCTGTCAGTCTCAGCTTTCAATTCACTTACTCGACTCCGGTAGTCACGCTACCGAACGGCAATGACAGATATGATATTTCGTCCATTACTCCACGCTTACTCAGCATGACGCTGATGGAGAACACAAGTCGCTCACTAGTGCTGCACTCCTTCGTTATTAACGTTGCGAGCCCCTCGATTCGTCCAAAGCTACAAAGCCTTTTCGATCTGCCTGTGACCTACGTAACCCACGACGCAAAACCCGACCTGCACTGTATTTGGTCATTGGGCCTAAACGAGCCCAGATATTGGTGGGATACCTGCATTGCAGAAAAAGCCAGATATCTTGGTCAACACAATAACGCTAAATCCACTCAAGATGTTTCAACAGTCGAAAAGATACAAATCCAAAAAACTTTGGCTGAACAGAACACGGTGTTTTATGGCTTAGCCGACACAGCTCAACGTTACAATGTGCAAAATAGCCTCGCTTCCAGTGCGAAGTTACTGATGGGCTCTGAGCAAGACTGCCCGTCTTTTTCTGCCTTCCAGATTGAACAGACGTCACAGCTCAGTATCACGGTGGCGAAGTTGTACTTAACGCAAAGCCAATCATGCATCATGTTTGGCATTCACCAACACCTTATCAGTATTGAGATGCCTTGGGTCGTGACTAACGCCGCTATCGAGTGGTACGGCTTTAAGGTATGCAGAGATAAGTGCAGTCAAATTCTCGAAGCGTGCGAGCGTAAACTTAATCTATACAGTCAAGAGCTAGTGCAACTAGGGATGACAAATCCCAATAACCAACATCAAAAACAAGCGCTTTTTGCTTCACTCGGATTACTGCATCACTTCAAAGATGGGGATGACTATAGTTTTAAAAGTGAAATGCTAAGCAAGAACTATACTTTACACCCAGCGGTGGCATTCTTGGCAAAATATACGCATATCGATTCTGTCTACAAAGACGTCATTTTACAGCGTGGCATTGTCGGTATTGACGGAAGGGTTCACCCAGAACAAAAACAGCTTACGGCTGCCACAGGCCGACAGGCTACCGTTGCACCGAATATCTTAGGTCTTCCAGCTGTCCTTCGTCCGTTAGTGGTTGCACAAGATGGTTACGCGATTGGGGAAGTCGACCTTGCACAAATTGAGGTAGCGATTGCTGCTGGCGTGTATGGCGACTCAAACTTAGTCAAGATGTATAACCAAGGCGATCTTTACACAGCCATGGCGCAAGAGTTCTTTTGTGATGAGTTAGAATCAGAATACTACAACTGCGATTCGTCGGCCTTCAAAGAAAAATACCCTGAGAAAAGAGCCATCATGAAACAATGCACCCTTGGCCTAATTTACGGTATCACTAGCTTCGGAATAGCGAAAAAACTCAATATCAGTGTCAACAAGGCCACGGAACTGATGGATAAATTTCTATCGATGTTTCCCGAACTGCAAAAAGCCATTAAGAAAATGCCCCAGTATGGCGCTCTGCGAGGTCATGTAAGCACTGCAACGGGATTGCACCGATACCGCCAATTGGATGCTAAGCGCGGCCACACTGAGAAAAACTGGATGGTGAACATGCCAGTACAAGGTACAGCAACAGCCTTGTTCAAAACAGCCGGAAATCGACTTCATCAATTGTATAAAAGTTACAACGCCAAATTGATCGTTGCGATGCACGATGCCTTTGTTTTCGAAGTGCCTAAAGAACACCTGAGCGAAGTCAGCCAGTTAACTGCACAGATCATGACCCAAGTGGTGCAGGAAATGTACCCGCAGTTGAAGATAAGAGCCGATATCAACATAAGCCAACCAGATTGTTGGACCAAAGATGGAGATCCGAACACTCTCGATGTGTGGCTAGCTAAATGACCAGAACTGGACTTAAAGCCTAACAGATTTATTATTAAGGTTTTGTGTCCACTTCTTTTGGTTCTCAAATCATGACTAGTGGGTAAATCAAACTTACTTAGCTAGTTATCATAGTGGCATCAAAGCTCTAGCTCACTTGTAACCCATTCCAAGTCAGCAGGGTTTAAATTGCGACTTCTCGTAGTATCAAGTAAACACAATATTAGTAATGTATCACTGTGTCTATGAGCCGGTATGATTCGATTCGCTATTGTCTTGGTAGTAAATATCCATTAGAGGCAGTATCGACAATTGCTGATTATTATTCTGTCAAATATATTGACGCATAAAGCACGTCTCTATCTAATGAAAATATGAACAACAACCACAGCGTTTTACTAGCGCCTGTGGCTACGTTTTAGAAAACTCAGTTGAGATCAATTCTGGGTACATATCCGGCTTAAGCTAATTGAAAGGCGCCCCAAAAAAAACAAATTATGGCACTCTCTCCACCCAGTTTACAGGATAATACAACCCAAGGTTAGACATACTTTTTAAGCTATATTCTTGCACCCAGCCAATGACACCATCCCATTGAGGACACATCAATTTTCCAAACTTCGCAAATGTGTTTATGGTTAAAATTTCCGGGCGATGAGATAACGGACTAAGGTTCTTCTTGACCCCGACAATCCCGATCACATGTGCAGGGTAAAACTGCTGTGCCTTTTGATGCTCTATGAATGTGATACTAGTAATTAACATTGGCGGTCGACCAAGCGGCGAAAAATTGATAATACAACTCTCTATATTAGCCGAGGTGCAAGCTCCGCGCGAAAAGTGACTAAAAATAAATGCATTAAACCGTTTAGGAGACATATCATACCTGAAACCATCCAGTTTGGTATGTGTTCCTCGTAATCGGTATTTTTTATTCGTCACTTTGCTGACTGCATGCTCCCATTCGGCTCGGGTACTGTTACTCCCCCTCTTAATTGCTTTTATTTCTCTTCTTATCTTAGCTTCCAAACGGCTGACTTCGTGGTTAAACGCTTTCGACAACACCGAGGGATCATTTCTGAAAGCCATAAGGCGCTTATTGCTGTATCCTTCATAAACCAATGCAAAGGCCAATATATGGGACTGGCAAGACACCCGATTCATTTGCCCAGTAAAAGTGTTTGGCTTTATCAGGATCAAATCTTCCAGTGATGACTGAGCCGATGCCATACCACCGATCAGGGCAAGTACGGCAGCACTAATAACTTTGAACATACAATTTGAAATCCTCTTCAAGAGATATCAAAGGAAACAGTGGCTCAACGGCATACTTTTGCTCACCTTTATCCCTACCAAATGGCTGAATACCATCAGGCATAGTGAATAGCGCTTCGTTTCCAGAAAACATCTCAGGAGTCGCAATTACACCTGATGGAGCCCTTCCCCCCAACTCCATCACTGACTTAGGATCTTGAATATATGCTTTCAGCCTTTCAGCAAGCACCATCAATTCTTCATTCACCTTTTCAAGATGTCGGTATGTTTCCAGATTTTCTTTCGTCAAAATCTTATCGGCAAGATCACTTACTGTTATATCAGATGATGAGAGCGACTTTTGGTTTCGTATCAAATCCTCTAATTTTTCATCGCTCAGCTTTTTCAACTCTTTCACGTGGGGATTGATATCATCAAGGTTCGACTTGGGAGCGATACTGGGATCGGGGATTAAATTACCTTCATTAATTGCTTTTTGTAGCAAATCACCCATTTGTTTCGTGTTTGCCCTAATATCTTCCAAGGCGGATTCTGAATAGCCCAATAGCTTTTGATTTTTCGCTTCTTCGTCATACACATAGACAAACCGGAGACGTTCACCGTTTTTGACGATTCTGTCATATATTGGTTCAACTTGGTCGCAACCATTTCCATCAGGATTTAATTCACAAGCGATATTGTCCTTTAGGTACTGGATCTCTCGCTCACTAAGGGCCACATCTATTGCCCCTACGTCAGACCGATAATTCATCCTTGTCCCTATGTAATAATCAAAACGCGCTTCTGCTAAATTGGCAAAAACGGCTGAAGTTTCATAAAGTGATATATCCCTCTCGACCGCTTTTTCTTTGTCTTTTATCTTCAAACAATGTGCGCCGTGCGGGTAATCTGGGCAACGTTGTGTAACATAGTCATACCCACACAAGTTTTTGTCTTTCCATTTTATCCCAAGAGTACGGCATGTTTTGTATTTACGGTATGTGCGTCCAGTCTCCTCTTTATAGTCATTTCGCAGCTTAGCCAACCGCTGTTTTAACTGGTCTAAATTCGCTTTATCATCCTGACTAATATAGAGTTGAACGATCTTAGGTAAGGGGAGCAAGGCCAAATAGAAATAATCATTATATTTCCCGTCAAATCTCGCAATACATTGACCATTGGTGGCATCAGCACCAAAACAGTTATTAATCTCTTTCTGGACAATAGCTATCTCCTTTTCGACAGCCGATAGCAAATTTGCATAACGTAACCGAGCTGCATCAACCTGTTCTGAATTACCCCAGGTTGTATCAACATCTAAATTGATATCGGGGTTAACATGGCCAACGTAATATATGACCAAGTTGGCACGACGCACACAAGATTTAGCGTTCTGGGGGCTACACTCTTCTTGGGTGCTATTTTCCCCTGTTTTTTGGGTCATCAACGTGTAACCCAATACATGCTTGAGTACCCTCTTAACTGATTCTAAGCGCCCTTTATAAACGTACAATCGATCTACCATTGGCACTTTAAGTTCATTTATCGCTTTATTAAAGTCAGGCAATTCGGTATATGACGTTAACTGGACCCGGAAGGGAAAGCTCTTGTTTTGATCTGAAGAATCGCCAAGTATACGTAGAGCTTGTGATACTTCCTCAATAGACGAAGGAATATAGAGTCCTCGATGGGCACTGTGGTAGTAATTAAATTCTGAATTTTTACTGACATTCAATGCACTACTGAGCGATGAAGAACTTCCCTCTACACTCCCACCACTACCTAAATAACTCCCTCCAACCGATGCTGACTTCTGTGCAGCGACAGACTTAAAAGCCGAATAGTTGGACTGGTTTGATACAACATACATCTCAGCGCCACGTTCTATCGCCGATACGAAAACATCACCACAATATTCCCTAAATTTCTGTAGTGAACCTTTATCGTCTTCCAATAACCCTAAAGCAAACTGCGATAGCCTTATATCTCCGCTTGCTTCATCGCTTGAACTCCTAGGTTGAACAAAGTCAACCCCGTCAATCACCTCTGCCTTCAATAGACGGGTATCGAAACTGCTCTCCACGTTTGATTTTTTAGCCAGACTTGATTTATAAGAAGCACTAGCGCTGAATCCACCATAACTCCCCTTAGCGCTGGCATTCAGAGACGTTGTAGTCTCCCGTTTTAACTGTTCACTACTGAACACCTTAATCGCCGAAACTGTGGCATTCTGTCCGCCCACGCTACCATCAGAGAACTGAATACATGTAGCTGGAGTCTTTTTCATGTTGTCCATTTGCCACCCTTGGCCAAGCACTACACCTTCCCGGGGAAAGTCAACAACATACTCTGTAGGGTAAATGGGCACACCAAAGCGTGATATGAAGGCAGATTCTTTACTCACAGAACCAGAGTATAACGTCTTGGACGCGTCATCTAATTGCGCAGCAGTCGCCTCGACCGAATAAAACGGGCGCGAGACGGTGCTATTTTCATCGACGGCATCGCTTCTGGCAAAGGTTGGGGTAGTAAAGCAGGCAACAGACAGGGCAGATATGCCCCAAAAGACTGGTGAATGAAGCGTTAACATATAGCCTCCTGAGCACATCAGGTCAATGGTTAGAAATAGCTCTTCGCTTCATACGCCAACGACACGTGCAGGGGAACAAACTATGTTAGAAGCGATATGCGCTAACTTTTATAAGTGAGGATAGTAAATATACGTTGGAATTCAAATCGAACGTGTAAATAAATCATAAGCAAACAAATAACTGGATAGGTATTTTTTAGTACAACAATTGAAAAGGCTCCATAGCCCCTGACATGGCTGTGATTAGAATTGTTTTTTGCTAATTTAGAAAATCTTGCAACTCAGAATTGTCCGTGCGGCCTGAAGACGTATGAAGCGTTGTGTGGAAGTGGTTAAGACGCTGCAGCCCCAAAAGGCAACGATAGTTGGAAAGAAATTGGACATTACTCTTTCGTGGTCACTTTACGCACCATACCATAGTGCGCATCTAAGTTGACATTTTACGCGACATACGAAGCAGGGTATGTCTGTATATCTCTCTATGATCAAGTAGCCTGTGAGGGTTGCCGATAAGTATGCAGGTAAAAGAGGTTAGAGAAAACGAATGCCGCTTTGTAATCAAGTGGATACATGTTGATATCTGGCGCGAAAGCGCGCTGACTTCTAACTAGCCTCCCGTTACGAAAGAGTTTGAAGATCTTTTTTGAAGAAGGAAAGTAAATGATGACTTCGAATGAAATTAGTGCGTCTTCTGACTATAAGCCGTAGTTCCTCATCTATTGAGAGACCATTGGAATAGTATTAAAGCTTCAAGTGCGTATCTCAAAGGTAATTAAAGCGAAGTGCTAGTGCAGCGATCAAATTTTTTGGCTCGCTCTACTTCTATGACGGTTTAATTACTGGTTTTTTAACGATGCCTTGGTGGAGACTTGATCCGTATGCAATAAAAGTTGCACGTACGGTTCTTAGGAGGGTGGCGCTCGGCAACGAGTGTCACCTATCCGACAGAATTAATTTGGAGAAGCTCTGCGAAAGCCGTGACCAAGGTACAGTAGACACGACCTGCCACTGGTTCGTTAATAAGCCACTTAGAACTCAAAAAAATCAAGCGTAACCATTGCGTCCACTTCGATATACCAATTTACCCTTTAACTACCAAAAAGGCAGAGGCTATTCCCCTGCCCGCCTAGCTCTTAGTCATCTATAACCTCGTCGGCGACAACACCAATTATGAAGCCAGCTATACCACCGATTAGTACCCCATATGGACCATACCTAGCCCCAATAGCAGCACCGACTTTAGCCGCACGAATACCTGTGTTCTTTTTGGATTGGGATGATGATTGTGAAAAGGTTTTGCTTTGCATGTTTGCTCCCCTTGGGAAGTAGAAAGGGCAATACCTCTCGATACTGCCCTTAATGATTTAATGTCCCAGCTTACTTAACTGAATCGCATAGATGATTTGCGAAGCTACGAGTCATCATCTGACTTTGGTACTGGTTATTTAGCTTCAATGTATTGAGCCAGAACTCATCCCCATCAACTTCGAATTGCATAAATGCTTTCTGCTCTTGATTGCGGAAATTCACATCACCTTCAATATCAACGAAGATTCGCCCCGATTTGGTTTTACCTGATTTCCATGTTTCATTGGTGAACGCCGAGTCGATCATGTCCCCTATGGCGTAAGGGCAACCATCTGGACTGCCTTCTTTAATTGTCTGGATTGCATCATCTATATCCGAACTAAATAGACCTGCTGATGCACCAAAGCTAGCTAGAACTAACGCACTGATTAGTAGTTTTTTCATTACTACATTTCCTTATTAGATTTACTGATTGAAGAATTTGATAGTGATTGCTGTCGGTGTCGTCGGTACGACGTCAACGACGATAAATGGAAGGGTTATTTTGTTTTCTTGTCTGCGAGTGCTAACAGCTCTGCTTTTAGCTTTTGGTATTCGTCGCCTAGTACGTGAAGATAAATTGATGATTTGGACTTTTGGGCTAGACCTAAGTCTCTAACTATTGAGGCGCAAAAACCTTGGTTATTGGCTGAACCTGAAGGATATAGGGATTTATAGACCTGACTTTTCCACGGGTTATCACCTTGAGATTCGATCAACTGGAATAGTTCGTTAAGTGGAACCCAGTGCTTTGAATGCAATCCAGCCCCGCCACTTTGTCCGGCAATACGAAAGTAGAGTTGATCATCTTCACTGTTTTGAGCAACCTCGTAGAGCACCATTCCTTGGGCCTTTGCCCCTAGTTTGGGTGCTTCACCTGTTTTGAGAATGGTAGAGAATGGCTTATCTTCTGGTGTGGCTTTAGATGTGTCAGCCTCTGCATTCTTCCTGCTGTTTTTGGGTTGGTTCATAGAAACTCCTTTATTTCATTGAGCTAGAAATAAGAAAGCCCCTACCGGACGGATCCAGTAAGGGCTCTTACAATTCAATAATATAAATTCGTTTTGCTGCTTGTTACGCCTAGGGATTTATCCTGTCTTTTTCCGGTACTGTTCCTGTCTTTCCAACACAGTTT
>NZ_JAWPOJ010000052.1:0-14351 GCF_033344235.1 Vibrio sp. Vb1554 | reverse complement strand
ACGACAACTTCCACGGTACAGACAGCTTCACGTACATCGTTACCTCCGGTGGGGTATCGGAATTCACCACGGTGAACGTCGATGTCACGCCAGTCAACGATGCGCCAGTGGCAAAAGATGATACCGCTGTCACTGGCGAAGACACGCCAGTGACGATTGATGTCCTACCAAACGATACTGACATCGATGGTGATACGTTAAGCATTGATTCGGCGTCTGTGCCGAGTGACCAAGGTACAGTTGAAATTGTTGACGGCAAGTTGGTGTTCACACCGGCTGAGAACTTCCATGGTGACGCTGAAATCACTTACACCGTTAGCGATGGTGCACTGACTGACCAAGCGACGGTCAACGTCACCGTGAATGCGGTGAACGACACGCCTGTGGTTGAAAGTAGCATTGCAGACCAAACCTTGGCGGAAGATTTCACCCCATACAGCATCAATCTGAATACCGCTTTCAGCGATGTGGATAACGTGGATGGCGAGTTAACGTTTAGCGTCTCTGGCAACAGCAACATTCAAGTGGCGATCGTCAATGGGATTGCTACGTTCACTCCAACGGCAGACTGGAACGGCTCAGAAGCATTGACCTTTACGGCTACCGATCCAAGCGGCGAGAGCGTTAGCCAAACGGTGAACTTCACAGTAGCGCCAGTGGCGGATATCGTGGCAGATAAAGCGACGGTTGTGGAAGACACACCAACCATCATTAAGGTCTTAGATAACGACACGTTCGAAGGCGACGACAAAGTGGTGTCGCTGGATACCAATAACGGTCCAGCTAACGGCACGGTCTCGGTCAACCCGGACGGCAGCGTCACTTACACGCCAAACGACAACTTCCACGGTACAGACAGCTTCACGTACATCGTTACCTCCGGTGGGGTATCGGAATTCACCACGGTGAACATCGATGTCACGCCAGTGAACGATGCGCCAGTGGCGACCAATGACAATGCCGTTACTGACGAAGACACGCCAGTGACGATTGATGTCCTGCCAAACGACACCGATATTGATGGCGATAAGTTGTCTATCCAATCGGCGTCTGTACCTGAAGCGCAAGGCACAGTTGAGATTGTTGATGGAAAATTGGTCTTTACACCGGCCGAGAACTTCAATGGTGACGCCGAAATCACTTACACCATCACTGATGGTTCGCTGACTGACCAAGCGAAAGTAGCTGTTACCGTTAACCCAGTAAACGATGCGCCAACGATCAAGGTCGATGCTGTAGAAAGTATCACTGAAGATGCAGTGAATACCGATACGGTAGTGGCAACGTTGGAAGTCGCTGATATCGACACGCCAGAAGAGCAATTAACCGTTTCTTTAGAAAACAACTCAAACGGCTACTTTGCGCTAGTTGGCGATGAAGTCAAACTGACTCAAGCGGGTGTTGACGCGGTTAACAACGACGAACTCAACCTTAAAGACCTAACGATCAGCGCATCAGTATCGGATGGTGTTAATCCAACGGTTAGCGACAGTGATAGTTTGATTGTGAATCGCGTTAACGATGCACCAACAGTCGACAATGTGATTTCAGATCAAGTGTTAGCAGAAGATTTTACGATCTACACGATTGATTTAAACGACGCATTTAAAGACAGCGACTCCGCACTGAACTTCTCAGTGTCCGGCAACAGCAACGTGTTGGTGTCGATTGAAAATGGCATCGCGACCATTAGCCCAACTGCGGACTGGAACGGCTCAGAAACCCTAACCTTTACCGCCACCGATCCAAGCGGTGAAAGCGTTAGCCAAACGGTGAACTTCACAGTGGCGCCTGTGGCAGATATTGAATCTGACCGCGCGACGGTTGTGGAAGACACACCAACCATCATCAAGGTTTTAGGTAACGACACGTTCGAAGGCGACGACAAAGTGGTGTCGCTGGATACCAATAACGGTCCAGCTAACGGCACGGTCTCGGTCAACCCGGACGGCAGCGTCACTTACACGCCAAACGACAACTTCCACGGGGCAGACAGCTTCACCTACATCGTCACCTCCGGTGGTGTCAGTGAATCCACCATTGTTAACGTCGATGTCACGCCAGTAAACGACAAACCTGACAGTGAAGACTTTACGCATGTGGCCGATGATCAGCTTACGCACGTTGTGTTTGATACCGATACGAAGCCTCTGGGTCACGGTGACTCTCAAGATCATATCGCGGATGTTGAAGACGACTTAAAAGGCAACGATCTACATGTCCGAATTACTGAACTGCCAACCTCAGGTACGTTGTTCTTTAAAGATAGTGATGGTGAGTTGCACGAAATTAAAGAAGTAAGCGATACGCTTTATGACAAAGACAGCCTTTACTATGAGGCTGATAATGTGGGTTTCTTATTAGGTATCAAGGATCGCCCAGATACACTAAATAGTTCCGAGTCTACAACAGATTTCAATAATTGGGGGCTAAGTGAGGACGGAGGTCCATCACACTCCCGTACTGAGCATTTAGCAAATGGAGCTTCTATCACCATTTCTTCTGATAGCGGTGAGCTTGCGCAGTACAACCGCCAGGTGTCACACATCGGCAATGGTATCGCTGACAATGATGGGCAGGGTATTGAGAAAGGTGAAACGATTACGATCGATTTGTCTAATAATCCTGTGGGCAGCGTAAACCTTGGCTTAGATGGATTAGGTGGATTGTTTGATTACGGTGATGACAACGCAGCACTTATTACGGTTACATACTTAGATTCAAATAATGTCCAACAGACTCAAACGTTCGAGTTTTTGAAGCCTGAAGGCAACTTCATGCTATTCCAAGAAACAAGCGTTGGTTATGGGAAAGATCTAGCTCTTCCTGAAGGTTCGGTCATTACTCAGTTAGATTTTTCTACGAAAAATGAAGGGAACTGGGAGTTACGTTATGTAGAAGGTGTACCTGCCGAAGACAGCTTTGGATATGTGGCAGTCGACTCTGAAAATGGCGTTAGCGATCCATCTACAGTCAATATCGTTAATGAAATGCTAGATGGTAATATTGCTGAAAATGGGCCAAGCCTGTCTGTGGTCGGTGATAGCGTGACTGAGGGTGACAATGTCACGTTCTCGGTTGTTCTAAATGAAACCACTAGCACTGCCGTTAAGTACCAAGTTGATATGCTTGCTCAAGGTTCTTCAGTTGATAAGAATGACGTAAATCTATCAAATGCAACCTATACAAATGGTGTTGTTTTCTTAGGTGGTTACTTGATTGTTCCTGCAGGTATAAGTAGCTTCGAAATATCGATTCCGACTATTGATGACTTGGTTGTGGAAAGCAGCGAAACGATCGTTCTTGAGATCGGCGGTGAAACGGGGACGGCAACAGTTCTTGATAATGACAGTACAAAACTTAGCGTAGTAGATGCCGGCGATGTCATTGAAGGAACTGACGCAATATTTACCGTTTTACTCTCTAACCCTGTTCAAGAGGCCGTTGTCGTCAATCTGAAGTCAACAACAAATGATAGCTATACTGCGGAAGATGTTGATTTAGGCACTATGGTAGTGACCTATGTGGATACTCATGGTCAAACTCAAACATTAGATATGGCGCCTAATGGAGACGTTACCATACCTCCAGGTGTCGCTGAAATTAAAGTCGCAGTCCCGACCAAACTAGATAATGTCCATGAAGGTGATGAGAGCTTTGGTCTGACGGTTACGGAAATCGGTAGTGTCACCAGTAATGGTATTGCAACTGGTAACGCAAATATTGTGGATTCTGATCCTGCACCTTTAGTTAGTATTAGTGCCGATCAAAACAGCGTAAATGAAGGTGAAACGGCAGGCTTTACGCTGACACTTGATAAAGTTGCAGATGAGAGTGTTACGGTTCATGTCGAATATAGTGGCGTGGCCCAAGATGGAAAAGATTTTGTTGGCGTTCTGAGTGTTGAAGTTCCTGCGGGTCAATCTTCAGCTGCTCTTGACTTACTGACGGTCACCGATGGTATTTATGAGGGCGCAGAATCTTTCACAGTAACCATTAAAGAGGTTGATGGCGCTGATGCGAGCATTGCTTCAAATAACAGCGCAAGTGTTGTGATCGTTGATGCCCAAAGTGCACCGAAAGTGACTATTAGCTCAGATCAATCCTCAGTTGATGAAGGTAGTGATGCAAAATTTATCGTCAACATTGACCAAAAAGCAGATGAAGATGTACTGGTAACATTCACAATCGGAGGGAATGTTGATGACAAAGATTATATTGCTCCAAGTACGTACACAGTCACGATTCCAGCGGGTAAAACGTCGGCGCCGATTGATATAAAAACTCTCGATGATGGTATTTACGAAGATCTTGAAAACCTAACCGTGACTCTAATTGATACGGTTGGTGCAGATTCGACGCTTGCAAGTGACTCGAATGAAGTAACAGTCTCTATTATAGATGCTCAGCACGCTCCAGAGTTTATTTCTGGCGGCGATAGTGCTGGTGACAAACCAAATGATGATGTTTACGACTTCGGGTCAGTTAACGAAAACACGGTGAGTGGGGCCGTTATCGGCACGGTCGTTGCTGAAGATCACGATAATGACGTGCTTGTATACCGCTTTGCAGATGGCTCGAGCACTAATGGTATTTTTGATATCGACCCGACAAGTGGAGAGATTTCATTGAACAAGACAATCGATGATGTTGACTTGGGCGATTATACGCTTCAGGTTGAGGTTATCGATGGAACTGGCGGGATTGATACTGCCGAGGTAAATGTTTCTCTGGTAAATGTGAATGATGCTCCTGAATCTTCGCCTTCAGTGGTTGAGATGAATGAAGATACTCAAGTGATGCTTGATTGGTCATCATTCGGTATTAGCGATGTGGACTCTGATGTATCAGATCTATCCGTCCAAATTACAACGCTTCCTAGCGATGGCTCATTAGAGTACAGAGATTCGCAAGGCGATTGGCAGTCTGTACAAATCGATCAAGTCCTCGATAAATCGCTTTTTGAGGAAAACGGTGTTCGTTTTGTACCTGAATTAAATGAATCAGGCAGTGACAGCTTCGGCGGAAATCAAGTCGGAGATCAGGAATCTAGTTACGCTCAAATTGGTTTTAAACCGACAGATGGGCAGAGCTCTGGTCAAGAGTCGACACTGACAATAGACGTGAACCCTGTAGCTGACAAACCGAACTTAATTGCAGTGACGCCATTAAACTCATTGCCTCAACAAGAGTTTAACGTTACGACATGGAGTAATGTTCAAGTTGGTTCTAGTGATGGTATGGGGGTCAATGGAGAGACTCTAATCTCAGCGATCAACGCTCTTAATGAAGCCGATGGTACTCGATTGAGTTGGGCAAATGTGGAAGATTTAGGGACTCATGCAACCTTGGCAAATGAGGCCGTTCTAGTCACATCTCTTGTTTATCTCGAAGCTGGCTCGAGTTACGACTTTGTCGGTCAAGCCGATGATAGCCTTGCAATTAAGTTGGGTGGTACGTTACTTGATCAAGCTCGTTGGGGGAGCGACAGTGGTGATATTAAGGGAGCTAGCTTTACCCCTTCGGTATCTGGCTTTTATCCAATTGAAATTTATCACCATAACCAAAGTGGTCCGGGTAACTTTAATGTGGATGTATCCATTAATGGACAAGCGCCTGTCAACCTGAGCAATAGTAGTCTTTACGTAGTTAGTGATGAAAGTGCACTAGAAGCAACTGATATCAGAACGTCTGAACTACAAGAAGTTAATGGTGTTGCGTTTTACGAAACATACCAGCTGAACGAAGGGTTACAAGATACAGCGATACCGCTCTCTGAAATTAAAGCAAGCTTAAATGATACAGATGGCTCTGAATCACTTAAAGTCACGCTAACTGGCTTACCTGTAGGTGCGATCCTTTCAGATGGAAATAGTTCTATTACTGTCGCAACTATTGATGAAGAACTGGACGTGACAAGTTGGGCATTAGATGCACTTACTGTGACTCCACCTGCGGGCTCCCATGATGACTTCACTATCAATTTGACTGCAACGAGTACAGAAAGCTCGAATGGTGATTCAGCAGAATCTAACTTGGCGATCAATGTTGTAGTACATGAGAACTTACCGACGGAAACGGAAAGTGATTTGGGCGAAACCATAGAAGACAATACTCTACAAGGGAATGTATTGCTTAATGACTCTGACGGCGACAATATTCTGATGGTAGATCATCTTACTATCGATGGTGCTGATTACGAGGTAGGCGAAAGTGTTTCTTTGACTAGTGGTACGTTACTAGTAAACCGAGATGGTAGTTACATATTTGAACCTGCTGAGCATTGGTCAGGTGACGTTCCATTAATTAGCTATACCACAAATACTGGCGTAACAAATACACTTGATATCAATGTTGTTGCTATCGCAGATGCACCTACGATCACGATCAATGTTGGCGACTTAGTTAAACGAGATGCTATTGATCCAAACCATCACTTAGCTACATCGGCAATAAATAATACCAATACCGAAAATGAGGCTGTCGCAGCCAACCTTGGGTTGGATAATGCAGTACCTAAAATTAATACACACGCTGGTGTTGTGTTGGGAGTCAATACTGACTTAAGTGACACCGACAGCTTGTTTGTTGGGACAGATTTCAACGATGTATTCTATGGTGGCGGTGGCGATGACGTATTTGTTGGCGGTGGTAACAATGATACGTTTTATGGTGATGACGCGACCAGTCTTACTCTGCATGATGGTAAAGATACAGTCTACTTAACAGGGAACTTTGATGACTACAAAATGACCTTCAAAGACGATCATGGAGGTAAAGTTCCATATTGGATTTTATTAGATAGTCGTTCTATCGATTCGGTAAACGATCATACAGGTAGTGATGACCGAGGTGATCATTTATATGAAATTGAACGCGTTGTTTTTGCAGACAAAATTGTTGATTTGAAACCTGATGGCACTTATGAAGTGCTTCAAGATCGCTGGATTTCGGTCGATGTGGATGTTGATCTAGTTGATGTCGATGGAAGTGAGGATTTAGCGCAGACTGCTCTTGTACAAGATCTACCAGACGGTGTTGACGTGTATGTTGATGGGGTCGCAATTAAGCAAGATTCAAATGGAGATTACCCTGTCACTCTTGGTACAGATGGTAAGCTTTCCCTGGATATCAGAGTGCCATTCGATTATGAAGGCAGCTTAGAGTTCCCGCTAAGCGTTACTGCTACGTCTGTTGAAGGATCAAATAATGACGCAGCTTCAACAACTGAATCCGTTGAGCTTACAGCTCGTGACTATGTGTTGGAGTCGGGATCGCATGGGAATGATCAGATAACGGGTAGTGACGATCACGATATTATTGTTGGTGATGTTCAAGGATTGGAGATCATTGCAGGTCAGGACTACAACATCGCATTTGTTCTGGACACTTCAGGGAGCATGGGTAACTGGGTAGGAACTGCGAAGCAAGAAGTGCTAGATGTGTTTGATGAGCTGTTAAGTGCGGTAAATCAAGGAGAGAAGCCAGGGACAGTGAATATTCACCTTAGTGAATTTGCTTCAAGTGCATCAGCGGTGATTTCTGTTGACTTGAGTTCTCTTACAGCAAGAAAAGAGTTTGTAGAAGAGTTGAATCGTGTAATTGATGATGAGGGTTCTGGCGGCACAAACTATGAGGCGGGCTTACAGTCGGCCGTTGAATGGTTCAGCAGTCAACCTAACCCTAATGGCCAAAATATCACGTACTTTGTTACGGATGGTCAACCAAATAGAGCAACATACCTCTATGGTGTAGCACCGAGTGAATTCTCGAAAGTGATTTTGGACGTCGATAATTCTGGCAAGCTTGTTACCCTGCAAGATATTGCGAGTAAAAACAATTACTCATACGGACAAACAGTTACCTACAAAGGTGATGTCGTTATAGATAGTTACGGTAAGGTTTATTCACCGCTAACAGGAAGAATCCTTGGCGATATCGACAGATATTATGGCTCTATCCGTTATTACGATGAAGGGAATAGCTCGACACAAGCTCAACACATGTATCAAGTACTAGCGGCATTGTCCTCTATAGAAGCGATAGGTCTTGGGAGTGGCGTTGATGAACATACACTCAAGCAGTATGACACTGATGGTGTGGTAGAGTCAGATATTGATGTTACTAAGCTTGCTGAAACGATATTGGGTCAAGATGTACCTCTCAAACAAGGTTCAGACACTATTCAAGGAGGTGAAGGTAACGATATCTTGTTAGGTGACTTAATTGAGTTTGGTGGTAATGAACAAGGCTTAAGTGCGATTCAATCACATGTGGCGCAGCAAACGGGTCAGGATGTGTCTACCGTTGACGGCGAAGATATACATGAGTACGTTAGAAATAACTTGGAAGAATTCAACCAAACTCACCAAGGAGATAAATCGGATAATTTATATGGCGGCGCTGGTGATGACTTACTATTTGGTCATGGTGGCAACGACATACTCGTTGGCGGTGAAGGGGATGATATTCTGATTGGTGGTTTAGGTAGTGATACTTTAACAGGGTCAGAAGGGGCGGACATCTTTAAGTGGAGTGAAGTCACTAACGATGTTGATACTGTCACTGACTTCAATAAAAATGAAGACGCTCTAGACTTCTCAGATCTGTTTGACGACTTATCTAAAGATGAAATTGGAGAGCTTCTTAATGATCTTCAATCAGGTGATCATACTGGTGATGTCGGAGAGTATCATGTAGAAGTGGCACCAGACGGGGGATCTGAGGCAAACCTGAGTATTACAAAAGGGAGCTCGACATTGGACATCCATTTTGACGGTGCAAGTGTTGATGATGTGACTCAAAGCTTAATTGCGAGTTTAGAAGCTCAGTACAAAGACATGTAGTAGCGCTAAACTGTAGTCAAATTTAAAATCAAAAAAGGTCTAGCAATTTGCTAGACCTTTTATTTTTACGGTCTGTTTATTGTTGTGCTAGCTTTTTGGAAGTGTTGTGAAAACGGTCCATTCTTTCTTCACTTCACCCTTGTGGCCAATCACTGTTGCGGTTACTCGACGGTTCAATGCGTGACTAACTTGGTCTGTACCTTGTGTTGCAAGTACTGTGTCTCCATAGCCGACAATGGTAACTCTATCTCCACTAATGCCATTCTTCATTAGCTCTTTTCTAACGTTTTCAGCGCGGCGCTTAGATAGGTCAAGATTATGTTCTGCAGTACCAGTGCGACTAGCATAACCTTGAATCTCTATAGACGTGTTCGGGTACTCTTTCAAAAAGTCTGATAGTTCAAGAATTTGTTGCGTAAAGATAGGGTTGATCACATCGGAATCGTTCGCAAATAGTACTCGAATTTGCATTTCTTGTGAGGAGTCAACGTACGAACCACAACCGTCGTTGTCTATTTCGGCACCCAAAGGTGTACCCGGGCACAAATCTCGCTCGTTAATGACTCCGTCAGAGTCATCATCTATATGATCAGCCCACTGATCGGCAATTGGGGTATCTATGTAATCATATTCATCACCACGATCTGATGAACTGCATGCGGAGAGCATTAATGAGAGTGTAATAAAAGCTATGTGTTTCATAATTAATACTCCACTTCTTCTAGCCATTCTTTAGGCATTTCAACCCTTAATGCACTCAACAGTTGCCCAGTTGCGTTCATCACTCGATATTTGGCGTACTGCTCTGCGTATTTAGAATCTAAGTAGTCTTTACGCGCCTCAAAGAGCTCGTTTTCAGTGTTCAATAGATCAAGCAGTGTTCGTTTACCGATGCGATATTGCTTCTCGTAAGCAATTACGGTCTCAGACGCAGAGTCTACATGATCTGATAGAAACTCTTTTTGTTGTAATGTTAAATCAAGCGCACTCCAAGAAAGCCTTAATCCTTCTTCAACATTGCGATAGGCACCTTCACGCAAGTCTTTTGCTTTATTTAGCTGGTAGGCAAAGTTTTCTGAGTTCGCTGCATCACTGCCACCATTGAATAGGTTGTAGCGTAGACGCAGCATGGCAAGTGTCTCATCACTTCGACCTTTTAAACCATCAGCGTCGTCACGCCATGTTTGCGAAGCTTCAATTGAAATGGTTGGGTAATTAACACCTTTAGACTGTTTGTATTGAAACTTAGCCGAGTCTACGTCTGCGAGCGCCACTTGAATAACGGGATGAAGTTCAAATGCCAAGCCTACCGCTTCATCAACCGTGTACGGGATAAAGTTTTGGTCCGCTCTCGGAAAGATTAACCCTTGTGGTGTTTGACCGACTAAACGAGTGAACATCGTGTGAGAGTCATACAGGTTATTTTGAGCAGCAGCTAAGTTTCCGTGTGCTTTTGCCAAACGTGCTTCTACCTGCGTCAAGTCAGCAGTAGAGCCGATACCCGAGTTGACTCGTTTTTTAATGTCATCGTAAATATCTTTATGAACAGCAAGGTTGTTTTCTGAAAGCTTTAGGACTTCATACGCTTTAACAGCGTCCAAGTACACTTTAGTCACTTCAAGTGCCTTATCTGAAGCATCTGCTAAGAGTTGAAATCTAACAGATTCAGCATCAGCTGCGGTTCGATCAATATCATTTAATGTAGCGCTACCATCCCATATTAGTTGGGTCAGTGTCACTGAAGCTTCCTTTCGAGTGTAATCCGTGTCTCCTCGACCAACTTCATCTGACGGGTCTAATCCTTCATATCCAATTCCAGCATCTAGATCAACAGAGGGGAGGTAAGCACCTGATGAAGCTTCATTTATGTACTTCTGGCTCATAAACTCGTTAAATGCACTCTTAATATCGGGGTTATTTTGTAGCGTCTGTGCAACCGCTTGCTCTAGAGTTTGACCGAAAACTGGTGAAGACACTATTAAGCAACAGCAGGCTATATGTACTCGATTCCATCTCACGTTAGTTCTCCTAAAATCATGTCGCTCTTATTCTGTTTCATATTTGAGACGAGAAGTTACAAACAATGAATTTTCTTAGTGCGTATTATCAACTTGTTGATGTTTAAATGTTTAATTCAATAAAAAACAACAATCTTACTCTCTAAACTCTAGCATACGAGGCAAAGCTTGCTTGGTAAGTGGTCGATTTTTTCGTAGAAAACCTTTTTATCTTAAGAGCATAGCGGAAACTGGTTTAAATGAAGGCAAATTCTTCGGTTATTTTCCTTATTACTCTCAAAAAACTAAATCCTCTTGGAATAAAACGAAAAATTCATATTTTGTCTAAACTATAGACGTGTTTAGTGCAGTAACAAGCCTTTAATTAAACTAATACAAGGATGAAGAGCATGGATCGAGTAGCGTTAAGTTCATTGATGAGCAATGTCGTGGTTATAGGGCTTGATGGGAACCTGAGAAGTCTTGAAAGTGGTCAGCTACCTCAGCCTGGTGAATTAATTATTGAGGAAGTTTCTGATACATCAGAATTAATTGTACAACAGGTAACACCGCAAGGTAGTTCAATTAACGTTACTGATGATGTCACTGCGCTAATCGAGGCTATCGCTAGTGGAGAAGACCCTACTGCTCTTGGTGAGGATTTTGAGCCAGCTGCAGGTGAGGAAAGTGGTTCTAGCCCCCAAAATACTGGTGCAATAGATCGTACTGGCGCTGAATTGTTGGCTAGTACGAATTTTGAGACCGTCGGTATTGATGGAATCGGACTATCTACAACTCAAGCACTATCTTTGTTGGATCTTTTCAGAGTAATTAATGGCCCTGTACCACCGACTATCTTAGTTCAAGAAATATCTAGTCCGACTATCAACGAAGGTGACCAAGTTGTATTCGATATTACTCTAAGTCAAACAACTACTGAAGACAACACTGATGTCATTCTTTCTCTCCTTGATGGAACCGCAACAGGCGGCTCAGCTGACGAGAACGGGAGTGACTACGTCAATGAGCGTGTCCTCATAACATTTTCTGATGGTACAACAGAAGAAGTTTCAGTCGGTGAAAGCGGAACCTTTACCATTTCGATCCCACCGGGTGAAAGTGACTTTACGGTCTCTATAGACTCTATTGACGACTCTATATTTGAAGGCCCAGAAACGTTTACGCTCTCTGGCACGACAGAAGAACAAAGCACACCTGTTACTGGGACTGCCACTATTTTAGATGATGGTAGTGGACCTGGCTCAAATCCTGATGATGATCGCCCAGCGGTAACGATGAGTGATGCAGGTACGGTTAATGAGGGTGAGACAGCGAACTTCAAAGTGACGCTGTCGAATGCCTCCGAGTCCACTGTTCAAGTCAAGCTAGGCCTGAACTTAGGTGACACCGAAGTTGGAGACTTAGGCACCTTAGAATACAACACAGGCTCCGGTTGGGTTGCAGTGCCAAGCGATGGCGTAGTAACGGTGCCAGCGGGGCAAACTGAGTTTGATGTGCGCATTGCTTCTATTGATGACGCGGTGTACGAAGGCCCTGAAGATTTCAGTGTGACGGTGACTGGCATTGGCGCAGTGCAAGGCAGCGATACGGGTACGGCGACGATAGTGGATGATGGCAGTGGTCCGGGCCCTGATCCGGATGATGACCGTCCAAGCGTGACTATTTCAGATGCTGGCACCATCAATGAGGGTGACACAGCCAACTTCAAAGTCACCTTATCGAACGCGTCTGAAGCGGAAACGCAGTTGGAACTGGGTCTTAATCTTGGTGATACCGAAGTTGGAGATTTGGGCACCCTAGAATACAACACGGGAAGTGGTTGGGTTGCAGTGCCAAACGATGGCGTGGTGACGGTGCCAGCAGGGCAAACTGAGTTTGATGTGCGCATTGCTTCTATTGATGACGCGGTGTACGAAGGCCCTGAAGATTTCAGTGTGACGGTGACTGGCATTGGCGCAGTGCAAGGCAGCGATACGGGGACGGCAACGATAGTGGATGACGGTACGGGTCCAGGACCTGATCCGGATGATGACCGTCCAAGCGTGACTATTACCGATGCTGGCACCATCAATGAGGGTGAGACAGCCAATTTCAAAGTGACGCTGTCGAACGCCTCCGAGTCCACTGTTCAAGTCGAGCTAGGCCTGAACTTAGGTGACACCGAAGTTGGAGACTTAGGCACCTTAGAATACAACACGGGAAGTGGTTGGGTTGCAGTGCCAAACGATGGCGTGGTGACGGTGCCAGCAGGGCAAACTGAGTTTGATGTGCGCATTGCTTCTATTGATGACGCGGTGTACGAAGGCCCTGAAGATTTCAGCGTGACGGTGACTGGCATTGGCGCAGTGCAAGGCAGCGATACGGGGACGGCGACGATCGTGGACGACGGCAGTGGTCCGGGCCCTGATCCGGATGATGACCGTCCAAGCGTGACTATCTCAGATGCTGGCACCATCAATGAGGGTGAGACAGCGAACTTCAAAGTGACGCTGTCGAATGCCTCCGAGTCCACTGTTCAAGTCGAGCTAGGCCTGAACTTAGGTGACACCGAAGTTGGAGAATTAGGCACCCTAGAATACAACACGGGAAGTGGTTGGGTTGCAGTGCCAAACGATGGCGTAGTAACGGTGCCAGCAGGGCAAACTGAGTTTGATGTGCGCATCGCTTCCATTGATGACGCCGTTTATGAAGGCCCTGAAGATTTCAGTGTGACAGTAACCGGCATTGGCGCAGTACAAGGCAGCGATACGGGGACGGCGACGATCGTGGACGATGGCACTGGGCCAGGCCCTGATCCGGATGATGACCGTCCAAGCGTGACTATTTCAGATGCTGGCACCATTAATGAGGGTGACACAGCGAACTTCAAAGTGACGCTATCGAACGCCTCCGAGTCTACAGTTCAAGTCGAGCTAGGCCTGCACTTAGGTGACACCGAAGTTGGAGACTTAGGCACCTTAGAATACAACACAGGCTCCGGTTGGGTGACAGTGCCAAATGATGGCGTGTTAACGGTGCCAGCTGGGCAAACCGAATTTGATGTGCGTATTGCTTCCATTGATGATGCGGTGTACGAAGGCCCTGAAGATTTCAGTGTGACAGTAACCGGCATTGGCGCAGTACAAGGCAGCGATACGGGGACGGCGACGATCGTGGACGATGGCACTGGGCCAGGCCCTGATCCGGATGATGACCGTCCAAGCGTGACTATTTCAGATGCTGGCACCATTAATGAGGGTGACACAGCGAACTTCAAAGTGACGCTATCGAACGCGTCTGAAGCGGAAACGCAAGTAGAGTTGGGTCTTAATCTCGGCGATACCGAAGCCGGTGACTTAGGCACCTTAGAATACAACACGGGAAGTGGTTGGGTTGCAGTGCCAAACGATGGCGTAGTAACGGTGCCAGCAGGGCAAACTGAGTTTGATGTGCGTATTGCTTCCATTGATGACGCCGTTTATGAAGGCCCAGAAGATTTCAGTGTGAC
>NZ_JAWPOJ010000051.1:0-17437 GCF_033344235.1 Vibrio sp. Vb1554 | reverse complement strand
GTCATAATGTCACCTGTTAACTTATGAGGTGATGATATCACCTCTAACTAAGTGACCAAATTCACTATGCCACTACAGTTTCAACTCCGCACTGATGTAAAGGCTCATCGCAGCACTCGCAATATGGGGCATTGAGTTCATGTTTATGAACTTCACGCTCGAGCTCTTTTGGAAAGGGCTTACGGCTAATGCCGATCAGTTAAGCGATAAATGAGATCGGTTGAACGATCCTCCAACTCGTTTATAAAGGCTCTAAGAATTCAATCTTAGAGCCTTTTCTTTTGCAATTAACTACAGCCTTATCACTTGCTAATCGCTATGTACCAAACACTGACCAACTGGGAAAGCTAAGTGATATTCTCTCCCCTGATTTTATTAACCAATGCCTTGAAACTACTGGTGTAGCAACTATTCGTAAACGTCGAATCCCCCTTGATATGGCTGTCTGGTCTGTGATTGCTATGTCTTTATATCGACAAGAGCCTTTATGGAGCATTGTGTCAAAAGCCCAACTGATGCTACCAGGTAGGAAATCGTTGGTAGCCCCAAGCGCTATTGTTCAAGCTAGACAACGACTAGGAGATGAAGCGGTAAAGCAAGTTTTTCATCAGAGTCAAAGGCTTTGGAATCAAGAGGCACAACATCCCACATGGTCAGGGTTGAAGCTGCTTGCCGTCGATGGTGTGCTTTGGAGAACGCCGGATAGTGATGAAAATCGAGAAGCCTTCAAAGCCCCTTCAAATCAGAATGGCGACGCGAGCTTTCCTCAAGTTCGCATGGTATGTCAGATGGAAGTGACCAGTCATATGCTTATTGCTAGTGCTTTCGATAGCTATAAAACGAATGAAATGAAGCTGGCAGAAAACCTAATCGAAACTACTCCAGACAATAGTTTAACGATGTTCGATAGAGGCTTTTTCTCGCTTGGTCTGTTGAATCGCTGGGCTTGCACTGGTCGCGAGCGTCACCGGATGATACCAATGAGAAAAGGGACTCAATACACGGTAATAAGTAAACTTGGAAGAAACGACAAGCTTGTTGAGTTGAAATCTAACCCTCAAGCTAGGAAAAAATTCCCAGACCTACCAGAAGCCATACAAGTACGACTGATAACTCGAACAATCAAAGGGAAAGAGGTCAATATCTTCACATCCATGACAGACGCAATGCGTTACCCAAGTTCAGAAATAACGGACTTGTATAGCCATCGTTGGGAGATAGAGGTAGGTTACAGAGAAATGAAATCAGCGCTTCTTAAAAATGAATTTACACTAAGAAGTAAAAAGCCAGAGATGGTTCGCCAAGAGTTATGGGGACTGCTTTTAGCCTATAATATACTGAGGTATCAGATGGTTAACATGGCCTCCAGCATACCTGGCTTATATCCAAACCAACTGAGTTTCACGACTTGTGCTCACACCATTATTCATCTAATCCATGGCTTCTGGCTAGAATCAGCTGGCACGATACCAAAGAGGATCACTCACTTGATAGAAGAGACCTCTCACCATGTATTGCCTATCAAACGAGAAGATAGGATATACCCGAGGGCCGTCAAAGCAAAAGTCAGAAAATACCCTAATAAAAAGAAAGCCAGTCAGCTTAACTGACTGGCATTAGGGCTTACGGCCTGTTTTTTTCTTGTCATCGTCGGATTTAGCCGTACTTTTTTGCTGTTCCGCTTCGTTAAACGTACCTTTGGGTGTTTTTTCACTTTGTGATGAGAAGTGCTTTGATTTACTTAAATTGAGCTGTTCAACCAACAACTCAATTTTGGTTTTGAGCTCGGCAACCTCCTCTTGCTTTGCCGCAAGCAGTTTATCTTTAGCTTCATTCTGTTGGTGAAGCTCAAGCAGCATAGCTTTTAACTGGTCAATATCATCAGGGAGGTCGGTCATATCAAGGCTCAGGTCATCTTAATGAGTTAATTGTGACAGCGAAAAAGGATCGTTCAAGCCCAAAATGACGATCAGTATCAGGGCTCACACTTCTAGATGATAAAGGGGTCTATGAGCTTTAGCGTGATCGAGTGTCAGTCCAGAAAGAAGCCAACTCAGTTGTTGCTTAGTAATATGAATCGCGCCGTCTTCGCTGGGACTTGGCCACTTGAACGTGCCTTTTTCCAAGCGTCGATAATAAAGCCAAAAGCCATTGGTGTCCCAAAATAAGATTTTCAATTTATCTCGGGAGCGATTGCAAAAGATGAACCAAGATTCACTGAACGGATCCATCTCCAGAGTTTCGGCGACAATCAGCGATAGCCCATCAATGGATTTACGCATGTCAGTGACTCCAGAGATGAGGTAAACCTTACCTGATGGCATCATTGCAGTGCTTCAACCCAAGACTTAATTTGTGACGGGCTTAGCGTTGTCGGCAACTCTGCTCGAATGCCATTGCTGAGTGTCAACACTACACAGCTGGTACTGGCGGTTAGCTCCGATACTACTATGGGCTGCACCTTGGTTTCAGGCTCAAGTTGTGTGAGCTTTTTCGACCAATAATGAAACGTTTGATAACTTAGTTTTTGCTCGATGCAAAACTGTTTGATGCTTAATTTACTTTGTTGCTGCTGTTCTAGAATGGCAGCCCAGTGCTCTCGTTTACTTTGTTGATCCATAGTACCTCCGATAAAAAAGGCACTATGGCAAACGATGAATTAAGTTGTAAGGTGTGGTTCATTAAGCGCTTACACCAAAAGTAAAACCATAACCAATACCATGCCAAGAACAATGTTAACTGATATTCGCTGGGAACTGCTACTCCAAGTTATGAAAAGTACAGGTCGTATTTACGATAAAACTGAACATCGAATGACATTTGAAGGAATACTTTATCGAATGAGAACAGGTGTTCCTTGGCGAGATCTCCCCTCTGAGTTCGGAGAGTGGAGTACTGTTTACAGACGATTTAATCTTTGGTCAAAGAAAGGGGTTTTAGATAAACTTTTCAAAAGCTTATCTAGCATGGCTGATTTTGAATGGGTCTTTCTTGATGGCTCTATAGTTCGAGCGCATCAGCATAGTACAGGTGCCGCGACTGAAAGCTCAGAGCAAATAGGAAAAAGTCGCGGGGGCAACTCAACCAAAATTCACTTAGCCGTAGATAGTGGCGGCCTGCCGATTTGCTTTGATTTATCAGAAGGACAACGCCACGATATAGTACATGCCGAAAGCTTAGTTGAGCAACTCGATGAAGTTAATACCATCGTTTGTGATAAAGGATATGACAGCGAACCTTTCCGTACTTTTGTTAAGGAACGTGGCGGAGAAACGGTAATTGCTAAACGCAATTACGGACAAGATATAGACAAAGACAGCATGGATTGGTGTCTATACAAGTATCGTCACTTGGTTGAAAATGCCTTTGCGAGAATTAAGCATTATCGAGCTATTTCAAGTAGATATGACAAGCTAGAAAGAAATTATGCCAGCATGTTATCGCTGGCATTCATGTTAATGTGGCTACCGATGTATTGTTGAATACGAAATGTACAGCAAAGATCAACACGCCCTAGAAACCGTAGCAAACATGCCACCGTGTTTGATTGGAATGGAAGCTTGTAGCAGCGCTCATTTTTGGGCCCGAGCTTTTGAAAAAGTAGGACATGAAGTTCGACTTATTGCTCCTAAGTTTGTCTCCCCTTATCGATTGTCAGGTCGAACAGGAAAAAATGACACTGCTGACGCCCAAGCGATTTGTGAAGCGGTTCAACGTCCTCATATGAGATTTGTTAGCATCAAATCTGAAGAACAACAATCCATCCAGTGCCTACATCGAGCTAGGCAAGGGTTGAACGAAGAAAGAACGTCAGTGTGTAACCGTATTCGAGGTTTACTCTCTGAGTTTGGGGTCATTGCTCCGCTATCACCAGAACGATTACGCAATGAATTTGAAGCAATGAAAATTCATCTTCCAGCTTTAGCTACCACCTGTATCGATGAGCTATTTCTTCATGTTGATAACATCGAACGTAAGCTTCTGAAGTTTGACCGACTCATTAATCTAGTTCATGTTCACCATACAAATGAACTTATTTGTATCAAATGCTTGATCCAATTCTTCATGCTTCTCCGATGAATACACTTTGCCATCTTTCGTCCAGTAATCTCCCGGAGATAGATAGGTGTAGAGGCGCAAGTATTCATAAGCGGCTTTGTTTGGCAAACGAGACGATAGACGCTCACAATATTTCTGTGCGTCAGCCTGACTTAAGAAGATGTCATGAGACTTTTTGTTACCTCTGAATCTTGGCAATAGATAAGTAAAGGCTTCATCTTTGTACAGTACCTTATTGGTGTAACGCTGAAGATCGGGCTCTTCTGCAGACTCCAGCTCAGCGATGACTGTAGGTGGTAACAAACTCTCAGAGAATCTTACTGTATCTTTAGGTTGAGCCTTTTCACTGTTCGCATCAGTCTTGTCTTCTACCGCTAAACGTGTAGGGACCGCCTTCGGAGCACTGGCTTTGCTCGCAAACGGGAAGAAGTAGTCGCCACCATTTTTAAGATTTAGCTTAAGCGACTGAGTTTTATGATTGTTCACGGCTCGCACACTATAAATACCCACATAGTTGCCCGTTACATCCACTCGCTCGCCAGAGCCGACTTTCTGGTCATTAATGTAGAAAACCGTTTGTGGTGAGTTTGAACGGAACACAAAGCGCACGTTATCAAGATCAAGTGCTTGTCTCAGTTCAACCTCTGTATTCGCACTGTAATTGTGCTTGTAACTTGCGTCAGCAGTGAAAGAAAGGTCGCCGTTTAATTTTTGGTTTGCATCCACGACTTTAAAGCTCGTGAGTTTGATTCGAGATAAACCACCTTTGCTTAATACAAAAGCGTTCTTGATAGAAGGGAGATTTCGGTTTACGCACGTTGATAAACTTTCCGCAACGTTACACTGCAATTGACCAGAATAAGTATCGTTTATCACACGTTTTGATTCATTCAAATGACGCGCTTTTATCTTTTCGTACAGAGCAAGGAGTGCGTCATTCTTCACCCGCTCAATTTGACTTGCCTCTTGTTGGTCTTGTGACAATTGCTGCTTAGTTTCGACCAACAACTTCCCTGCGGTTTCAATTTCATTTTTCATTGAATTCACTTTGGCAGACATATTGCGCAAAGTCAGAATTAAGGATTCGTCATATACACCATCAACCAACTTGTCTTTCAAGCGATTAGAGTCAGATTTGATCATCTCGACATTGGTCGCCAATTTGATCTTGGTGGACTCTATTTCAGCATTCAATTTATTGTAGTGCGAGATGTTTTCATCAATTCTCAGCGCACTGTACTGCTGGTCGTAAGCAGTATTAATGCTGCTTAATGTATCTTGCTCGTTAAAGTTAATGAGCTCTGAGGCAGCGGTCATACCACTCCACGCTACCCCCACCATAATGGCTATTATTGTTTTAGATTTACTCACTGCCACTCCAAATTGCCCCACCACGACACCATTGTTGTTAATGCTTCACCTTGCGTTTTAGGCAAGGTGAACGCTCTACGATTAAAACCTATTCCGTTGGCTTTACTTCGTCTGGTTTTATTTGATCTGGTTTTGCCTGATCATTCTTAGAAGCCCATATTTCTGAGCGTCTGTTTTGTGCTCGCCCCTCAGCGGTTGAATTCGACGCAATCGGCTGAGTTTCACCAAATGAACGAACGACAATACGGCTTTTATCCACGCCTTGCGCAATCAAACCGTTAGACGTTGTCAACGCACGTTGCAAGCCTAACGATTGGTTATAGCCTTCAGAGCCCTTGCTGTCGGTATGACCATCTACCGCAATAGCACTATCGCTATTTTTAAGCGAACCTGCGAGTTGATCCAGGGCTTTGCTGCCCATTGGTGTTAAGTTGGATTTATCAAAACCAAAATGCAGACGCGCAACCAAGCCATCACCTTGATGATTGTTATGTTGATTGCTAATCCATGTCGTACAGCCTGTTTGATCCAACCCTAACTTTGATTTACCTGCCAATGCTTGTTTGAGCTCACCATTGTTAGACTTCTGCTCTATTTGTAAAAAGCCCTGTCGATGTTGAGCAATTCCGACAACGTCATCCACTTTGATACTATGTTGGTACTCGCTGAAGGTATTGTCGCAATAAACGCTAATCCCCTCTTCTGCCTTAACTATCAGGCTAAACGGCAACGTCGAGATAGCGAATGCACCAATGACTAACTTTTTCATATTTTCCTCTAGTACAACTTAGTTATTCCGCTTGTTTTTGAGCCTTTGCGGATGAGTTCTTCTATCTTTTCAATCAATTCATCTAAGTTAGATACATCAATGATGTCTTCACTTGGATTAACAACACAGTCTTGAAAACCACTTTGTTGAGATGCACGGAAATCGATACCAATAACACCGATGTATAAGCCCGGAATCTCTGCTCTGGCTTTATCACACATATCGTTGTCTACTAGCCCCTTCAGAATGCCGTTGTTAGGGCTTTCTTGCCCGTCACTCAAAATCAGCAACATCTTGATTTTCTTGTTGTAAGCTTGCTGCTCTTCTTCATCGGTACTGTTTGGGTCTCCATCATGAAGAACTTGAGACCCTCTTAATATGCCTTGAAACGCTGCGGTACCACCGTCTGCCCACATCGACTTAATCGAGTCCAAATCTGAAAGTTTGTTCGACAATGGGATGTTATAAAATTGCGATGAATATGAAGAACCATGAGCATTAAACAGTCGGGTGCCGCTCACACCATAGAAATTAGGCTTTAATCCTGATTTATCAGTAAACATGGTCGATACCGAAGTCGGTAAATCAACATAGTTGTAGACATCAGCTACGGCGTAGCGATCTGCTTCGAGAACATCACGAATACGTTTGGCATAATTCTGATTCTCTGACCGAGGACTTTGGCAGTACGACTGCCGATAAGCACAATAGTACACTTCGCTTGCCAAATACGTGCGCCAGTAGTCCCAATCGATATCGTTGTAACTATAAGGTGACAAATAAGCCTTGTACCCGTTCTTGTAACTTAGTTGGCTTGTCGCATTGGCTCTATTGCCTGCCACAATTTCTCTGGTGCGAACGTTAAACGGCACAAAACCAACTCGGTTAAGCAGTTTGTCTCCGGTGGTGTCTTCTCCAGGCTCATCACAAACGTCTTTCCACTCTCCGTCGACGAAGTCTTGACGGATTTTTTTACAAAGAATCTTGTTTGATATCTGATCGATCGCGGTTTTCAAATCGTCAATTTTTTTGCTCCGACTTGAGCCCCACTTATCATTCATCGAGCCAGAAAAGTCCGAGACGAAAACGATATCAATGTTGTTATCCCCAAGATAAGCAGGGTACTTTCTTGCCAGCGATCGTCCAGCTAATTCCTGCTGCTTATCAAACGATGGGATAAAGCTGCTTGCAAACCAAGAGTCATGCGTTGTTCTGGCGTTCACTGTGTATTGGATATACTCAAGAGCACCAGTATCCTTATCTTCCGCTTGATAAAAACGTTGAGCAGAAAGGTTGGTTGACTTGATATCTCTCACATAGTTTTCGACATACTTCGTTGCCAGCGCACGGGCTGCACCCGGTTGGTCTTCAATCGTAACGGCCATTGCCGCAGCTTCCGCTGAATCCCTTAGTCGGCTCGACTCCTGCACATAACGGGTGCCCTCAACAGCCCAAAAAGTGACGCCCATAATAGGCACGAGCAACAAGCCCATCCATACAGCGGCGACGCCCTTTTGTTGTTGGAGACTTCGATGCTGATATTGCTGCATTCTCATTTCACTATCTCCCTGGCATTATTGAAGAAGAGCCAACTTTTACGGTTGTGCCAGTACCGCCATTAAAGAACGGCTTGAACCAAGAGCTTTGCTCCTCACAAAGGCTGACGCGGTACAATGGATACACCACGCCCTTTTCCACCGGAGCCAAATCTGCGTGTGCGAGTATTGAATCCGTTTTGCAATTTAGTCTGTTGTATTTACTGCTGGTAAATACCGCCACATTCACTTTATTGGTCAATGACTCGATTTTGATAGCCACATCGTTTGGGGGCGTGCCGAGCATTCGACTCGCGACTTTGGATAAGTCTTCTAAATCGGCATTGGTTACCGCTAGATTTTTTCCACCTAACACGTCGCCCTCAAAGTAACGCGAACGCTCTTTGATTACGTTCACCAACGCAAAGCTAGAACGATCAAGCTTGGCTCGCAAAAGTAACTGATAGCTCAAATCCGCGGAAAAAAGGTAAACACCCCATAACGCAGTAAGAATAAACACAAGCTCAACCGTAAATGAGCCTTTTTGGCGTTTTGGAGAACATACACCTTGTTTACGGAGCGTCATCTTTCCACCCACCCCTCATGCTCTAAGTTCAGTACCATTGTGCTTGAGATATCTCGATCTGCTGCACCGGCAAGTTTTATGATCGGAGAGTAACGATAGGTGACCGTTATCTCCGCTAAGTTGTATTTGAAGTTCAAGCCCTCATCCGAATAGCCTCTATTCGCAATGAAGTCATCATAGGTTTTGTAGTAACGACCTTTGATAGAAAATCGCGAGCTATCGATTAAGAAATGCCACAAGTTACCATCAGCTTCGATCAGAGATTTAAACTTGTCCTCGTACTGCTGATTTATGCCTTTGCCCTCGTAAATCTTGGTGTTTCGTATAGTTTCTCGAAGAGAATATTCCGTCATGTTCACAACATAGATTTGGTAACTCGACTCAAAGATGGCAAAAGTGGCAAAGAACAAAACGAGCGCGCCCATGACGAACTCGATCGCCGTTACCCCTTTTTGTTTAGAAAGCAATTTCATCATTAACTCCTATATTGAGTTAATTCGACGGCGATACTGTGGAGCTCTTGATCCGAAAAATCACCTTTGAGTAGTTTCTTCGCCGCATCCATCTGCTGCGCTTTCATAAGGGCAATCGCTAGGTTTGCCTTCACTACTTTATTTTCCGGATTATCTTTTAGTACTGGTATCAGTGTTTCGATGGCTTGCTCGTATTCACCATTTGCCATATGAATCATCGCGATGTTGTTCTTGATCGCGACATCATCATAACCACGCAAACGTGCATTGTTCAGCTCTTGGTAAGCCTCTTCGTATTTGCCTAACTTGGCGTACGACACACCCAGTAATACATGGATTTGTCCCGATTCATTACCCGTTTTAATGGAAGATAAATACGCCTCTACCGCGCTATCAGTGTCATTTTTTGCATCAAACACTTGCCCTTCTAACTGGTACAAGTCAGGGCTCTCTATCCCCTCTTTTTGCAAATGCTGAACATAAAAGTTTGCCGACTCGATATCCCCTTTATGGAAATACGCCCATGCCAGCTTTTCTTTCACTTCGGGATCTTGCGAACCCTGCTCTAACTGAGATTTGTAGTGAGAGATTAAACCATCGTAGTTTTTCACTTTTTCCATGCTCGCGACGTCATCTTGTAGCTGACTCTGCTGCGAAGGTGTCGATTGACAACCTGCCAACACACCCAGCACTAACAAAACGAGAGAAATGCGTTTTCCAATCACTGGTTACTCTCCTAAATATTTAATGTCATTTGCATGATTCCCGGTGCGAGAATCAGAATAACGATCGGGAACATGATGAAGAGGATCAGCGGGACACTCATCTTAGCGGAGAGTTTGCCTACCTTTTCCTCAACGGTCAGGATTTGCACTTTTCGCATGTCTTCAGCGAGATCGCTCAACACCTGAGTCACCGATGTACCGTATTGCAAGTTTTGAATGATAGTCAGCACGAAGCTTCGTATTGGCGGCGTTGGAATACGATCACTGAGGTCATTTAGCGCTTTTTCTAGCCCGTGGATCTTTGCCGAATCTGAGGTACGTTTTATTTGGTAGCAAAGGTCAGAGTCAAACTCAGCCAACTCTTTACCCAGATAAACCAATGCCGCCTCAATCGTCATACCGGTTTGCACGCAAACTGACATCATGTCCAGCAAGTACGGTAACTGAGATGATGTTTTACTGATCAACATCTTGCGTCGCATTTGAAGCAAAGTATCCGGCAAGACAATCACGCCAATAAGCGTAAAAATAATGATGATTAGCTGATTATTTGCTGTCATATCCGACAACAACACCAATCCTGTAACAACCACAAGCACCGCTAATTTGGCAGGGAAGTAGAACTTCGCCCACTCTGTGTTGTAATAGCCGGCCTCGATGAGTTTTTGTTCCAGCTCCTGTCGATGCTCTTTACCGAAACGAACAAAAAAGCGGTTAACACGGGAAGGCGCACGTACAGCATCGCCGCCAATATAAAGGGCGACTTTTTTGCGTCGTTGTTCTGTACGAAACGAATCGAAAATCAAGAAAAGCAACGAAACAAACAGTACTATAAGGGCAATCAATAGCATCATGCGCGTACTCCTCTGACTAACAACCAAACAATGAACAAGCCAAATAACTCACTGCCAAGTACATAAAACAACACGATACGACCAGAAGGGTCATACAAGACGAAATTGACGTTGTCAGGGTTTACATAGTTTAGAATGATCATGAAAATCAACGGAATTGCCGCAACAATCTTGGCAGAAATTCGCGCTTCAGACGTCATGGCCATCTTCTTTTTCTCTAGGGTTCTTGCGTCCACCAAAACTCGAATAAGTCTTGCTAGTACGCCTTTCAGCTGACCGCCTCGCGCAATATTTGCTCTAAGGGTTACAGTGAAAAACAGAAACTCTGGGTAAGGGTAGTTTTTACACGAACGTTGAAGTACCACTTCCGGAGACTCACCCAACTTAAGTCGGTCCCCCATCAGTTTAAACTCGCGCCCAATCGAGTTATCCATCACCTCGCCAACATAACTGATGGCTTGCATTAAGCTGTTACCCGCGGTTACCGCGCTCATCAGAATGTTTAGCGCATCAGGGAAAGTGTTTTTAAAATCACGTCGCCTTCTTGTCACTAGGTAGCGGTAACCCATAATGGTAAACACCAAAGACAAGCCTACGATCAACCCGGTGTTCGTCATCAAAAACAACTTAACCACGACGTACCAAGAGGCGATGAGACTCGCCGTGATATACAAAGCGATATACAGCGATGAACGTGGTCCAAGTACTTTTAGTGTTGGAGAAATAGACTCTTTGAACTTTTGCCAACTTTGTTTTCGTACCAGTGATTTTACGTTGATAGCATTGAAGTTTTCCGCTTCAGCTTCTTCAATGTTGAAAAACTGATCGACCTTTTTGACCTTTGAGTCTCTGACCAAAAGCAGTACGAACGCAAAGAGGATAAGTGAGAGCCAAAGCATGTTATATCCCCTTAAACGATGCCATCAGCTCGTCATACAGCCCGAAGAATTGGGCTTTCTTTACAAGCTCAGATCGTTGCATGATGCCGCTGGTTACGAAGTCACCTTTAACGGTTTCTCCAAAATGTGCATCGTCATAACGGAAACGGTAGATCTCTTCCATCACCACACTATCGCCTTCCAAGCCGACGATTTCAGAGATACTGGTGATCTTACGAGACCCATCGCGCAGTCGGTTAACCTGGACAATCATTTGCACAGCGCTGACGATGGTTCTTCGAATCGCATCAAGCGGCTGATTTAAGTTCGCCATCATGACCATCGATTCCACACGCGCAATCGCATCTCTCGGTGTGTTGGCGTGCAGTGTAGACATAGAACCATCGTGTCCCGTGTTCATGGCCTGCAACATTTCAAACGCTTCAGAGCCACGACACTCACCAAGAATGATTCGGTCTGGACGCATACGAAGTGCGTTAATCACCAAATCACGCTGCGTCACCGCCCCAGTCTGCTCAACGCTCGAAGTTCGCGTTTCCAATCGAACCAAGTTAGGTTGTTGCAAGCGTAATTCCGCCGCATCCTCTATGGTGACAATACGCTCATCTTCAGCGATGTATTGAGACAATGCGTTAAGCAGCGTCGTCTTACCTGAGCCCGTACCGCCAGAAATCAGCACATTCATTCGACAACGAGACGCAATCATCAGCACTCTCGCCATGTCAGGAGACATAGAACCAAAACCAATCAAATCTTCAAAGCCGATGTTCTGCTCTCTGAATTTACGTATTGAAATCGAGGTCCCATCCAACGCAATGGGTGGGATAACGATATTCACACGGCTGCCATCTTCAAGTCTGGCATCAACCGTTGGAGACAGTTCATCAACACGTCGTCCAACACGCGAAGCAATGCGTTTAGCAATTGCTAACAACTGCTCTTCGTTGACAAAAGACACCTCTGACTTTTGGACTTTACCGTGTCTTTCAAAAAAGATGTTGTTAGGTCCATTTACCATGATGTCAGAGATAGACTGATCTTCAACCAAAGGCTGCAATGGACCTAAGCCAAACAGTTCATCAATTAAGCTTTTCACCAAGCCTGACTTCATCATCGAAGTGATCGGACGTTGGTAGCTGTTTGCAAGAAGATCAACAGCGGCTTGGATTTGAGCCTCTAAGTCTCGGCGGCTCATTTTCTGAACCACTTCAGCATCTAGTGCTTCAAATATTTGCCCGCGAAACGCAAGGTATAAGTCTTTATTCGAACTCATTTAGCACGCACCCTCTTCAACCAAGATCCCATGCCTTTTTGATCAACAGGTTGACCATTAATCAGCTTGACCAGTAGTTCCATAGAACGGTTAATATGACGATCGTGCTTATGACCTCGTTTGCCATCAATAATGATGTGCGACAACGACTTGCAGTACCCCACTTCGAGGTCAACATCCGCACCTAAGTATTTGGTAAGGTCAGGACGTTGTAATACATACGCGTTTTCCGGGCGGTGATAATTCACCAATGTAATCACACGAGTTCGGGACGATAATGTGAGCTGTAAATTAGAAATTTTCTCAAACAGTCGTTTGGCACTTCTTACAGAAGAAACCGACGCATCCAAAACCAGCACTACCACATCAAAGTTTTCTACCAAGAGTTGAGGTTCAACTTTGAAGTCCACACCGCCCGAGAAGTCTTCAATAATGAAGTTCGTGTTTCGAGCTAAAAGATCACAGAGCGTCTGGTTATAGTTGAGAATATCGCTTTGACTCATGTCGCCATCGATAGCCAACAGACGCAGATTTTTTCGTGCGTTAAACAGGTAGCTAAGCGCCCCCTCTACATCCATTTCATGCAAGGGAGCAGTAAACTCATCGATACCGCGCGGTTTAAAATCTTTCAGTCCCAACAAAACATCGATATTGGTATCTGCGTATTGGTGATCAACCAAAATGGTATCGGAACCTTGAGTGGATAGTAACGAACTCAATTCAGTAGTAATGAATGATGCACCAACACCACCTTTTGAACCCACCACTGCTACACGCTTCGCCTTACGCTTCTGGCTGACACCAGAGAACGTCTTCAAGTTCTTACTAACATGGTTTAAGAAGTCTGCGAACTCTTGTTTGTTCACCGGCCAAAAGACGTAGTAAAAGCCCATGTCTTTGAGGGAGCGAAGCGTCGAAATTGCATCTTCTTTCCCAATGACCACGACACCTTTGTGTGTTGGTAGTTTGCTAGCGAAAGACTTAGCATCTTCAACGACGTTGTTCGATTCGTTCAGTTCAAGGATAACAATATGACTGCTATGTTGTTCCGTCAGCTTGGTTAAGCCTGCGTTAGCTCTTACACATTCTGGGTCATTCCAACCTTCGAATCGAAACACTTCCTGAACAAGGCTTAAACACTCTTGTGATTGATAAAACAACGTACATCCAGCAACACCTGTCGTCGAAGACTGTGCCGGTTTTGCTTTCGTTGTTAATGCTTTAGTTAAATCAAACATTATTATTCTCCTACCAATCTAGACTTGTAGGACACTTGTTTAAGACGCATCGATTCAACAAAACAGTCTGGTTCACCTAACTGAACTTGAATCTGTGCAGGCGAGCATTGCTGGGTTTGTAAACGCGTTAACGTCACTTGGATATTCAGATCACTTGGTAAAGCTGGCGTATAACGATATTCCACTCTTTGCGGGGCAATAATGTGTGACGGATACTGCTCAAATGTCTTCTTTAACATCGTTTTACTGCGCGCGGATTTGTAATCGATCACGTAAGTGGCTTCTTTATCCATCGATTCGATTTTTTGAATCAGTTGCTTAATCTGCTTTTCTGTTTCTGCACGATTCTTTACTGCAAACTCAAAGCTATGATGCTCTTTATACACCACGGCTTCAGCGCCATTTCCGCCAAAATATCGCTCTGTTGCGCAACCAAAGAGTGACGATGTCAATAAAGCAATAAGTACTAGCTTCTTCATTGAATAAACCCTCCTTCAGATAGCAGACGAATCGTCGCATCCGATGACGTGTTAGAATTACCGTCAGAATCAATATTCAACCAACGCGCTAACGTTGAGGTTTTCTTGATGTGTGGCAGCTGAATATCTTTCGGTTTGATTGGTTCCACGAGGTTTACTGTTGCCACGATGATCAACTCAGTTCGCTTTCTTTCTGTCGTTGCTTTACGAAATGCAGCACCAAGTATAGGAATGTCGCCAATGAAAGGGATCTTTTGCATTTTCTCTAAATCAGCACTGCTCATTAACCCGCCAAGGATGAAGCTGTCTCCGTCTGCCAGTTCAACGGTTGTCATTGCACGTCGTGAAGCCAATTGCGGGACTCGAATCCCTATTGCTTCAACGTAGCTTTCTACTTCGCTCACTTCCGGAGCTAGCTGCATTCGGATTTTGTCTTGACTAAGTACTTTTGCTGTAAGGTCGAGCTTAATACCAAACTCTTTAAACGAAATATTTACTCCGTTGCTGTCAGATACAATGACAGGCACTTCACCACCGACAAGGAAGCTCGCCGATTCACCGGAAAGTACCGTCAGGTTCGGCTCCGCCAAGACTTCTGCAACCTGATCATCACCCAATGCAGTGATCAAGGTACTTAGGTTTGCCGCATCAAATTGGTCAAATACGAACTCACCCGCTTTAGAACCAATAGAACTCCAGTCGACCCCAACTGTTTTACTAAAAGATTCATTAACTTGAGCGACTGAGATTTTGACGTTTACCTGTTGTGTCGTTGCAACCTTAATACGTTCAATGATTCCTTTCCAAGTCATATTGCGAGCGAAAACCATGCTCTCTGGCTCTTCATGAGCTGAATAGTCAGATTTGAACTCCAGCTTTTCGACTTTCTCCCACTTCTCGGTTTTTGCTCGTCCAAGTAAGGTTGCCACCATGCGATAAATATCATCACGAGTTTCTTCAGAATCAACAACACCACTCACTGCGACTTGCTCGCCCACCGATTGAACCTTGACTTTGGCATCAGGAAAATGGAACTTGAGTTGACGTCTAACCTCGCTTAGATCCAAATCAACGATGATGCGGTCAGAAAGCAACACATCATCGTCTGTTCCATAGACAATCAAGCGAGACTGACCAATGCCATTGGCAAAAACCACTAGCGTATTGTCATTAATGATTTTGTAGTCGGCGATATCAGGGTTACTGATAAACACCTTTCCAACCGGCATCTTTAATTGAATGTGCTGACCGTCATTAAGTGTGATAGATCGGTCAGCAGCAAAAGTGTTTGTTATAGAAAGCAAGCCAATCAAAAGAGAGGTAAAGGAGACGCACAGTACTTGCTTAATTCGATGGTGTATCATCATTACAATGCCTCTCTAGGATCATTAACGTTACCGCGTAACTCTTCGATTCCGGTATAATTGTCGATAACATTGCGTACTTCCGCGTATTCCGGCTGCGTATAGGTTTGGCTTCGATAAATTTCGATATGCATAGTTCGTTGAGCCAACGCTAGCTTTGCCAACTCATCTGGCTTCACTTCGATAACCACCGTCGTCATACCGTCTTCTTTATTTGGTGTTCGAGCGGTAATGTTGCTGTTTTCACCCTCGCCATCACCAATATTGAGTACTTTGACATGTTTTAGGAACATGGACGCTTTTACACCTCGAAAGCGCTTCGGCTTATCCATATTTTCAGCAAGGTTAGCGTTTGGAGAGCTCACGGTAAGAATGTCGATATATGAGCCAGGACGAATGTAATCTTTGATTAAGTTCTGAGCACTTACTTGCAGTGGATACAAGGTCATGCCTTCCGTTACCAGTAGATCGATATACCCTGGTTGACCGGGAGAAACTTGGTACTCTGGTAACACAACATCGCCTGGATTTAGGCTTCGGTTTAATAAAACGGATGGTGAAAAACTGATTTGTGCGTCTTCTCTGACGCCAAGCGTTAGTGCTTCACTAAGTGGGAGCTGTTGTTTGATAACTCCTTGTGCACTAATCGCATGTCCTTTTTCATAAGCTTCGGTGGTCATCCATACAGCAACATGCTGTTCATCTTTGTTATCGACCACTTCAGCGACAGCTTCGGGTTGAGGTTGACTCTTGAACAAGTCGACAACGCCAAGCGCGCCTACGATCAAGGCAACAATAGCAACAAGTAAAACCAGTCGAGATCTCATAATGTGCCCATTCTTGGAGGTTTAAATATGTGGCGTATTTTGAGTTAAAATTATTAAATAAAATCCAACACTAATTGCTATCCCATACGGGATTCCTTCTTGAATATTCACCTTATTGCTTATAATTTTTCTAGTAATCAAATAAATAATTGCTAAAAAACCGCCGGCAAACGCCGTCATAATATAGGCCCATGGTAGGTCATTGAGAGGGATTGTCAGTGACAACACTGCGGCATATTTAATATCACCAGCTCCAATCCAAATCAGAGCATAGAGTATTAACCCTATCCCTAGCACCAGCAAAAAGGTTGTAATCTGAAGATCTAATGGTGAAAGAAAACTCTGCAACAAGAGGAGTAAAAGCAAAGCGTTATTTTGTATTTTACGATGAAGAAAATCGACAATAGATACATACAAACACATCACCATCAACATTAATAAATATAACATAATAAACAAAAAGCCAACATTTGTACTGTGAAATTCAAATGATTTTGGATAAAAAACACCAGAATAAAAAATTCTAGTGTTTTTTATTTACTATGTACTATTTTGCTGCATCTTTCGCTGTAGAGATGCTAGATCCGATTGTAGTGAAAGCCTCTTTTAATTGCTTAATAAATCCACCATCCTCACTAACAGCAAAAGCAACCAAAACTGCCATTGCGACACCGATTAGACCGTACTCAATTGCTGTTACACCACGTTCATCACTTTTAAAATGTGATAAGAATAAGGTTGTTTTGACATATAATTTAGTTAACATTGATTAATACTCATAAAGTTAGTTTATAGAGACATAACAATAACAATAACTAATAACTAATTAAAGTATAATATATATAATTTCAAGTTGTTTCTTTTTTGAGACGTCGCGTTAGAATTTGTATGGAATTTGATGTAATAAAGGTAAGCGTTCACCGAGGTATCTTGACTTACCAGATCTGAAGAAACATATGCAGTTTATAGATCAAAAACGTTTGGG
>NZ_JAWPOJ010000511.1:0-1000 GCF_033344235.1 Vibrio sp. Vb1554 | reverse complement strand
ATCCTCTTGACGAACAGGACAATGCAATCCCGGGATTGCTGCATAAATACAAAAACCGAGTGCTGATGATCGTCAAAGGCGGCTGTGCGGTGAATTGCCGTTATTGCTTCCGTCGTCACTTCCCATATCAAGAGAACAAGAGCGGCAAACAAGCTTGGAGCCAGTGCATCGAATACATGGCGGAAAAACCAGAGCTCAATGAGGTGATTTTCTCTGGCGGTGATCCATTAATGGCAAAAGACGATGAGATTCATTGGCTGCTGGAACACATTGCTAAGATTCCGCACATCAAACGTCTGCGCATTCACAGCCGTTTGCCTGTAGTGATCCCAGCTCGAATCACAGATGAGCTGTGTCAGTTGCTAAAAGCGTCACGCTTGCAAATTATCCTTGTTACGCACATCAACCATGCTAATGAGATTAACGATGAGCTGCGCCAGGCAATGAAAAAACTAAAAGAAGCCTATGTCACCCTGCTAAATCAGGGAGTTTTACTAAGAGGCGTTAATGATTCCGTTGATGCCCTGAGCCAGCTCAGCGAGGCCCTGTTCGATGCTGGGATCCTGCCGTATTACTTGCACGTGCTAGACAAAGTCCAGGGAGCGGCCCACTTTATGGTCGATGACGAACGAGCCCGACAACTAATGGCTGGCTTATTAGAAAACGTCTCTGGCTACCTGATCCCGACCCTCACCCGTGAAATCGGCGGCCGAAAAAGCAAAACGCCGCTCGACCTACACCTTGCATAACCATCTATAACCCCTACAAATCATGAGATTTTGTGTCGGTCGAGACGCAAAATCTTACGATTTCTCTCTGATTTTTGTTTATTTTCAGAAAACTCAATAAAAAAGACACCAAACCGTTCTAAAACATTTAAGTCTCATGTAGTCTCTGCCGCCTAGATTATTTGCGACACAAAATATGGAATGAAGATCACACTATTGTGATGAAAAATGGTCGAGTTTACGACATCCATATTCAACCAAACTGAAGATGA
>NZ_JAWPOJ010000510.1:0-1000 GCF_033344235.1 Vibrio sp. Vb1554 | reverse complement strand
CTGCTTAGATGGGGCCTCCCCCCTGCCTTTAGAAGGTACAGGTTATCAAGTGTTACGTAGTCGAACGAATCGCTACTATGGGCACCCTAACACTATAGATTTTGTTGAAAGCCTAGCTTTAAAGGCGAATCAACAGTTAAAAACTACTTTACTAATTGGCGACCTTTCTTTACCTCGTGGCGGCCGTTTTTCATCTGGTCATTCAAGCCATCAAACGGGGCTGGATATTGATATCTGGTTGCGTTTAGCTGACTCTCCTCTCTCCTATAACGAACTTCAATTGCCGAAACCGATGAGTGTGGTTGATCTGCAAGACTACTCGATATTAAATCATCGATGGGATAAGAGGCATTTTGAACTCATCCGTTATGCTGCTAAGAGCGATGAGGTGGCTCGTATCTTTGTTCACCCTGTTATCAAGGAGCAACTGTGTGCTCAGGAAGGGGGAAAAGATCGTTCTTGGCTACGTAAAGTTCGTCCTTGGTGGGGACATCATTATCATTTTCATGTGCGCTTATCATGCCCTGACTCAAGCTCTAATTGTGTCGATCAAGCACCTCCTCCTTCTGGTGATGGGTGTGGTTCGGAGTTAGCGAGTTGGAAGCCAAAAGCAGTTGTCCCTGCGAAGCCCCAGCCAGAAAAAGTAGCGGCTAAACCTAAAAAGAAAAAAGCGATTCCACCACAATGTCAGCCACTTATCGTCAGTAAATAACGTCTTATCTTTGTTCTTGTTTCGGCTCAGGTATCTCTTTTATGAAACTGGAGAAACATCATACTTTTGTCTACAGTGAATAATACCAATACAAAAACTAACCCAACTCGTTTGGGTGACATATTATAGAAATCTTAAATAAACAACGGGTTGTATGTATTGTTGAGTGGTAACGACTCTGTTTTGAAAGATCTTTCGTCACGATACTCTGATTTCTGAACAATATGTCTGTCGGTTGGTAAGTAAAATAGGCAACGCAGACAAGGTATTGAGGCGGGGTTGTGGAGT
>NZ_JAWPOJ010000509.1:0-1001 GCF_033344235.1 Vibrio sp. Vb1554 | reverse complement strand
TCCGAAAGCCCTAACTACTCAGAGAAGGAGATTTTCAATCTCAGGGAGCAACTCGCGATAGCGCAATCTTCCGAAGCACAAACCAAAGCGGATTTTGAAGCTCAACAGGCAAGATTGACGGCATTAAGCGGTTACATCTCGGTCCTCGAAAGTAAAGAAGACGAAACCCAGGCGCAGGCCGATGCCCGCATTGCCGCGTTGGAAGCGCAGCTGAAAGAAAAAGAAGCGGAGTTATCCAAGAAGACCGAGCTCGAGCGCAAGGCCTACCGTAAAGCGGTATTGGAAGAAGCAACATCTCGCAGTCTCGACCTTAACGAGCAAGAAACGCGCTTCCTGATTGATGCCCAGCTGCGAAAAGCGGGGTGGGATGCTGATACCAAAAACCTTAACTTTGCCTCTGGCACACGTCCGCAAGTGGGCCGCAACATCGCCATTGCCGAATGGCCAACAGGTAAAGATGAAACGGGGAAAGCAGGGAAGGCGGATTATGTGCTCTTCATCGGCTTAAAACCCGTGGGTGTTGTTGAAGCAAAACGCAGCAACAAAGATGTGTCATCCACACTCACAGAAGCCTATCGCTATAGCAAGTACTTTGACATGCAACTGCTGCGCGAAGAGCTTGAGCAACAGGCCGCGAATGATGCAGAGCAACTAAGAAAAGTGGCGGACAACTTTCCGTCTTACCTGCCAGATTGGGAAGATTCGTCAGGCCAAGTCAGCTACAAAATCCCATTTTGTTTTTCGACCAACGGGCGTGAATACCGTTCTGCTGCGAAGGCAAAAAGTGGCATCTGGTATCGTGATGTTCGCCGCCCGCAAAACATGCCCAAGGCACTGCCAGAATGGCACCGACCAGAAGAACTGTTGGAAATGCTGGGGCGGGACAACCAGCAACTGAATAGATGGTTTGAACAGCATCCAGACATGAGCGATCTGGGCCTTCGCTACTATCAGGAAGAAGCGGTACAAGCCGTCGAGCAGGCCATTGTAAAAGGGCAGCA
>NZ_JAWPOJ010000508.1:240-1001 GCF_033344235.1 Vibrio sp. Vb1554 | reverse complement strand
GCTAAATTGCTGGTGTGTTTTTTAATTCCGCTCGGTGTTTTGATGATGCCGATTGATGCTATTCCCATTGATGATCTCACTTTAATTCAGCATCGCTTGTTGGCCATTTTTCTTCTTGCTGCCCTACTTTGGGTTCTTGAGCCGGTTCCCGTTTTTGCTACGTCCATTCTTATTATCGCTCTCGAACTGATCATGATTTCTGACAAAGGCTTGCATCTGTTTCGCAATCCACCACCAGGGCACGATCTTGGCGAGCTGATCAACTACACTGATATCTTCTCTGCCTTTTCGTCACCAATCATTATTCTTTTTATGGGCGGCTTCGCATTAGCGATTGCCGCCTCTAAGTATGAGCTCGACAACAACCTCGCTCGCGTGTTGCTTAAACCGTTTGGCAACCAGCCCAAATTCATCATGCTCGGACTGATGTTGATCACCGCGGTGTTTTCCATGTTCATGTCCAATACCGCAACAACGGTCATGATGTTAGCGCTACTTGGCCCTATTGTGGCGTCAGCACCGAAAGGTGACTTAGGCATTAAAGCACTGGTTTTGTGTATTCCAATAGCCGCCAATACGGGTGGTATTGCGACGCCAATAGGTACGCCACCGAACGCCATCGCACTGCAATATCTCACTGGAGAAAACACCATCGACTTCCTCTCATGGATGATGATGGGCTTACCTTTTGTCTTAGTGCAATTGACCATCGCTTGGTTCTTACTGCAAAAGCTGTTCCCATCGAGCGAGCCAGAAATGAA
>NZ_JAWPOJ010000508.1:0-230 GCF_033344235.1 Vibrio sp. Vb1554 | reverse complement strand
ACTCAAGTTGGATGGCACTTTCAAAAAGAGCTGGCGCGCAATGGTGGTTTACGTGACCTTCGCCCTCACCATCGTCTTGTGGATGACCACCAAAGCTCATGGCATGAATACGTACGTCGTCGCGATTATTCCTCTGGCAGTCTTTACCTTAACGGGCATCATGGGCAAAGAAGAGCTCAAACTGATCAACTGGGACGTATTGTGGTTGGTTGCCGGTGGTATTGCGATTG
>NZ_JAWPOJ010000507.1:0-1001 GCF_033344235.1 Vibrio sp. Vb1554 | reverse complement strand
GTTTGCTCTGCGATGTCTTCAATCACTTTAATGACTGCGCCAATTTTCTCGCCATGAGCACCAAGGTGATTCATCTGAACCGACATGTCCGCCATTTGCTTCGATACCTGTTGAATGCTCTCTACCATTTCAACAATGACAGTACGGCCTTGTTCGGCTGTGGCTTCTGATTTACGAGCTTCTTCAAAGGTAGACGCACCTTGTTCCGCCACTTGTGAAATGGTCAAACTCAGCTCTTCTGCCGCCGTTGCGATGAGGTTCGCTTTGTCGGCTTGGCTACTCGCACCAGAAACAATGTCTTGGCTAACAACAGACAGCTCACTCGTGACCGACTTAACTTCTTCAGACACGACTGAAATAGAGCCGATCAACCCCGTTAGAGATGCCTGCATTTTATTTAAAGAGGTCGCTAAGTTAGAAAGCTCATCACCCGATTCGTCTTTGATAGGAGAAGCTGTCAAATCGCCTTCCGCCACGCGTTGTGCCAAAGTATCCAGCGCGGTCAAACGCCCTGTGATTGAATTAGACAACAAGTATGCAATGAACACTGTTGCGATCGCCGCAAACGTACCTAGCGCGTAAATGGTGTTCTCAATATCGTTGAATGAATCGGTCAATTGGAGAAGCGCATCATGTGTGCTTTGTCGACCTTCTGCCGTTGCCGCATTGAGCATGTCTTCAATTGGGGCTAGATTCACCTCGTACAACTGACGGACTTGCTCAACGTTTTCTTCTAAACTGCGATGCCCAATATTCGGCTGAATTTGGCTCTCAAAGCTCGACGTAAAATTCGCCATAAGCTGCTCAATTTTTTCGATATTGCGATAGTCTTCTCCACCAGCGGTTTCAAGACGTTTTACATCAGCCAACGCAGAGGCAAACTCTTTCTTGTTCGATTGATATTCACGTTGTGCACCACTGGTATTGATGATCATACCGACAGCATCTCGATAAATATCCCCAGCTTCATCGATCAAAGCCATGTATCCAATGGTCTCTGG
>NZ_JAWPOJ010000506.1:0-1001 GCF_033344235.1 Vibrio sp. Vb1554 | reverse complement strand
CCTTACCAACTAATTTATCTAACATTATTTTGTTAACTCTATGTTACTTTACTAGGAGTGCTCTAACGCCCTGTTAAGGGGTGAGCAACGCAATACCGAAGCTCCCGCATACCACCTTAACCACTAAAACCAACGCATAGTAAAAATGCCACGCGTTGTGAATCCCTCTTAAACAGTTTGTTAGCCCTTTGCCCAAATTTGGTACGTGTAATCAATATTTGAACTGAAACTTTGCTCAAATGTTTGTTTGAAACTCTGTGGAACTGAAGGGAAAAACACGTCGCCAGAGATGTGCTTATGAATCACTGAAAGATGGATAACATCTGCTTGTTCGATTAATGCTTTGTAAATTTCACCACCACCAGAAACAAAGACATGTGTTGTCGTATTGTCTAAGTAAGATAATGCCGATTCAATGCTGGTGAAATAAATAACATCTGGATCATTCGAGACCATTTCTGAGCGAGTAACCACAGCATATTTCCTATTGGGAAGTTTACCCATTGAGTCGAAAGTTTTACGACCGACTAAAAGCCAATGATTGTAAGTCATAGCTTTGAACAGGAGCTGCTCACCTTGTACATGCCAAGGTATATCCAATCCAGAGCCAATTACTCCATTCTCAGAAACTGCTGCCATAATGGATATTTTCATTTTTCCTCCTGAGGGCTAACGCCCGCCTAAGGGGCTGGCAACGCATAACAACTAAACTCAAACACAACAACTGCAACCACAGCGGCTCATTGGGACTGGAAACGCCACGCGTTGACAGTCCCTCTTGAGGCGTTTGTTAGTTGCCCTACCCCAACACCAGTGCTAACATTCGTACACACAACAAAGGAGCTCACCATGGATACTAGAATTCAATTTCGTGTAGACGAAGAAACAAAACGTTTAGCTCAACAAATGGCTGAAAGCCAAGGTCGAACTCTTAGCGATGCTTGCCGTGAACTCACTGGACAATTAGCTGAGCAGCAACGCAAGGCATTATCTCACGATGC